>JAHLFP010000008.1 GCA_018883715.1 Candidatus Allofournierella pullistercoris | reverse complement strand
GCGCATCATTGACTGGATGGCAGACGAGTTCAAGAAGGAGAACGGCATCGACCTGCGCAGTGACAAGATGGCTGCTCAGCGTCTGAAAGAGGCTGCTGAGAAGGCAAAGATTGAGCTGAGCGGCGTGCCCTCTACCGCTATCAACCTGCCCTTCATCACCGCTGATGCAACCGGTCCCAAGCATCTGGATATGACCCTGACCCGTGCTCAGTTTGACAGCATGACCGCTGACCTGGTGGAGCGCACCATGGTTCCCGTCCGCAAGGCTTTGCAGGACGCTGGCCTGCGCCCCTCCGACCTGGGCAAGGTATTGCTGGTGGGCGGTTCCACCCGCATCCCCGCTGTACAGGAAGCTGTTAAGAAGGAAATGGGCTGTGAACCCTTCAAGGGCATCAACCCCGACGAGTGCGTGGCCATCGGTGCTGCAATCCAGGGCGGTGTTCTGAACAAGGAAGTAGGCGGCATCCTGCTGCTGGACGTTACTCCTCTGAGCCTGGGCATCGAGACTCTGGGCGGTGTATGCACCAAGATTATCGAGCGCAACACCACCATCCCCGCCAAGAAGAGCCAGATTTTCTCCACCGCTGTGGACAACCAGCCCAGCGTTGAGGTAAACGTGCTCCAGGGTGAGCGTGAGATGGCTGCGGACAACAAGAGCCTGGGTATGTTCAAGCTGGACGGCATCCCTGCTGCTCCCCGTGGTGTACCCCAGATTGAGGTTACCTTTGACATCGACGCCAACGGCATCGTGCATGTAAGCGCCAAGGATTTGGGCAGCGGCAAGGAGCAGAGCATCACCATCACTGCTTCCACCAACATGAGCAAAGAGGACATCGACAAGGCTGTTCGCGAGGCTGAGCAGTTCGCAGAGCAGGACAAGAAAAAGCGTGAAGAGGTAGACACCCGCAACAATGCCGAGCAGCTGGTATTCCAGACCGAAAAGACTCTGGGCGAGCTGGGCGACAAGGTGGATGCTGGCAAGAAGGCTGAAGTAGAGTCCAAGCTGAACGAGCTGAAGGAAGTGCTGAAAGGCAACGACACCGAGGCCATCAAGGCAAAGCAGGACGAGGTGCAGAAGGCTTTCTATGCCATCAGCGAGGAGCTGTATAAGCAGGCTCAGGCTGAGCAGCCTCAGGAAGGCCCTGCCGCTGGCACTCCCGGCGATGACGGCGTAATCGACGCTGACTTCAAAGAGGTTTAATTATCCAATCAAAAGCCGTCCCGGCTTACGGTGCTTCACTGGGGGTTGCCCTGGCAAAAGCTGCCGGCTGCTGGGGCGGCCCTTTGTGAATTCTATCTAAAAACCCGCCTTGCGGGCGTGAGGTGACCGAATTTATGGCAGAAAAACGGGATTATTACGAGGTCCTGGGTGTTGCAAAAAACGCCAGTGACAGCGAATTAAAGGCCGCTTATCGCAAGCAGGCCAAAAAATACCACCCGGATTTGAACCCGGGGGACAAAGCGGCAGAAGCCAGCTTTAAAGAAGTAAATGAGGCCTACGAGGTGCTCAGTGACAAGGAAAAACGAGCCAGATACGACCAGTTTGGATTTGCTGGTGTGGACCCCAACTATGGCGCTGGTGGTGGCGCAGGCGGCTTTAATGGCGGATTTGGTGGCTTTGGCGGCGGCTTCGGCGGTGTGGACCTGGGCGATATCTTCGGTGATTTGTTCGGTGGTGGATTTGGTGGCGGCTTCGGCGGCGCAAGAGCCAACCCCAATGCACCCCGTAAGGGCGGCGACGTGCGTGTGGGTGTAACCCTGAGCTTTATGGAAGCAGTACATGGCTGCACCAAGACCATTACCATCAACAAGCAGGATACCTGTACAGAATGTGGTGGCAGTGGTGCGGCAAAAGGCAGCGCCCCGGAAACCTGTCCGGACTGTAACGGTACAGGTCAGGTAACCAAGAACATCCGCATGGGTGGCATGGTCATGCAGCAGCGCCAGCCCTGTTCCCGCTGTGGAGGTAAGGGCAAGATTGTGAAGACCCCCTGTGCCCACTGTCACGGCAGTGGCAAGGTGTCCAGCCGTAAGACGCTGGAGGTCAAGATTCCTGCGGGTATCAACGATGACCAGAGCATAGCACTGCGGGGTCAGGGTGACGCCGGTGTAAACGGCGGCCCTGCTGGCGATGTGATTGTGATTGTGTCCGTGCGCCCGGATGCGGTGTTCGAGCGGGACCACTATGATGTATGGGTGACTGTGCCCATCACTTACAGCCAGGCTGTACTGGGTGCTTCTGTGGTTGTGCCCACGGTGGACGGCAAGGTGGAATACACCGTGCCGGAAGGCACCCAGAGCGGCACCGTGTTCCGGATGCGGGGCAAGGGTATTCCCTATGTGGGAGGCCGTGGCCGTGGCGACCAGTATGTGCGGGTGAACGTGGAGATTCCCAAAAAGCTCAACCGTGCCCAGCGTGAGGCCTTGCAAAACTTTGAAAACACCTTAAAGGACGAAAATTACGAACAGCGAAAAGGGTTCTTCAAACACTTGAAGGATATGTTCGACAAAAAGTAAAAGAAACTGGTACATCCCCATTGCCACTTATTTTTTATGGGGTTTTGGGGATGTGCTTTTAAAAAAGTTTACAGAAATTGGGAAATTTTTACGGTTTTATTCTACCTTAAAAGGGTAATCCTATCCATGAGGAATAAAATCACACTGGTTTTTTAATGAAAATGAGTAATCTTTCGGTTTTTCCTATACCGAATTTGTAGAAATTGTGAAAATCGTGAGAATCTTTAAAAAACGTATTGACAAAACAGGTGTGGAATCAGTATCATGAAGACAACAGATATTATACTGTACATAATAACCTAATTGGTTGTTAATGTTTTTTACCCTAGCAATACCCAACAAGCCTTTGACGTTCGACCCTGTACGGCGGTTTCTTGCGTGACTGCCAACACGGGGATTTTTCATTTCACATTTTTAGGATGCTATGATAGAACTCTGTTCGCCTTTTGGAAGGACAGAAACCGTCAATCTCCGGCTTAGCTTTGGAAAACGCTGGAGGAAAAAAGAGCAAAAGGGAGAGTTTGATTATGCGTTTACGACTGGAAACTGATTATGGAATTCGTTGCGTGCTGTTCCTGGCACAACACACCGAGTATGTGCAGGCTGGCAAGATTGCCGCAGCTACCCAGGTGCCGGAAAATGTGGTGCCCCGTGTACTGAGCCGTCTGAAGAAGGCTGGCATTGTTACCGCTCGTAGTGGTGTGATGGGTGGTCACAAGCTGCGCAAAAAGGCTGATCGTATCACTCTGTATGATATTGTGGATTGCATGGAAGACTGCATCATGCTGAGCTGTGAGGAAGAGATTGATAATCCCGAAATCCCCATGGAGCTGGTGCAGAGCTGTCTGGAAAACATTGAAGACAACATGAAGGACAACATGCGTAAGATTACCGTTCAGCAGCTGCTGGATGGAACCGTTGAATAATTCCATTAGGGAACAAGCCGTCCTCCTTGCCGACAAAAGCAGGGGGGACGGCTTTTGTTTGATATAGTGGTTTGTTTGGTACAAGGGTTTTGTGGCCCGTTGGTGTAACGGATTTCCGGTTAAGAGATTTCGCAATAGTATCACAGCTATGACGGCGCAGGGTAGGAATTTTTGGGGCAAGGTGGTATAATATGTCTTATAATGTAATTGTAATTGGGTGGGTTCCAGTGACGGAATCCGCTGGATAAAATCCCCGGTAAGGAGTAAAAAATGCGTCTGGATAAATATGTGGCACAGGCTTTACAGCTCAGCCGAAGCGAGGCACGGAGCAAGATTTTGCGTGGTGGCATCTGGGTCAATGGACAGGTGTGCAAAAAGGCGGATACCAACGTAACAGACAAGGATGAGATTACTTCTGGGGGCGAGAGCCTGTCCCAAACCCAGTTTGTCTATCTGATGCTGTACAAGCCGGAAGGCGTGGTAAGTGCCAGCAACGACAAGCGTCAGGTGACGGTGGTGGATTTGGTAAAATCTCATTTTCCCCGCCGGAACCTATTTCCCGCAGGACGACTGGACAAAACCAGCACCGGCTTTGTGCTTCTCACCGACGATGGAGCCTTTGCCCACCAGATTCTGGCCCCCCGTCGCCATGTGCCCAAAACCTACCAGGTGGAACTGGACACCCCTGCCACCCAGCAGATGGTGGAAGCCTTTGAAAAAGGCGTAACCCTGGCGGACGGTCAAACCATGAAGCCAGCCCAGCTGGTTATTCAGCAGGATGACCCCCATCAGGTGGAAGTGGTGCTCCATCAGGGGGTATACCACCAGATTAAACGGATGTTTGGGGTGCTGGGAGCAGGGGTAAACCGTCTGCACCGCACCGCCATCGGCCCGGTAGAGCTGGATACTGGGTTACAGCCGGGGGAATGGCGGGCTTTGACACCTCAGGAAGTGGAACAGCTGCGGGAAAGCTGTCAGATGTAAAGGAAATAGGCTGGAAAATACAGGTTTTTTGTGGTTGTTCAAACTCTGTACACATTTTTGTCATACACTTAAAGGACGCCATAAAAAATCCATCCTGCCCTGATCTTGAAAAATACACAATAAACCCGGAGTTATTTTTGGTAAATCTGTTGCAAAAGTAGAGAGCGTTGTGTAAAATATACACAGGAAACCCAGAGAATTAGTCAAAATCACAAATTACAACTTGCGGCAAAATTCAGTTGTATAAGAGAAAAAGGGGAGCAAATTATGGCGAACAGAGTGTTTCAAGGAATCGTGTGCCAGATGCGAGATGCCATTGATCGTGTTGTAGGCGTTGTGGATGAAACAGGTACGATTGTGGCCTGCTCGGATTTGAACATGATTGGCGAATATCAGCCAGGATTTGTTGAAGAGCGGATGAGCGGGGACGTGTTTACAAGAAATGGATGCAGTTTCCACAAGTTCAGCTCCAATGCCCACAATGACTATGCAGTATATGTGGAAGGTGCGGATGCTACCGCCAGCCAGTTTGCCAGTTTGGTGGCCATCAGCCTGCGCAGCATTAAAAAGTTGCAGGATGAACGCTTTGACAAAACCAACTTTGTGAAAAACGTGGTGCTGGACAACATCCTGCCCGGCGATATTTATGCCAAGGCACGGGAACTTCACTTCCCCACCGATGCGTGCCGGGTTGTTTTCCTGATTCGGGTGGTTTCCAATACGGATATTTCCGCCTATGACGTGGTGAACAGCTTGTTCCCCGACAAACAAAAAGACTTTGTATTTAACATCAGCGAGGCAGACACCGTGCTGGTGAAGGAGATTCCAAAGGGCATTCAGTCCCGGGATTTGGAAAAGCTGGCTTCCAGCATTGTGGACACCCTGGCCGGTGAACATTACATCCGTACCGTGGTGGGCATTGGTACCCCCATCTTTACGGTGAAAGAGCTGGCCGCAAGCTTCAAGGAAGCTCAGGTGGCTTTGGAAGTGGGCAAGGTGTTTGACACCGAGCAGCCCATCATCAGCTATGACCATCTGGGAATTGCCCGCTTGATTTACCAGCTGCCCACAACCCTGTGTGAGATGTTCCTGCGGGAGGTCTTTAAGCAGGGCAGCATCGAGAGCCTGGACAACGAAACCCTGTTTACCATCCAGCGCTTCTTTGAAAACAACCTGAACGTATCCGAAACCAGCCGGGGCTTGTTTGTGCACCGTAACACTCTGGTGTACCGCCTCGAAAAGATTAAGAAGCTGACCGGTTTGGACCTGCGTGAATTTGACGATGCCATTGTCTTTAAGGTGGCTCTGATGGTAAAGAAATACCTGAGCGCAAACCCTGCAAAGTACTAAATTCCAGTGTGGTTTTTGGCTTTGCGGCCTTAAGTGTTTAAGAGCGAAAGAGGAAACCAATGATTGTATTTGACCGTGTTACAAAGGTGTATCCTGGTGGGAACACCGCTTTGAAAAATGTGAGTTTGCACATCCAAAAAGGGGAGTTTGTCTTTATCCTGGGTCACTCCGGTGCGGGTAAGTCCACCTTTTTGAAGCTGATTCTGCGGGAGGAAAAGGCCACCAGCGGCCATGTTCTGGTGGATGGCAAGGATTTGTCCCGCATGAAGGAGCGGCAGGTGCCCTATCTGCGCCGGAATATGGGCGTGGTGTTCCAGGACTTCCGCCTGATTCCCTCCATGACTGCCTATGAAAATGTGGCCTTTGCCATGCGTGTGACCAACATCCCGGAAAAGCAGATTCGGGAGCGGGTGCCCTATGTGTTTGAACTGGTGGGTCTGAAAGAGAAGATGCACAAATACCCGGATGAAATGTCCGGCGGCGAGCAGCAGCGTGTGGCCTTGGCCCGTGCTTTGGTACACAGCCCGGAACTGATTATTGCGGACGAACCCACCGGTAACATTGACCCGGAGCTGAGCCTTGAAATGATGGAGCTTTTGAATGCCATCAACAGCGTGGGTATTACCGTGGTGGTTGTAACCCACGAGCATGAGCTGGCTCGCCATTTTGGCAAGCGGGTGATTACCATTGAAAACGGTACGGTGGTGGACGATTCCTCCCGTATCATGGGACAGGATAATTCCTTTGCGTCCTTCCAGGAGTATGACCAGCAGGAGGTAGAGGTATGATGTTGTCCAGTTTTTTCTACCTGGCAAAACAGGGCCTTGGAAATTTGATTAAAAACCGGCTAATGACCTTTGCGAGCATCGGCGTTCTGACCGTCTGCCTGATTATTACAGGTGTGGCAGGTCTGTTTACTGCCAACGTGAACAGCTTGATGGAGTATCTGCGTGGACAGAACGAACTGGTACTCTATCCCCAGGAGGAGCTGGACGAGCTGGGTTTGGCACAGTTGGACGCAAAACTGCGGGAAATTTCCGGCATTAAGGAGATTGAATATATCTCCAAAGAGGAAGCAATGGAGCGGATGAAGCAGTCCATGGGAGATAAGGCGTATCTTCTGGACGTGCTGGAAGGTGACCAGAACCCTCTGCGGGTGAACTATCGGATTGTACTGGAAGATGTGGGAGCCCTTTCCCAGATTGTACCCCAGTTGCAGGCTATCGAAGGGGTGGACAACGTGCTGGCCCCGGTGGAGCTGTCCGATGTATTCGTAAACGTACATAAAGCCGTGGTCTGCATCAGCGTGGGCCTGGTTGTGGTGCTGGGCTTTGTCAGCGTGGTGGTGATTAGTAATACCATCCGTTTGACCGTATTTGCCCGTCGTAAGGAAATCAATATCATGAAATATGTGGGTGCTACCAACGGCTTTATCCGGATGCCCTTCTTTGTGGAAGGCATTGCGGTGGGCCTGATTGCAGGGGTTATCTCTGCTGGCATCGTGCTGGGTGGCTATCAGTTGTTGCTGATGAACACCTCGGTATTCCCCGCATTTTGGAGTGATATGGTCACCAGCATTCTGCTGCCCATGGACCAGATTTGGTGGATGGTGCTGTGCGGCTTCTTGCTGTTTGGCAGTTTGCTGGGCAGTGTGGGAACTGCCACCTCGGTGCGTAAACACCTGAAGGTATAAATCCCGGTACAAAGCATCCATCAGAAAGGAGCTACCATCTTGATGAAACACAAACCCAAGGGCTGGCGCAGGCCGGTTTCCCTCGCCGTGGCGGCGGTCTGCCTTGCTTTGAGCTGTGGTCAGACAACGGTGGCAGCCACCGATTACAAACAAGCCTGGCAACAAGCGGAACAGAAACTGAAAGAGGAAAAAGCCCTTTATCAGGAGATTAAAAACCAGCAAGCCAAGGCGGAAGAGAAAAAGAAAAGCCTGGAAAATATGCAGGCGATTATTCAAGGTCAAATCAGCGATGCCATTGACCAGATTAATCAGAAAACCAGCGAAATTGCCATCCAGCAACAGGCCATTGCGGACCAGCAGGGTCTGATTGATGAACGCTGGCAGGGCTTTTGTGAACGGATACAGGCCATGCAGATGATGCATGACTCTGGCATGGTGGCTATGATTGCCAGTGCCGACAGCCTGTATGAACTTCTGACCTATTCCGAAACCTTGCAGAGCATCAGCCAGCAGGACACAGATGTGCTCCAGTCCATGAACGAGGAAAAACAGCGTCTGGAGGAGCAGAAAGAGGAGCTGGAACAGGACAAAGCTGACCTGGAACAGGCTTACAGTGACCTGGAAGCCAAGAAAAATGAGTATGCCCAGAGCATCCAACAGCAGAATGAAACCATCAGCGAGCAGCAGGCTTTGGCCACTGCTCAGGCTAAGGTGGTGGCAGAGCAGCAAAAGGCGGCTGAGGAGGCAGAAAAGCAGTATGAGCAATGGGTACAGAGCCAGTCCTCCCAGGGAAGCGGCCAATCCGCAGAGGGATTCTGCTGGCCTTTGCCGGTTGCTGGTCAGGTTACCACCGAGTTTGGTGCTACCCAGAATGTGAACGGTGTAATCATGACCGGACACAAGGGAATGGACATTGCCGCGGCGGGGGGAACCCCCATCTATGCCGCCCACGACGGACGTATTTCCTCCACCACAGGCCACTGGACCTATGGAAATGTGGTGATGGTGGACAACGGGGACGGAGTAACCACCCTGTATGCTCACATGAGCAGCATTGCCGCCACAGTGGGACAGCAGGTGAAAAAAGGGGATGTAATTGGCTATGTGGGCTCCACTGGACGCTCCACTGGCAACCACCTGCATTTTGAGGTACGCATCAACGGTGTACGGCAAAATCCCCGCAATTATATCAGTTTTTAACGGGGCGATGGATACCCCAGGAAAAGGAGACACTGTATGAACAACGAAAAGCACAAGCCCGTGGTGCGTGTGATTAGCTTGGCGATTGCCGTTCTGATGGGTCTTACCATGTTCAGCGGCTTGCTGATGCAGATTGTATTTGGGTTTTAACAGTGTCGGTCAGCCACTGATAGGGAGGATGCAAGGAAGGTATGAATAAAAAAATTTCCATTAGCATGGCCTTGACCATCGCCATCATTGCCATGACGGTGACCTTTTCTGTCACCATGATTTTAGCCCGTCAGGTGTTTGACAGCACCATTCCCTCCATTAAGGAGAAGGAAACCATGTACAGCAAGCTGGCGGAAATTGACAAGTATGTACGTGCCAACTACTATGGCGATATTCAGGATGCTACCCTGAACGACATGATTGGCCATGGCTACATGATGGGCATTGGGGATGCCTATTCCAGCTATTACAGCGCAAAGCAGTATGCGGAATTGGTGGACATCCAGAACGGCAAGCTGCTGGGCATTGGTGTGGAAGTGGTGAAGGATTCCTCTGGCTACGCCCGGATTACCAAGGTGTACGAGGCAAGCCCTGCTTCGGATTTGGGTCTGGAAGTGGGCGGCTTTATCACTGCCATTGACGGTGCGGAAGTAAAAGGTCTTACCGCCGCCAACGTAACCGCTCGTCTGCGGGGAGAAGCAGGTACTTCCGTTACCATCACCTACATGGCGTTGGATGGTACTACCTCGGATTTCACCTTGAACCGGAGTAAGTACAGCATCCCCAGCGTGGAGTACCAGATGCTGGAGGACAGCTATGGCTATGTGAAGATTCTCCGCTTTGACAGCACCACCCAGGGACAGTTGAGCCGTGCAGTGGATGATTTGTATCAGCGTGGAGCAAAAGCCTATGTGTTTGACCTGCGGGACAATGAGGGTGGTCTGCTGGAAGTGGCAATCAATTCCATTGATATGCTGGTGCCGGAAGGAACCATCGCCTTTGCTCAGGACAAGGAAGGACAGAAAACCCTGCTGGGCTCCAGCGATGACAATGCCATGGACCGTCCCATGGTGGTGCTGGTGAACCAGAATACCGCCAGCAGTGCAGAGCTGTTTGCCTACAGCCTGCGCCAGATAGGCGGGGCACAGCTTGTGGGAACCACCACCCGTGGCAAGGGAACCATCCAGGCAGAGCCTCACCGCATGAGCGACGGAAGCGCCATTGTCTTTACTACCGCCATGTTGGTTCTGCCGGACGGAACCACCTTTGATGGAACCGGCCTGACCGTGGACGTGGAAGCTGCTGCAAAAGCAGACGGAAGCGACAATGTTCTGCTGGGCGTGGACAAGGATACCCAGGTGCAGAAGGCACTGGGTGTGGCCAAAACCATGGCGGGTGTGACCACCTCCGGCGTGCAGTCGGAATCCACCCCCGCTGAGGGCGGGGACGCACCTGCAACCAGTGAAGCTACCTCTGGAGAAGGGGAAGCTACTCCCGCTGAAGGGGAGGCTGGCTTCACCGAGGGAGAAGGTGCTCCTGCGGAAGGTGAAGATGCTCCTGCGGAAGGTGAAGATGCTCCTGCCGGGGAACAGTCTACTCTGAACGAGAGCGAACCTGCGGCGCAGGAATAACAGAATAAAACTTGTCGGCGACGCTCTGCATCTTACTGCGCAGGGCGTCGCTTTATGAAAAAACAGAAAGGCGGAATTTATGCCGAATCTTACCGATATTTCCACCATTCGTGATTTGTGCCAGCGGCACAATTTTGCGTTGTCCAAGGGGTTTGGACAGAACTTTATTGTAAACCCGGGCATCTGTCCCAAAATCGTGGAAGCCGCCGGCATCAACGAGGAATTTGGTGTAATTGAAATTGGCCCAGGAATTGGTGTTTTGACCAAGGAACTGGCTCAGCGTGCCAAAAAGGTGGTTGCCATCGAGGTGGATCAGCGTCTGCCCGCTTTGCTCAGCGAAACACTGGCGGAGTTTGACAACATCGAACTGGTGATGCAGGATGTACTGAAAGTTGACCTGCAAGCCTTGATTGCGGAAAAATTTGCGGGTCTGCGTGTGGCAGTCTGTGCAAACCTGCCCTATTACATCACCAGCCCCATTCTGATGCGGTTGTTGGAGGAAAAACTGCCCATTGAACATATCACCGTCATGGTGCAAAAGGAGGCCGCCAGCCGGATTTGTGCCGCTCCCGCCACCCGGGAAGCAGGTGCCATCAGCTATGCGGTGGCCTATTATTCCCAGCCGCAACTGCTGTTTACTGTTCAGCCAGGCAGCTTTTTCCCGCCGCCCAAGGTGACAAGCGCGGTAATTCAGTTGCAGGTGCGCAAGGAGCCTGCGGTTCAGCCACGGGATGAAAAAGCCTATTTTGCCCTGGTGCGGGCGGCGTTCAGCCAGAGAAGAAAGACTGCCGCCAATTCCATCAGCAGTGGCCTTGGAATCTCCAAGGATTTGGTGCTTGCGGCACTCCAGCAGGCGGGGTTGAGTCCCACCGTGCGCCCCGAGCAGTTGACGCTGGAGGATTTGTGCCGGCTGGAACAGTGCATTGCTCAGCAAAAAGCAGGAGATAAGGAGTAAAATTTTGCAATAAGACTTGCTCTTGTTTGCAGGATGTGTTATAATCAGTAGGAAATGTCCGGCGGATGCCGTGTACACCGTGCTGGTGTAGCACAGTTGGTAGTGCAGCTGATTTGTAATCAGCAGGTCGGGGGTTCGAGTCCGTCCACCAGCTCCAAAGAAAAGCCCATAAATGGCCTTGTAGAGCCGTTTGTGGGCTTTTTGCTTTATCTTGAAGATAACTCTATTTGTGCTAAAAATACCTGGAAAAGCGTCATAAACTAACAAATAAACGAACAAAATCGACCGCTAAATGCCACTTTAAAGCGTCCGATTGGCACCCTAAACTGTGGTCATGTGGCAATGCCTATCTTACTGGGTGTAAGCAGTCCTCAGTACACGGAGCAGGAGTTGCAAGATTTTAAGGATGAAAATGCAAAAGGGTCAACCTATGAAGACCGACATATGACCGGATATCAGGCAACCCAGTACCAAAACCGCATAGAGCGGGCCATTCGCAAACAAAAGCGGCGGACACTGATGAGCGAGGCGGCGGGAGATAAAGAGCAGTTGCTTATCGACCAGATAAAGCTCACCCGGCTTAACCAAGAGTACACCCGGTATAATCGGGCTATGGGGTTTAAGAGCCGAGCCGAGAGGCTGACCATAGCAGGCTGGGGACGTAAACAGGCAGGCAAAGCAAGTGCATGGGTGAGAGACTATACAAAAATACATGAACGTGATATACTAATAGAAAACCTTCGAACAGCAGGAAACTTGCCCAAGGCGGCACAGATTCATCTCAAACCTAGGCAGATTGATGTAGAGTCACTTTCATTTGATGATGCGCATATCAACAAGGAACGTGTTCACAACGTCAGTGTAGCGCAGGCAAAACAATACATACGAGAAGCGGGGATTTCCGTTACTGTATGGAATGGACAATTCGAACGATATATTGGGGCTGAGGGTGCTGTTTACGTTAACCTTGCTAAAAATGAAATTCGCACTGCGTACACTAAAAGTGAATTTGATGATTATATCAAAGCTTTGGTAGAGGAGATGGGAAAGAATGGCCTTCTTGGGGAATGTTGAATACATACCAGATGACAGCGGCGTTGCTATGAGTGTGAAGTGTCCGCTTGTAGACGATTGGATTGATCCGATTGACTGCATGGAAAATCAAAGCATTCGGGAGGAATCTATTCCTATACGGTTTCGAGAAAAGCAGAATTGGAAAGAACTCTGTAAGACTTGCCCATTTAGAAACTACTGACTGGGTAATTAACAAAATAACGAAAGGCTCATCGCCCCTAAAAGGGCGGTGGGCCTTTTAATATGCAAGAAAGGAGACAAGAAAAGAAGAATGGATTGGTTAAAGGAAATTCTGGCAGATGGCTATACGGATGAAATCGGTAGCCGGGTGGCGGACAAAATCGGCAAGGCATATGTGTCCAAGTCGGACTACGACACCGCAGTCCAGACGGCAACGGAGTGGCAGGCTAAGGCTGCCCAGGTCGAGCAGGAGGCACAGGCCAAGGTGGAGGCTATCCGGTTTGATGCCACGCTGGATGCGGAGATTGCCAAAGCGGGAGGTCGCAACGCAAAGGCGGTAAGGGCGGTGCTGGATATGGATGCGTTGCGCCAGAGCAAGGATGCGGAGCGGGACATTGCATCTGCGCTGGATGCGTGTGCTAAGGAGCATGAGTATCTCTTCCGGGTAAATCCTCCGTTATATGCCGCTGGCACTGGTAGCACACCCCCGGCACGGGATGACGGTAATATGGCACTTCGGGCGGCCTTTGGGCTGTCCAAGAAATAATTAAAAAGAAGATTGAATAATTCGGTTATAAGAATAAAACACCCGCCCCAGAAAAGGGCGGGTGTAATGCTAGTTTGAATTAGAACAAGGTATCCTCGGTGTCGTATACCGGCACATAGGTGGAACTATGCTCCTGAAGTAGGTATAGAACACCTGCAACGGCGCCGGCGATGACTGCCATAAGCGTGAAACATTTGATGATAGTTTTCATAATAATAACCTCCCTTTGTGCCGATGGATAAACCGTTTAAAATCATATTCTTATTATACCACGGTTTGGCCAAAAAATATAGTCCGAAAAATCGGGGATAAACCCTAGTAAAATAAGGGTTTATCCCTGGGGCTATATAAAATTTTACAACATTTATCCCAAGGATTGGTATATAGGTTGACTTGATGCTAAAAACCATCTAAAATGGAATAATAACTGTCCTTTTTTAAGGCTTGTGCCAACAAAAAGAATGTTTGATAGTGAAGAATGGAGGAAGGTTCGACTCATGTTGAAGAAATTAAAGCGTGCGGCCCTTGGCGCGAAGGTCCCACACGAGAAAACAACAGCGGACCAGGCAACGGTGCGTATGCCCTTGCCCAGCAAAATTGTACTGCCCATGCAGCAGCACATTGGTGCGGCTTGCACTCCTGTGGTAAAAAAAGGTGACACAGTACAGGTGGGTAGCCTGGTAGGTCAGGCAGAAGGTGCGGTAAGCGCACCCATTTACTCTGGTGTATCTGGCACTGTAAGCGGTGTGGAACGCTATACATTGATGAACGGAACCCGTGTGCCTGCGGTGGTGATTATTCCCGATGGACAGCAAACTCAGGTGGAGTTTACCGCCCCTGTGGTGCAAAGCCGGGAGGATTTCATCCAGGCAGTGCGCAATTCCGGCCTTGTGGGTCTGGGCGGAGCAGGCTTCCCCACTGCCGCAAAGCTGGAGAGCGCAAAGAACGTAAACACCCTGCTGGTGAATGCGGCAGAGTGTGAGCCTTATCTCACTTCGGATACCCGTGAAATTCTGGAGCATGGTGACACCATCTGCGCCGGTATTCAGGCTGTTATGAAGCATATGGGTATCTCCCGTTGCATCATTGGCGTGGAGGACAACAAGCCCGCCTGCATTCAGGTGCTGAAACAGCTTGCCACCCGTTGCAGCAATACCAGCGTGAAGGTTCTGCCCAGCCGTTACCCCCAGGGTGCGGAGAAGATTCTGGTGGAGTCCCTCACCGGACTGGAAGTACCCCAGGGCGGCCTGCCTGCCGATGTGGGTGTGGTGGTGATGAACGTGACCACTATTTCGGTTCTGGGTGGCTATCTGCAAACCGGCAAGCCCCTGATGACTAAGCGTGTAACCGTGGCTGGCGACCTGGTGCAAAAGCCCCAGAACGTGGAAGTGATTGTGGGTACTCCCGCCATTGAGGTTTTGCAGTTCTGCGGTCTGGATACTCAGCAGCCGGTGGCAAAACTGCTGAGCGGTGGCCCCATGATGGGCGTTGCCATGGCCAGCTTGGAAGCCCCGGTGATTAAGCAGACCAACGGCCTGCTGGCTTTGAGCGAAAAAGCGGCCAACAAGCCGGATATGGGCCCCTGCATCCGTTGCGGACGGTGCATCGAGGCTTGCCCCATGGGTCTGACCCCTGTATCCATTGCAGGTGCATTTAACAGCAAAAACACCCAGCTGCTGAAAGAGCTTCGGGTGGATTTGTGCATGGTGTGTGGCAGTTGCAGCTATGTCTGCCCCGCAAAGCGTCCTGTGACCCAGGTGATGAGTCTGGCAAAGCAATTTGCCCAGAAGGAGGGACAACATTAAATGGAAAACCGTTTGATTGTAACCGCCTCGCCCCATATGGTGGATCATTCCTCCACCCGTAAGTTGATGGGCAATGTGGTGGTGGCATTGCTGCCCAGCGTGGTGGCAAGTGCCTGGATTTTTGGCCTGCGTGCCCTGCTGTTGATTGGTGTGACCGTGGCGGCCTGCGTAGGGTTTGAATACCTGTATACCCGCCTGATGAAAAAGGTGAACCCGGTGGGAGATTTGTCCGCCGTGGTCACTGGTTTGATTCTGGCACTGAATTTCCCGGTGGGTCTGCCTTTGTGGATTGCCATTGTGGGTGCTTTTATCTCCATTGTGGTGGTAAAACAGCTGTTTGGCGGCATCGGGTATAACTTTGTAAACCCCGCTTTGGTGGGCCGTATGGTGCTGTTCACCGGCTTTGGTGCTCGGATGACCACCTGGGTTTACCCTGCGGCGGCTCAGTCTGTATTTGAGAACCTGGATGCGGTAGCCAGCGCAACCCCCTTGCAGCTGGCAGATGCTCAAGGTAACTCCCTGCTGAGCCAGTATCCTGTGATGGATTTGTTGCTGGGTGTGCATGGTGGTGTGATGGGTGAAACCTGCGCCATCGCCATCCTGCTGGGCTTTGTATGGCTGGTGGCAACCGGCACCATCCAGGTGACCATTCCTGTGTGCTACCTGGGCAGCTATGCAGTGTTCAGCCTGGTGCATAGCGTGGTGGACGGCATGAATGCCCAGCAGATGGATTTTGCCGCGGCTCTCACTGCCGGTGGTGCACTGCTGGTGCGTCAGCTTCTGGCTGGCGGTCTGCTGTTCGGTGCTGTGTTTATGGCAACCGATTATGTGACCAGCCCCTTTACCATGAAGGGCAAGATGGTCTTTGGCTTCGGCCTGGGTCTGTTGACCTTTGCCATCCGTGACTTTGCCAACATGGCAGAGGGTGTATCCTATGCAATTCTGTTTATGAATCTGCTGGTGCCCTACATCAACGACCTGACCCGTCAGGTGCCTCTGGGTGCGAAAAAATACAAGAAAGGAGCGGCTTAACCATGAAACATAACACCTGGGAAGATATGATTAAACCAGTGGTGGTTCTGGTGGTTATCTGCATCGTGGCAAGTGGCGCACTGGCCTTCACCAACGAGCTGACCGCTCCCATCATTGCCCAGCAGGAAGCCAATGCGGCCAATGCCGCCTTTTTGGAAGTTCTGCCCGAGGCAGACGGCTTTGAGGAAATTACCGAGTTTGAGACAAGCAATGTAACCAAGGTTTTGAAGGCAACCAACGGCGCAGGCTGGGTGGTACAGAGCTTTGGAAAAGGCTTTGGCGGCGATGTTCCGGTGGTAGTTGCTCTGGATGAAGAGGGCGCTGTCCTGAAAGTGAAGTTTATGGAAAACAGCGAGACTGCTGGTTACGGCAAAAAGCTGGAAGATGCCACCGACCCGGATGCACAGGCTCTGGCAGAGAGCTTTGTGGGCAAGAGTGGCAGCATTGCCGCAGGGGATGTGGACATGATCAGCGGTGTAACCGTCAGCTCCAAGGCTGCCCTGTCCGCTGTGAACAGTGCCATCAATGCCTTCAATGAGGTAGCACTGGGTCAGCAGGCCACTGTGGAAGTGGACACCAGTTCCATGACCGAAGAGGAAGTCCGTGCAATGCTGGCTCCCGGCGCAACCCTGACCCAGATTGACCCTGTGGAATCTGCAACGCAGGTTTGGCAGGCTGACAACGGCGGCTATGTGATTTACACCGAGGACAAGGGCTATGAGTATGCCAAGTCCCCCATGGTGGTGGCAGTTGGCTTTGATGCCAACGGCGGCATCACCGGTGTGTGGGTGGATGCTTCCGGTCAGACTCCGGGCATTGGCGACCAGGCCGCTGGCCAGGAATATCTGGACCAGTACACGGGCATTGTGGGTGAACCGGGTCTGGATGGTGTGGACACCATCGCAGGTGCAACCCAGTCCACCCGTGGCGTGAAGAAAGCGGTGCGTAAGGCAATCAGGGCATTTGTGGCTTTGGTGCCGGACAGCGAGGCCGCTTTGGCACAGGAAGAGGAGTCTGCTGAATCCACCAGTACCACCAGCGAGGAAAGCAGTTCCTCCAGCGAGGCAACCAGCGCACCCACCACCCAGACCCAGGCTTTGAGCCAGGAAGAGGTGCTGGAACTGCTGGCTCCTGGTGTAACCCTGAGCCAGATTGACGCTCCGGAAGGCTTACAGCAGGCATGGAAGGCAGAGGACGGAACTGCCGTGCTGTTTGCAGAGGGCAAGGGCTATGAATACGAAAAATCCCCTCTGGTGGTGGCGGTTGGTTTTGATGCCAGCGGCAAGACCACCGGCGTGTGGGTGGACGCTTCCGGCCAGACTGCTGGCATTGGCGACAAGGCGGCTGGCAGTGACTATCTGAGCCAGTATGTGGGCCTTGCCCAGGAAGCGGATTTGGACGGCGTGGACACCATCGCAGGGGCCACCGAGTCCAGCCGTGGCGTGAAAAAATTGGTGCGTAAGTGCTTGCAAGCCTACGCAGCAGGACTTGCAAATTAAAGGAGGCTGGTCTTGATGAACAAATTAAATATTGTAACCAACGGCCTCGTGAAAGAAAATCCGGTGCTCCGTCTGGTGCTGGGAACCTGTCCCACACTGGCGGTTACCACCGTGGCTTTCAACGGCCTTGGCATGGGCATTGCCGCCACCTTTGTGCTAATCTGCTCCAACCTGGTAATCTCCATGCTGCGCAACGTGATTCCCGGCAAGGTTCGCCTGCCGGCTTACATCACTGTTATTGCCACCTTTGTTTCGGTGGTTCAGATGCTGGTTAAGGCATTTGTGCCCCAGCTGGATAAGGCGCTGGGCGTGTTCCTGCCCCTGATAGTGGTAAACTGCATCATTCTGGGCCGTGCCGAGATGTTTGCTTCCAAGAACAAACCCTTGGATTCCGCTCTGGACGGTCTTGGCATGGGACTGGGCTTTACCCTTGCGCTGGTCTGCATGGCTTCCATCCGAGAGATTCTGGGTGCGGGAAGCTGGTTTGGTATCACCATTATCCCCGAAAGCATCGACCGCTTTACCTTTATGACCAGCCCTGCTGGCGGCTTCTTCACCTTTGGCGTGCTGATGGCGCTGGTCATCTGGCTGGAAGAAAAGACTGGCAAGAAAGTAGACCGGAGCATCGGCTGTGAAGGCTGTCCTTCCAAGGGTAGCTGTGGCATGAAAGGAGGGGACGAATAATGGCTGCAAAACTGGCGGCAATCTTTTTCACCATGATTTTGGTGGATAACTATGTGCTGGTAAAGTTTTTGGGCATCTGTCCCTTTTTGGGCGTGTCCAAAAAATTGAACTCCGCAGTGGGTATGAGTGCGGCGGTTATCTTTGTTATGACCCTGGCCACCGCTGTGACTTGGCCCATCCAGAACTTCCTGCTTACCCCGGTGGACGCTGAGGGTAATCTGAAGTGGGATTTGGGCTATCTGCAAACCATTGTATTTATCTTAATCATCGCCGTGCTGGTACAGCTGGTGGAGGTGGCAATGAAAAAATACATGCCCCCTTTGCACAAGGCGCTGGGTGTTTACCTGCCCTTGATTACCACCAACTGTGCTGTGCTGGGTGTAACCGTGCTGAACATTGACAGCGGTTACAACTTTGTGGAGTCCATCGTTTGCGCCGTGGGTGCAGGTGTAGGCTTCCTGCTGGCTATGGTTATCTTCTCCGGCGTTCGCAAACGTCTGGAGGATGCCCAGCCCCCCAAGTGTTTTGAGGGACTGCCCATCACTTTGGTGGCCGCTTCTGCCACTGCCTTGAGCTTTGGCGGTTTTGCGGGCATGATTGAAAACATCTTTGGCACTGTGTAAAAGGAGGCCAAAACTATGACGATTGGAATTGCGATTGCTGTTGTAACAGTCATTGGCTTTCTGGGTGCGGTGATTCTGGTTCTGGCCGCTAAGTTTATGGCGGTGGAGGAAGACCCCCGCATCGAGGAGGTACAGCAGTGCCTGCCCGGCGCAAACTGTGGCGCCTGTGGCTATGCTGGCTGTGCAGACTATGCAAAAGCCATTGTGGAAAGCGGCGCTCCGGTGAACAAGTGTGTTCCCGGCGGTCAGAGCTGTTCTGCTCAGGTGGCTCAGGTTATGGGCACCACCGCAGAAGAGGCCGTTCAGCTGAAAGCTGTAGTGGGATGCCAGGGCAAGCCCGGTGTCTGCAAACAGCGTTTTGAGTACAAGGGCATTGGCACCTGTGCGGCGGCTGCTATGTTGCAGGGCGGCCCCAAGGCTTGCTCCCAGAGCTGTCTGGGTCTGGGCGACTGCGAGCGGGCTTGTCCCTTTGATGCCATCCACATTGTGGACGGCATTGCCAAGGTGGACTATGACCGTTGCACCGGCTGTGGTGCTTGTGCCAAGGTCTGCCCCCACTTTGTCATTGACATCTGCGGCCACACCGAGGGCAAACCTCAGGTGCGTTGCAACAGCAACGAGAAGGGCCCTCAGGTCATGAAGGAGTGCGATACTGGTTGCATTGGTTGCATGAAGTGCGAAAAAACCTGCCCCAGTGATGCCATCCATGTGAAGGACAGCCTGGCTCGAATTGATTACGAACGTTGCACCGGATGCAACGCTTGTGTGGGTGTTTGCCCCAAAAAGGTAATTATCCCTGCATGATAACAAAAAGCCCCCGATTCCGTTTGGAATTGGGGGCTTTTTTCTATGAGATTGGCCGCTGGAGATGATTTGTCATGGAATAGTTGCCTTATTGGGGACGGTTTTTCATGGGACAGTAGCTTCTGCGGGGCTGGACTGCCACATAGGCCGGACGGATAATCTTGCCCATATTGATAAGTTCCTCCATCCGGTGGGCGCTCCAGCCAGCGATACGAGCCATGGCAAACAGGGGCGTGTACAGTTCCGGGGGAAGTTCCAGCATACGGTAGACAAAGCCGCTGTAAAAGTCAACGTTGGCGGAAACACCTTTGTAGATTTTCCGCTTTTCCATAATCACCTGGGGTGCAAGACGCTCCACGGTGGAGTAGAGGGCGTATTCCTCGTGCAGGCCCTTTTCCTCGCTGAGTTTTTCCACAAACTGGCGCAGAATCCGGGCTCTGGGGTCACTGATGGAATAGACTGCATGGCCCATGCCGTAGATAAGGCCGCTTCGGTCAAAGGCTTTGCCCTCCAGCAGGTCGGACAGGTACTGGTGGATGGCGTCCTCGTCGGTCCAGTCCGCAATGTTTTTCTTCATGTCCTCAAACATCTGCACCACCTTGATGTTTGCACCGCCGTGACGAGGGCCTTTTAGGCTGGCCAAAGCGGCGGCCATACAGCTGTAGGTGTCGGTGCCGGAGCTGGTGACCACATGGGTGGTAAAGGTGGAGTTGTTGCCGCCACCGTGTTCCGCATGCAGTACAAGGCAAAGGTCCAGAATCTGGGCTTCCAGCGGGGTGTATTTTTGGTCCGTCCGCAAAAGGGCCAAGATGTTCTCAGCGGTGGAGCCTTTTGTCAGAGGGGTGTGGATGTACAGGCTTTGCCCGTTTTGGTAATGGTTGTAAGCCTGGTAGCCGTATACCCCAATCAGGGGGAAGATGGCAATCAAATCCACGCATTGGCGAATCACGTTGGCGAGCTGGATGTCGTTGGGATTTTCGTCATAGCTGGACATGGTAAGCACACAGCGGGCCAGGGTATTCATCATATCCGGGCTGGGGGCTTTCAAAATCACATCTCGGACAAAATTGGTGGGAAGGCTGCGATAAAAAGCAAGTTGCTCCCGGAAGCCGTCCAGTTGGGGTTGACTTGGAAGTTGTCCAAACATTAAAAGATAGGCGGTTTCCTCAAAGCCGAAACGACCATCCTGCAAAAAGCCCTGGACCAAATCCTCGATGGCATAGCCACGGTAAAACAGCTGACCTTCACAGGGGACTTTTTTGCCGTCCTCCATGCGGCTGCTGACGATTTCGCTGATTTCCGTCAATCCGGCAACAACACCGGTGCCATCCAAATCCCGCAGGCCACGCTTGACCTGGTAGCGAATGTAATCCTCCGGGTTAATCCGGCTGTTTTCAAGACAAATCTCCGTCAGCTCACGGAGTGCAGGGGTAACTTGCGAGTATTCCGAAATTGCTGCCATGAAATAATTCCTCCTTATTGAGTTTGGGGGAAATAAGATTCCTTATCTTTTAATATAGCATAAAACTAAAGCGAAAAGTGTGAACAAATGGAAAATTCTAAGGCAGACAATGGTTCTAAGCTGGAGAAGAGGGGCGACAAATCCGCTCACAAGCCGCATAAAGCAACGGCCTAAACCAGTGAAAAGAAAAGAAGCGAAAATTTTTCAAAAAAATTTTAAAAAAGGGGTTGCATTTTTGAAAAATGCCTGCTATAATAAACAAGCAGTCAGCGATGAGAAAAAAACAAAGCGCTGAACAAGTGAATATGGGAGTGTTCCCGAGCGGCCAAAGGGGGCAGACTGTAAATCTGTTGCGTTTTGCTTCGGTGGTTCGAATCCACCCGCTCCCACCATAAAGGTAGACATGAAAATGTCTACCTTTTTGTTTTGTCTGGAATAGAGAGGGTAAGGTTTGGGTGCAGTTCGTGTGCTGGAATAGGATTAAGCCAGGGACGTGCCTGCTGGGTATAAGGTGGGCATGAAGCTTACCGAGAGTAACATTGCGTTGCCTTGGAGATTGGGGATACAAGGCGGGCAACGGGGTTCCGGTTGCAGGTGTAAGCTGGGTATGGCTTGGGGCTTGCCAGCGGTAAGTGGCAGAAATGACGTGCGCTTGCTGAGGTACTGGCTGTAGCGTGGGCATGAAGCTTACCGAGAGTAACATTGCGTTGCCTTGGAGATTGGGGATACAAGGCGGGCAACGGGGTTCCGGTTGCAGGTGTAGGCTAACTCTAGATTTAGATTACTGAATGCCAAAATGCATCTGGATTGGACATTCATTTAGAAACAAGGTGGAAATACCCTGGGATTGCTGGTGCAAGGTGGGGGTGGGTTCAAGCAATCTATTTAGACGTGCGGCGTGTAGATGTACCTTTGAATCAAGATGGGTCTGTTTGGTTTCGTATGGATAGGATTAAAAGGTATTATAGCCCGCTGACAGTGGGGTAAATCCACATTGGCAGAGATTTCCGCCTGCTGGCTCATATCTGGTGTGGTATGGCTGTATCTGGAACGGGGTACTGGATGCTATGCGGCAATCTCGTGTCCCGGAGGGCAGTTTTAGCCCGGTGGTCAACATGGCGCAGGGTGCTTTGTAGGAATTCCAGATAGGCCATGTTCACAGATTGCCCTGTGCTTGCTTCCATGCCAGATATTGCTTCAGCTTCTTGCGGTAATCCCGTGTCCCGGAGGGCAGTTTTAGCCCGGTGGTCAACATGGCACAGGTGCTTTGCAGGAATTCCAGATAGGCCATGTTCACAAGGTAACTTTTGTGGATGCGCAAAAATCCTTGGCCACGCAGTTCCTGTTCCAGTGCCAGAAGGGTTTTGCGCACCGGCAATGGGGTTCGGGGTGTGTTGTGCAGGTGAAGGTGTTGCTCCGGCCCTTGGCAGTGGATGTAGATAAGGTTTTGGATGGGAAGGTGTAGCCATTCTCCACCGGACAAAACCGTGATAAAGTTCTCTTGGGGTTGGCACTGCTGGATGGCATCCCGTATATATTCTTCCAGATGGTGGCAAAGTTCGGATTTTGCCAGATAGCGAAAGGCTTGTACCTCGTATCCAAAACGGGCCAGTTCCAAATAATCCGAGATAAAAATAACCACCAGATTGGGGTTCTTCACACGAATCTGCCGTACCAGATTCAGCCCAACAAAGGCATCCTCCGGCATCTCTAAAAGCAACAGGTCGCATCGACTGCTGGCCTTGGCGAGAAGTGCTTTTGCATCGGTGAGATAGGAAATCTCCATGGTGTTTTTGCAAAAGCAGGAAAGACCAGAAATCCTATCAGCCAGAGCCTTTGCAAATTCCGGGTTGGTATCGTACAGAAGAATCTGAAGCATGGCGGTTCCTCCCAAGATAACAAAAGTTTGCGCAGGGGCATAACGGTGTTCCAAAGGGGCAGATGCTTTACCTTACTATTGTTTTAAATTTATCATATTTTGGCTTTTCCTGCAAGTGTAAAAGCAGAATCCATGGAAAAATGGAACAGCACGGGCATGCGTGTGACCCAGCCACGGGGTAATGGGGAACGATGATTATAGGCGGTCTTGGCTGTGTGGGTTTGCTTGCGTATGCCTGTGGGGGTATCTGCTGTTGCGTGTGGCCTTGCCTATGCCGCTGGGCACTGCCAGCAAGCCTTTGATATTGTATAAATGAGAAAAGAGCCAGAGGGGATACCTCTGGCTCGATTGCTTTGTGGTGGTATTTTGTGCTGTGTGTGGACTGTATGACCGGGATGTCCTGCGGAGACAGGCTTACGGACAGTTTTATAGGGGAAATCCCCGGACAAGCGCCCACCCCATGGGAACAGGGTTACAGCACTGCCTGGGAAATCAGGGTGGACAGTTTTGCCACGTTCACTTCCCGGACAAACTCAAACCGAACGGAGCCAAGGCCGGAGAACCACACGTCCAGCTCGCTGTCCAGGTCAAAGGTGCCGGCGGTTTCGATGGAATAGGACTGAACCTTGCTGTAAGGCAGGCTGGTGCAGTCCACCTTTTTGCCGGTGATTCCCTGCACGTTGATGGCGATAATCCGTTTGTTGGTGAACACCACTCCGTCTCGGATGGCCTGGAAGCAAGCCACCACTTCCTCGCCGGCAATCAGCATGGGGTCAACTGCCTTGGAATAGGTGGAGGGGGATGTGGGGCTCAGTTTCAGGTATGCGGCGTTTTTGAAGTCAATCATTGGGAACACTCCTTTTCTTATTTAATATTGTGGATAGAATAAATCCTCCAGCTTACAATACGAAGCTGGAGAAAGGGATTATTCAGCAGTTTTGCCTGCAAAAGCGGTGGCGCTATCGCCAGCGATGCGTCCAAAGACCACAAAGTCACATACAGCGTTGCCGCCGATGCGGTTTGCGCCATGAACACCGCCAGTTACCTCACCTGCGGCAAACAAACCGGGGATGGCCTGGCCGTTTTCGTCCAGGACCTGGGTGGTGGTGTCAATCTTCAGGCCGCCCATGGTGTGGTGCACACCGGGGGCAATCTTGATGGCATAGTAGGGAGCGGTGGACAGGTCGCCGTCCATGCCGTTGTTGCGTCCGAATTCCTCGTCCACACCGTTGGCAACGCTCTCGTTCCAGCGATTCATGGTTTCCACAAAGTTGGCGGAAGCTTCCTCGCTCAGACCCATTTCTTTTGCCAAGTCTTCATAGCTGTCTGCCTGTACGGTCAGGCCAGCGTCAATGTACTTTTTGCAGGAAGCCAGATCATCCACGATGCGCTGGTCAAAGATGATGTAAGCATAGCTGCCTTCCTGTTCCAGCTCGGCGGCGGATACAGCGTCACGGGTAGCCATGTCGTTGCAGAAACGCTTGCCGTCGCTGTTCACCAGAATACCGCCCATGCTACGCACGCTTTCGGATACCAGCAGGCCATTCTCCTGGTAAACGGTGGGGTGCAGCTGAATCTGCTCCATGTCCACGGTGGCAGCACCAATTTTGGTGGCCATCTGGATGCCGTCACCGGTAGCACCGGGATGGTTGGTGGTTACAGCGTCTGCCAGAGAGGGGTTGTACTCTGCCAGCATCTCCATGTTGGCGCCAAAGCCACCGGTAGCCAGAATGACCGACTTGGCCTGGATGGTGTAGTCGGTGGTGGCGTTGTGGGCCTTGACACCGGTCACTGCGCCGTCCTCCACCAGAAGCTCGGTGGCTTCGGTTTCGGTCAGTACCTCAATGCCCAGCTTATCCATCTGCTGGCTGAGTTTTTCAATTAGGAAGGTGCCAACTGCACTGCCGTCTTCCGGCTGGTGCAGGTATTTGTGGCTGGTGCCGCCGGTGGCTTCCACCTTGGGCAGAGCCGCATCAATGCTTTCCAGCCAGTCCACAGCGTCACTGCTGTTTTCTGCCATGGTGGCAACCAGTTCGGGGTCGTTGGCCTGGTGGCCGCCGTTCATGGTGTCCTCGATGAATTCCTGCACACCGCTGTCGGTGATGCCAAGCTCAGCCTGGAACTTGGTGCCAGCAGCGTTCATGCCGCCGGTTGCTTTCAGGCTATTACCGCCCAGGATGGGCATCTTTTCCAGAACTACCACGCTGGCGCCCTGCTGGGAAGCCTGGGCAGCGGCGGTCAGACCTGCGCCACCTGTACCACCACGTCACCTACGATGCCCTTGGCACTTGCGGTGAGGGTCTGCATAGCGGCGGAGCTGGCGCCAGAGCTGGAGCCAGCGTTGCCTGCCTGACAGCCGGTGAGCAGTACAGCCGCAGCCAGCAAACTGCAAGCGGCGGAACGTAAAATCTTGTGTTTCAACTGGGTTCGTCCTTTCTTTTGGTCCTTGATGGACATTGCCATGATTTTCACAAATCAGTATAGCAAAAAGTAAATGATAAATGAAATGAATTTTATTTATACAAGCCATAGATTTTAGGAATAGGCTATGCTATACTGGGACATAAGTTTACATTCGGGGTCAACATAACAAGGAGGTACCATTGTGGATTTGCGGGAGCTGGAATACTTTGTGGCCATTGCACACCAGCAGAATATCACCCATGCGGCACAAAAGTTGTATGTAAGCCAGCCCACCTTAACCAAGTTCCTGCAACGGCTGGAACAGCGGGTGGGACTGGCCTTGTTTGAGCGCAAGGGTGGCAGCATGGAGCTGACCTATGCGGGGGAGCGGTATCTTGCCTGGGCGGTGGACATGCTACAGCGCAAGGAGGAACTGGACAGCGAACTTGCGGCGATTCGACAGGATAAGGCGGGTAAACTCCGGGTAGGGATTCCCTCGGTACGGTGCAGTGTGGCAATGCCCAAGGTGGTTCCGGCTTTTTCCAAGCTGTATCCCCAGGTGGAATTGTCCATTGTGGAACAGGACAGCCAGCAATTGGAACAAGCACTGGTGCAGGGGGAGCTGGATTTGAATTTTTATAATCTCTCCAAGTACTGTCTCTTACTGGAATATCAGATTTTGGGGGCAGAGCCGGTGTATGCGGTGGTGGCTTGTACCCAGCAACTGGAAAGTGGACAGCGGGATGAGAACGGATGTCCGGTGGTGTCCCTGGGTCAGCTTGCCCATCTGCCCTTTTTGTTGCAAAAGCCCAGCCAGCGACAGGGGGAATATCTGTATAACCTGATGGCGATGCAGGGGGTAAGTCCGCGAAAGATTTTGGAAACCTCCAATATACGGGCGGCGGTGTCCATGGCAGCAGGCGGGTACGGTGTGGCCTTTATCAGCCGGAGTTTTCTTGACTATCTGAAAGAGCTTGGCCCGTTTGATGCCTACCGGTTGAAAGACGCGGGACAGATGCAGTATGTGGCCGCATGGCGTAAGGGGGAAGCATTGCCCCAGTATGCCAAAGAGTTTATTCGCCTTATGGCATGTATATAAATAAGTAGGGAGAAGAAAGTTTATGAATGGATTGAGACAGGCTAAAGGCTGGCTGAAAGGGGATATGGTGCTGACCATCTCCTGGGTGCTGGCGATTCTTTCCTGTTTTTTGGTGCCGCCAGATGGGGCGTATCTTGCTTACATCGATTGGCATACCTTGGCGTTGCTGTTTGCCTTGATGGCGGTGATGAAAGAGTACAGCCGTGCCGGTGTGTTTGAAACCATGGGGGCGGGGCTGTTGCGCCTGACCCATGCAAGCAAAGGGGTTCTGGCGGTGCTTGTCTTTCTGCCCTTTTTCACAAGCATGGTCATTACAAACGATGTGGCATTGATTGCCTTCGTGCCCTTTGGGCTTGCGGTGCTTCGGATGGCAGGGCGAACGGATTTGGCGGTGCGCCTTGTGGTGTTGCAGACACTGGCGGCGAACCTGGGCAGTATGCTCACACCCATGGGAAACCCGCAAAACTTGTACTTATACCAGCAGTCCGGCATGGGGTTTGTGGAATTTTGTGGTGTTACCCTGCCCTATGTGCTGGTGAGTGGCATCTGCCTTGGAGTGGGAATCTTGTGGGGCAAAGGCCAAAAGGTGGAGCTTTTGGAATGGGAAGCAAAACCCATCCACAAGCAGGATGTACTTGTAAGCAGTGTGGGATTTGCCCTGAGCCTTGCCGCCATTGGAAAGCTGATTTCCCCCTTGCTGGCGGCGGGAGTGGTTCTGGTGTTTTTGCTTGTAAAAGAGCGAAAGCTACTGTTGCAACTGGACTATGGTTTGCTGGCCACCTTTGTGGGCTTTTTTATCTTTATCGGCAATCTGGGGCGGGTGGATGTGTTCCGCAGTCTGTTGGAACAATGGCTGTCCCACGGGGTGGAATTGGTGGCGGTAATCGCCAGCCAGTGCATCAGCAACGTACCCGCCGCACTGTTGCTCAGCGGTTTTACCCAGCAGTGGAACAGGCTGATTGTGGGCTGTAACCTGGGAGGGCTTGGAACCTTGATTGCCTCTATGGCCAGCCTGATTTCTTATAAAATACTGGTGGCGCAGTTCCCCCAGGAGAAACGCCGGTATCTGCTGGTGTTCAGCGGGATGAACCTGGTTTTACTGGTTATTTTGCTGGGACTGTGGTATGCTTTGTAACAGCAGTGTTTGCAAGGAGGAAGAAAGATGGATACAGAATGGCTGGTGGTGGGACTGGGCAATCCCGGTTCTACCTATGATTTGACCCGGCACAATGTGGGGTTTGATGCCATTGACTGGCTGGCAAAAGAGTGGAGCATCCCGGTGAACAAGGGTAAGTTTGAGGGGCTGTACGGGCAGGGCATTGTGGACGACCACAAGGTAATCCTGCTGAAACCTCAGACTTTTATGAACCTGTCCGGGCGAAGCATTCAGGCTTTGGCACAGTTTTATAAGATTCCGCTGGAGCGGGTGGTGGTGCTTTGCGATGATATTACCCAGGCACCGGGCAAGTTGCGCATCCGTCCCAGTGGTTCCGCAGGTGGCCACAACGGCCTGAAGGACATCATTGCCCGGTATGGCTCGGATGCCTTCCCCCGGGTGCGGATTGGGGTTGGACAAAAGCCCCATCCGGAGTACAATCTGGCGGATTGGGTGCTGGGTCGGATGGACGGGGCAGACCGAACTGCCTTTGAAAAGCGTCTGCCGGACATTGAGCAGGCGGTGCGGCTGATTATGAAGGGTCAGCTTGCCCAGGCACAGAATAAATTCAACGGATAAGCGAATCGGCCTCCTTTGGGAGGTCGATTTTTTGTTTGCACAGCCGGCAAGTGGAGGGTAGGCGGGAAAAGAGGGAACACCCGGCGGTATGTTTTTAGGCATAATGCCGTTTGAGAAATTGTTTCCCCGGTGGGCTTGTTCCGGCGGGTATATTTGGGGGAATGGAGCGGGTTGAGGACTCCCGCCCGGCGGTATACCCCTGGGGGCTTGACAGATGGGCCGGTTTTGTATAATATGAAAATGGTTTTCAATTTTAATTTCGATTTTCAAAAGAAAGGAGCGAGCAGGGTGGCACCAAAACAAGGCTATCGAACCCGGCAGGGGGAGGAACTGCTTCAGTATCTGCAAAGCATACCGGGACAGCACTGCACGGTGAATGATATTTGCCTGCATTTTTCCAGCCAAGGCCGTAGCATTGGCGTGGCAACGGTGTACCGCCATCTGGAACGGATGGTGGAGCAGGGAATGGTCCATAAATATACCGTGGATGCGGGAACGCCAGCCTGCTTTGTGTATAAACCAGAGTCCCAGCAGGAGGGATGTGGACAGAGTTTCCATTGCAAGTGCGATTGCTGTGGGGCGCTGATTCATCTGGAGTGTGGACAGCTGGAACAGCTGACCGCCCATCTGATGGAACACCACGGATTTGTCATTAACCCCATGCGCACGGTGCTGTACGGCCTTTGCCAAAGCTGTCGGCAAAAACAAGAACAAACGGCACACACTTCCCATTCCCACACCTGTTGCGATTGCAACCATCACTGAACCACAAAAAGGAGAATCCATTTTATATGAAGAAATCCATTCGTTTTGCCAGCTGGCTTGCCGCCGCTGCTATGGCTTTGAATCTTACCGCTTGCCAGTCCGCCCCCGCTTCCAGCCAGCAGGCAGATGCTATGAACAGCACCCAGCAGCCCCTGCGGATTGTAACCACCATCTTCCCGGAATATGACTGGGTAAGAAACATTCTGGGCGATAAGGCAGATGAGGTGGAACTGACCCTCTTGATGAAGGATGGCGTGGACCTGCACAGCTTCCAGCCCACCGCCGCCGACATGATGACCATCGCCAATGCGGACCTGTTGATTCATGTGGGTGGTATTTCCGACGAGTGGGTACAGGATGCGTTGGAGAACCAGGGTAATCCCAATCGCCAGGTGCTGGCTTTGACCCAGGTGCTGGGGGATGCTGTGAAAAACGAAGAAGTGGTGGAGGGCATGGAAGAGCATGACCACGACCACCATCACGAGGAAGAAGCACACGCCCACGAGGAAGAAGCACACGCCCACGAGGAGGAGCATGGCCACGAGGAAGAGCACCACGAACATGAAGAACTGGATGAGCACGTTTGGCTGTCCTTGAAAAATGCACAGGTGCTCTGTCAGGCCATCACCGATGCCCTGTGCCAGCTGGACAGCGAGAATGCCGCCCAGTATCAGGCAAATGCGGCAGCCTACACAGAAAAGTTGCAGGCACTGGACGGGGAGTATGCCCAGATGGTTTCCACTGCTCAGCGGGGTACCCTGCTGTTTGCCGACCGCTTCCCCTTCCGTTATCTGGTGGATGACTACGGCCTGAACTACTACGCCGCATTTGTGGGATGCTCTGCGGAAACCGAGGCAAGCTTTGCCACTGTGGCGTTCCTGGCAGAAAAAACCGATGAACTGAACCTGGGCACGGTGCTGACCATCGACAACGCCCAGCATAAAATTGCAGATACCGTAATTGCCAGCACCAAGAGCCAGAACCAGCAGATTTTGAGCATGAACTCCATGCAGGCTGTCACCAGCCAGCAGATGGACGAGGGCGCAAGCTATCTTGGCATTATGGAGCAAAACCTTGAGGTACTGCGTCAGGCATTGAACTAAGGCAAAAAGGAGGCGCCTAGCTATGGTACAGTTGACGGCGAAAAATCTTTCCATTGGATATGAGGGCAAACCGGTGCTGGAGGGACTGAACTTCACCATCCAGCAGGGGGACTGCCTTTGCATTGTGGGCGAAAACGGAGCAGGTAAAAGCACCCTGATGAAAACCCTGCTGGGTCTTATCCCCAGCTTGAAAGGAACCGTGGAGCGTTCCAGCCAGATTCAGCCGGGGAGCATTGGTTATCTGCCTCAGCAGAGTGCAGTACAGCGGGATTTTCCTGCTTCGGTGCGGGAGATTGTGCTGTCTGGCTTTCAAGGTCGGTGCGGACTGCGCCCCTTTTACACAAAACAGGAAAAACAGGCAGTGATGGAAAACCTGCGCCGCATGGCTGCGGAACATCTGGCAGACCGATGCTATCGGGAACTGAGCGGCGGTCAGCAACAGCGGGTACTGCTTGCCCGTGCTTTGTGCGCTAGCCAGAGCATGCTGCTGTTGGATGAGCCTGTGGCGGGGCTGGACCCCACCGCAACGGCGGAACTGTACCGTTTGATTCAGCACATCAACCAGAAGGACGGCATCACCGTGGTGATGATTTCCCACGATATTCAGGCCGCCTTGCCCAGTGCCAGCCATGTACTGCATCTTGGCAAAAAGACCTTTTTTGGTACGGTGGAGGAATACCGGGCCAGTGCCTTGGGGCAGGCCTTTGTTGCCGCCCAAAAGGAGGACGTATGACCCAGATGATTGCAACCTTAACCCAGTATTTATCCTATCCCTTTGTTCGGTATGCTCTGATTGTGGGCGTGCTGATTGCCCTGTGTGCCTCGCTGATTGGGGTAACATTGGTGCTGAAGCGGTTTTCCTTTATTGGGGATGGTTTGTCCCATACCGCATTTGGTGCCATTGCGGTGGCCACCGTGTTGAATCTCACCAACGAGATGCTTTTTGTGCTACCTGCCACCATTGTGTGTGCCATCCTGCTGCTTCGTACCAGCCAGAATGCAAAAATCAAGGGTGATGCGGCGGTGGCCATGATTTCGGTGGGTTCCTTGGCCATTGGCTACCTGCTGATGAACCTGTTTTCCACCTCCAGTAACCTGGCGGGGGATGTGTGTACCACCCTGTTTGGTTCTACCTCTATCCTGACGCTGAGCCTGAGCGAGGTTTGGCTGTGTGTGATTCTGTCCATTGCGGTGGTGGCAACCTTTGTGTTCTTCTACAACAAGATTTTTGCTGTCACCTTTGACGAGGCTTTCTCTCAGGCCGCTGGGGTGCATGTGGGACGGTACAACCTGCTGATTGCGGTGGTGATTGCGGTTATCATTGTGCTTGCCATGAATCTGGTGGGTTCGCTGCTCATTTCCGCTCTGGTTATCTTCCCCGCCCTGTCCGCCATGCGGCTGTTTAAGAGCTTTTTGTCCGTTACCATCTGCTCGGCGGTTTTGGGTGTGGTTTGCGCCTTTTTGGGCATCATTATCTCCATCTTGGCGGGTACTCCGGTGGGTTCCACCATTGTGGCGGTGGACCTGGTGGCATTCGGTGCCTGCTGGCTGGCAGGTGCTTGCCTGAAAGGAGGCCGGGCATGAGCCGGCTGTGGTGGGCTGGGGTGCTTTGTGCCCTCTGCTTTGCAGGATGTTCCGCCACATCCCAGCCTTCTGAACCTGCACAAAGCCAAACCCAGATGAAGCCCTGGTCTGCGCCGGAGCCGTATAGTCAGGACACGGACAGCAGTCCGGAAAGTAGCCAACAAAGCGAGCCGGACAGCCAGTCCGCCGAAAATTCCAGTGGAATTGACGTGGATTTGGTGGGCTTGAGCGGAACCATGATGTATGCCCAGATGTACGAGATTATGATGGTGCCGGAGGACTATGTGGGCAAAACCCTGCGCCTGGCTGGGCAGTTCACCGTGTATGACGATTTGGACCCCAATCGGCTGGTGTTTACCGTTATGGTGGCGGATGCCCTTGCCTGCTGTCAGCAGGGAATGGAATTTGTCTGGACCGGGGAGCATAGCTACCCGGAGGACTATCCAGAACCGGGACAGACGGTGGTGGTGACCGGCCGATATGAACGGTACGACAACCAGGGAATGGACGGCTACCGCATTGTGGCGGATTCCGTAAGCTGGTAACAGCGTCGAAGAATATAGAAAAAAGACTCAGCTTGACGAATGGTCACGGCTGGGTCTTTTTTTCGGTTTTGAGCTGTTGCACAAAAGGCAAAAAATGGGTAAAATGAATGGAGATTTAATTGTGAGACACAAGCCGCATCCTGTGTGCCTGTTACGGCTGAAAAGCTGGGCAGGCTTGTTTTGTCCCCAAAAAAGAAGAACGGGGGTAAAAGGACGGCTTTTTAAGGAGAGGTGCACATCATGTTCGAGCTGTTAAAACATACCGATGAGGTGCAACGACTGGAAACGGCACTGCAACAGCCGGGGGTATCCGCCTTGTTTGGTCTGCCGCCCATGGGACAGGTGCAGGTGGCTGCTCAACTGGCGAACAGCTTACAGCGTCCCCTGCTGGTGGTGTGCGCCACCGAGGGACAGGCCAGCCGATTTGCCCTGGATTTACAGGCCATAGGCTGTAAGGCGGATGTGTTCCCGGCCAGGGATTTTATGCTCCGCTCGCTGGAGGGGGCAAGCCATGAATACGAGCACCGTCGGCTGGCGGTGCTGGGGGATTTGGTGGCGAACCGTTTGCAGGCGGTGTGCCTGAGCGAGGAAGCGTTGCTCCAGTACACCCTGCCGCCCCAGGAATTTTCTGACAACACCCTGCGGATTGCGCCGGGCAGTCAGATTGGCATTGAAGCGCTGGTGGAGCGGCTGTTACAGGCGGGCTATCACCGACGCAGTCAGGTGGAAGGACCGGGACAGTTCAGCCGCCGAGGGGGAATTGTGGACGTGTTCTCCCCGGACAGCAAACAGCCGGTGCGAATGGAGTTCTGGGGCGATGAAATTGACACCATGGCCAGCTTTGATGTCATCAGTCAGCGCCGGGAAGACCCGGTGGAAGAGCTTGCCATTGCCCCGGCAAGGGAAGTACTGTTTGGGGATGCGGCACAAACCGCCCAGATTTTAAGAAATGCCCTTGGAGCACAAACCGACCGAGTGCGCCGCCAGATGGAGCAGTGCATGGAGCAGGATTTGGCACAGCTGGATGCAGGAGTGATGCCCACCGGACTGGATAAGTATCTGGGGATTCGGTATCCAAAGCCCGCCACCCTGCTGGACTATCTGCATCAGCCCATTGTGCTGTTGCAGGAGCTGACTGCCATCCGGGAAAGCCACAAGGCGACCCAGTTCCGCCGACAGGAGGAAATGAAAGGACTGTACGAGCAGGGGGTACTCTGCCCCGGACTGGACACCCTGTATTTGGAGATGTCCTGGCTCATGAGCCGGATTGGGCAGGAGTCCACCCTGTGCTGTGAGAATTTTTCCCGCAGTTTGCCGGATGTGAAGCTGGTGCAGGTGGTACATGCCGCCGCCCATGCACATCCTCCTTTCCATGGGGAGCTGGCAAGCCTGTGTGAGGATTTGCAGGCATTGACCCGGCAGGGCTGGTGTGTGGAGTTACTGGCGGGTACGGCCCGTGCCGCCACCGCACTGGCCAAGGATTTGGCGGCAAAAGGGTTTGCGGCCACAGCGGCCAAGGACGTGCGCCCAGGGCCAGGCGTGATAGCGGTTCGGCCGGGACACACCCACGCTGGAGTGGAGTACCCCTTTGCCCGGTATGCCCTTTTAACCAGCCGGAAAGCGGGAGAGGAACAGACAAGCAAAAAGCGGGTCAAGCGGAACAAAAATGCCCTTTCCAGCATTACGGATTTAAAGCCCGGCGACTATGTGGTACACCAGAACCACGGCATTGGTATGTACACCGGAATCCAGCGGCTGGAGGTTCAGGGGGTGGTAAAGGATTACCTGAAACTGAGCTATGACAAGGGGGATACCCTGTATGTGCCGGTCACCCAGCTGGACTTGCTCAGCCAGTACACCGCCCCCGGAGATTCGGACAAGGTGAAGCTGGCAAAGCTGGGCGGAACCGAATGGGTGAAAACCCGCAAACGGGTCAAGACCGCCGCCGCAGAGATGGCACAGGAACTGATTGAGCTGTATGCAAAACGCAGACAGGCAAAAGGGTTTGCTTTCCCGGAGGATGGGGACTGGCAGAGGGGTTTTGAAACCCGGTTTGAGTACGATGAAACCGCCGACCAGCTGAAAGCCGCTGGGGAAATTAAGGCGGATATGGAAAAGATGTGGCCCATGGACCGTCTGCTTTGCGGCGATGTGGGTGTGGGCAAAACCGAGGTGGCACTCCGTGCGGCCTTTAAGTGCATTATGGGCGGCAAGCAGTGCGCCATCTTGGCACCCACAACCCTGCTTGCCTGGCAACATTACAACGGGCTGATGGCTCGAATGGAGGCCTTCCCGGTGAAAGCGGGACTGCTCAACCGCTTCCGTACCCCCGCCCAGCAGAAAGAAACCCTGAAAGGACTGCGGGATGGCACGGTGGACGTGGTGGTGGGTACCCATCGTTTGCTCAGCAGTGATGTGAAGTTCCGTGATTTGGGGCTTGTAATCATTGACGAGGAACAGCGTTTTGGGGTAAAGCACAAGGAAAAGCTGAAAGAAGCCTTTTTAGGGGTGGATATGCTGACCCTGTCCGCAACTCCCATTCCTCGTACCCTGAACATGGCCATGAGCGGCATCCGGGACATGAGTACCATCGAGGAGCCGCCTGTGGAGCGCCAGCCCATTGAAACCTATGTGATGGAATACGATTGGGGCATTGTGGCCCAGGCTATTCAAAAAGAGCTGGCCCGTGGGGGACAGGTGTATTACCTGCATAACCAGGTGGATACCATCGAAACCTGCGCCGCCAGGGTGGCACAGATGGCGCCGGATGCCCGGATTGCCACCGCCCACGGACGGATGAACGAAGAACAACTGGGGCAGGTTTGGCAGCAGCTTTTGGATGGGGAAATTGATATCCTGGTTTGTACCACCATCATTGAAACCGGAATTGACGTGCGCAACTGCAACACCCTGATTATTGAGCAATCGGATAAAATGGGACTTGCCCAGCTGTATCAGATTCGGGGACGGGTGGGACGTTCCTCCCGTAAGGCCTATGCCTATTTTACCTTCCAGAAGGACCGGGTTCTTACGGATGTGGCGGCAAAACGGCTGTCCGCAATCCGGGAATTTACCAGTTTTGGTTCCGGTTTTCGCATTGCCATGCGGGATTTGCAGATTCGGGGTGCGGGAAGCATTCTGGGGCAGAGCCAGCACGGGCATATGGAAGCAGTGGGCTATGAGCTGTACCTGAAAATTTTGAACAACGCCATCGCCCTTGCAAAAGGGGAAGAGCCGGTGGCGGACAAAAGCGACTGTCTGCTGGATATTGCGGTGGATGCCTATATACCGGAATATTACATTGAGCAGGCGGCGGGACGCATCGAGGCATACAAGCGGATTGCGGCGATTCAAACCCAGGAGGACGCCCAGGATGTGCTGGATGAACTGATTGACCGGTACGGGGATGTGCCCAAAAGTGTGGGCGGTCTTGTGGATATTTCCCTGATTCGGGTGCAGGCTGCACAGGCTGCTGTCTATGAAATTGGCCAGAAAAAAGGATATTTGCTCTTGTATTCCGATGCCCTTAGCGCGCCCAGAATTAAGCAGGTGATGGCGGAACTGCCGGGTATGGTGCGGCTGAATGCGGGAAGCAAGCCCTATTTGATGATTCAACTGCGAAACAACGATGATGTATTACAGGTGCTGAAAGAAGCCCTGGCCGCCCTTGGGCCGGTGAGTGGGCAGGTTTTGGCACAGCTACAGTGAGCAAAAAATTACAAATATCTGTCAATGTTAGCCTTTTTGGGAAAATGTTTAAAAACGTTCATAGTTTTTTCATATCACTGGGGTATGCTAAGAGTCAACAGATGTTATCAATTAAGGTGTAATCCCTCGCTGGATGCAACAAGAATTCTGAACAAAGGCGGAGAGTGGGTATGAAAACAGGAAAGCCAAAAAATCCCAGACAAGCAATTATCTTCTATTACATTGGCATGCTGGTGTTGCTGCTGGCAGTCAACGCATTTTTGATGCCTGGCTTGTTGGAGGGTGCGGTGCGCCCGGTCACCTACAACCAGTTTGTAAGTGATTTGGAAGCAGGTAAAATCATTGCAGTGGAAGAGGATGCAAACCAAGGAACCATCACCTATGAAGCGGTGGACGATAAGGGCAACAAAGCCATTTTCGAAACCGCCTGGGTGGATGACCCGGACCGGGTTCAGCGCCTGCTGGATGCCACCGGCCCAGATGGGAAAGCGGTGGAGTTCAGCGGGGTGGAGCCGCCCCACACCTCCCCTTTGATGCGTATCCTGCTCAGCTTTGTGCTCCCTCTTGTTCTGATGGTTGCCATTGGACAGATTTTAGGCCGCTTTTTAATGAAGCGGCTGGGCGGCCCGGGTGCCATGAGCTTTGGTAAGTCCAGCGCCAAGGTGTATGTACAGGCCCAGACCGGAAAAACCTTTGCGGATGTTGCGGGTCAGGATGAAGCCAAGGAAGCATTGGAAGAGATTGTGGACTTTCTGCACAATCCCAAGAAGTACAACAGCATTGGCGCAAAACTGCCCAAAGGTGCTTTGCTGGTGGGCCCTCCGGGTACTGGTAAAACCCTGCTGGCACAGGCGGTTGCAGGAGAAGCGGGTGTACCGTTCTTCAGCATCGCAGGCAGTGAGTTTGTGGAGATGTTTGTGGGCATGGGTGCGGCCCGTGTCCGTGATTTGTTCAAACAGGCCGCCGAAAAAGCCCCTTGTATCGTCTTTATCGACGAGATTGACACCATCGGTAAAAGCCGTGATAATGCGGCAGGGGTGAGCGGCGGCAACGACGAGCGGGAGCAGACCCTGAACCAGCTTTTGACCGAAATGGACGGTTTTGACGGAAGCAAGGGTGTTATCATTCTGGCGGCAACCAACCGTCCCGAAACCTTGGATAAAGCCTTGCTTCGTCCCGGTCGATTTGACCGCCGGATTCCGGTGGAACTGCCGGATTTGGAGGGCCGTGCCGCCATCCTGAAAGTGCACGCCAAAAAGGTTTTGGTGGATGAAAATGTGGACTTTATGGCCATTGCCAGAGCCACCAGCGGTGCATCCGGTGCAGAGCTTGCCAACATGATTAATGAGGCGGCACTGCGGGCGGTAAAGCACAACCGCCGGATTGTAAATCAGGAAGATTTGATGGAAGCGGTGGAAACCGTCATCGCAGGCTACCAGCGGAAGAACAAGGTGCTCAGCCCCAAAGAAAAGCGGATTGTGGCTTACCACGAGATTGGGCATGCGCTGGTTGCGGCAAAGCAGACCGAAAGCGCCCCGGTGGCCAAAATCACCATTGTACCCCGCACCAGCGGTGCACTGGGTTACACCTTGCAGGTGCCGGAGCAGGAAACCAACCTGATGAGCCGGGAAGAGGTGCTGAACAAGATTGCAACCCTGACCGGAGGAAGAGCGGCGGAGGAACTGATTTTTGGCAGTTATACCACCGGTGCTTCCAACGATATTGAACAGGCCACCCGTCTGGCACGGAATATGGTGACTCGCCTTGGTATGAGTGACCAGTTTGACATGATGGCCCTCAGTGTGGTGAACAACCAGTATCTGGGCGGGGATAGCTCCCTTGTTTGCAGTGAGGGGACTGCCGCCAAGGTGGACGACGAGGTGCTGGGGATTATCAAATCTGCCCACGCCAAGGCCCGGAAGATTTTGGAGGAAAATCTGGATAAGCTCCATGAACTGTCCGCTTTCCTGATGGAACGGGAATCCATCACCGGGGAGGAATTCATGGAAATTCTGAACCGTCCTGCATCTGAGGAAGGGACACAGGCATCTGAGGAAGAGAAAGAGAAGCCTGAAAGCAATCAATAAACATGGAAAAAATCGGCTTGCGCCCAGCAATTCAGTGGGGGTGCAGGTCGATTTTTTTCACATTTCTTTCACCACTTTTTCAGCGGTTGCCCACAATCCGTGGGTATAATACAAAACCATAAAAGGTAAATTCAACCAATAGGGGGAGTCAAATCGCCATGAGTGAACAGAAAAAGAGCGGCCCGCTGGGCTTTGTAGCAAGCCATAAACGTTGGTTTATAGCGGGGGCAGTGCTTGCCTTTGTTGCGGCGGGTATCTTCTGGGCAACCCGCTCCAAAAATGCAGGAATGCCCCAGATGCAGCAAAGTGTGATTCGTACCGTGACCCTGTCCCGTGGCACGTTGGACGAGTCCATTTCCGCCACCGGAACGGTGCAAAGCGAGGATGTTTCCAGCGTAACCACCACCCTGCGCTACACCGTGAAAGAGGTGAACGTGCAGGTGGGCGATACCGTACAGGCAGGGGATGTAATCTGCACCCTGGACACCGAGAGCCTGGAAAAGAACATTGCAAAGCTGACCGAAAACCTGCAGGAGAGCAAGGAGCGGGCGCTGGCTACATACGAAAAGAGCCAGACTGCCGTCACCGAAGCCCAGGAGGCATTCAGCGAAGCCGCCGACAAGCTGACTAAGGCACAACAGGAGTATGACACCGCCAAGGCGGCCTACGACGATGCCACCAGCAAGACCACCGCATTCCAAAGCCAGGTGGATGAGGCGGATGCGGTACAACAGGACGCTCTGGCCCAGCTGAACAGCGCCATGGAGCAGGTGAACCAGAAGCAGGGCGCTTACAGCGTTGCTTGCTGGCAGTGGCAACAGGCGCTAGACCAGGGACAGGATGCCACCCAGTTGCAGGCCAATATGGATTCCGCAAAGATGGAGCTGGACCAGGCTCAGTCCGCCATTCAGCCCGCCCAGCAGGCGCTGGATACGGCAAAACAGGAATACCAGCGGCTGTCCGCACAGCTGATGGAAGCACAGAGCACCGTGAATTTTACTGCTGTATCCCAGCAGTACCAGCAGTGCCAGCAGGCACTGGAACAGGCACAGATGGCCTATGACCAGGCACTGAAAACCGCAGAAAATGCAGAATCCAGCCGGAGCGATGCTCTGGATGCCTACAACAAAGCAACCGAAAGCGATGAGCTGGAACAGTTGCAGGAGGAACTGGAAAATTGTGTTCTGACTGCGGAAACCAGCGGCAAGGTAACTGCCCTGAATGCCACCGTGGGCAACACCATCGACGGGGTTGCCGCCACCATCCAGAACACCGACCAGCTGAAAATTGCCATCAGCATTGCAGAGTACGACATTGACAAGGTGCAGGTGGGTATGCCCGCCCGGATTACCAGCGACGTAGTGGATGGCACCATTCAGGGCACTTTGACCCAGATTTCCCCCACCGCCACCGGCGGCGGACAGACTTCCAGTGGTTTTGCCGCCGAGGTTACCGTGAATGATGCCAACAGCGGTCTGTTGATTGGCACCAACGCCAAGGTGGAGATTGTTCTGTCCAGCAGTGACAACGTGTTCAGCGTGCCCTTGGATGCCATTGAAGAGCAGGAGGACGGCACCCATGTGATTTATGTCCAGACTGGAGAAAAGGACGGCGAGCAGGTCTTTGAGGCCGTTCCCGTCACCGTGGGTCAGGAAAATGATTACTATGCTGAGATTTCCGGCAGTGAACTGAGCGAGGGCATGCAGGTGCGGGCTTCCGTCACCGAGGAAGCTGTCACCGAGGACGATGCCTTCATCCGGATCAATATGGGTGGCGCAATACAAGAGGCAAGCATGGGTGGCGCAATACAAGAGGCAAGCGGTCAAGCTGAGCCGGCTCGTCCCAGTGGCGGACAGGGTGGCCCGGGTATGGGAGGCTGATGCCATGAGTCAACAACCCATTATCGAGATGAAGGGCATTGTCAAAACCTATAATGTGGGACAGCCCAACGAGCTGGAGATTCTCCATGGGGTGGATTTGACCGTCTATCCCGGCGAGTTTGTGGCCATCGTGGGCGAGTCCGGCAGTGGTAAGTCCACCCTAATGAACATCATTGGTGCACTGGACCGCCCCACCAAGGGCAGCTATATTCTGGATGGGCTGGACATTGCCCAGGCCGGGGACAAGGAGCTGTCCCGGATTCGCAACCAGAAGATTGGCTTTGTGTTCCAGACCTTTAACCTGATTGCCCGTACCAGTGCCCTGAAAAATGTGGAACTGCCCATGCTGTACGCGGGGATTGGCGCAAAGGAGCGCACCCAGCGGGCCAGAGAGTTGTTGCATCTGGTACAGATGGACCAGCGGGAAAAGCACCAGCCAAACGAGTTGAGCGGTGGACAAAAACAGCGTGTGGCTATTGCCCGTGCTCTGGCAAACCATCCCTCTCTGCTTTTGGCGGACGAACCCACCGGCGCATTGGACTCCGCCACCAGCCGCACCGTGATGGATTTGTTCCATCAGCTACACCGCAGTGGCATGACCATTGTGTTGATTACCCACAGCCAGCAACTGGCGGAGGAATGCAGTCGGATTTTGACCCTGCGAGACGGGCAGTTTATCGGCGAGCGAAAGGGGGCGGGACCCAGTGCAGTTATTTGATAATGTACAGCTGGCCTTGACCAGCCTTTGGGCCAACAAGATGCGGGCACTGCTTACCATGCTGGGGATTATCATCGGCATTGGTTCGGTTATCGCCATTGTCACCCTGGGCGATTCCCTTACCGGAAACATCACCGAGGATTTGCAGGGGCTTGGGGTAAGTAACATTACCGTAAGCTTACAGCAAAAAAACGAGGACAGCGGGGATATGGTGCATCTGTTTGGGCCATCCCAGCCGGAGGAAAGCGATCTGATTACCGATGAAATGATTGCCGAGTATCAGGATGCCTTTGAGGGTCAGATTGCCGCCATCTCCCTGACCCAGTCGGTGGGCGTTGGGCAGGTGACACAGCAGGACACCAGCGCCAATGTGACCGTAACAGGTGTAAATGCAGACTACATGAATGCCAACGATGTGACCCTGCTTGCAGGACGGTTTATTCAGGACACGGACGGAGAGCGTCAGATTGCAGTGGTTTCGGATTTGTTCTGTGAAACCATCTTTGGAACTTCCTCCAGCCAGGTGCTGGGGCGTGAGTTTGAGATGACGGTGAACAACCAGCTGCTCCGTTTTTATGTGGTGGGCATCTATGAATACGAGGACAATGGCTTTTTGAGCCTGACAGGCGAGGACCCGGTGACGGATTTCTATATTCCCTTGGATACCGCCCGCAAGGTGAGCGGTGCTTCCCAAGGATACCAGAGTTTTACCGTGGTGGCTTCGGCTTCGGCGGATACAAGCTGGCTTTTGGAGCAAACCAAGTCCTTCTTTTCCAGTTACTACACCCGCAACCCCAGTTATACCGCTACCGCTTCCAATATGGAGGCCATGGTGGAGATGATGACCTCCATGCTTGGCACCGTACAGGTGGCCATTAGTGCCATTGCGGCCATTAGCCTTTTGGTGGGCGGCATCGGTGTAATGAACATTATGCTGGTGAGCATCACCGAACGTACCCGAGAGATTGGCACCCGCAAGGCGCTGGGTGCGCCGGGCATTGCCATTCGGATGCAGTTTATCACCGAGGCGGTGGTAATTTGCTCCATCGGCGGTATCATTGGCATCCTGCTGGGGCTGATTATGGGTGCTTCCGGCGCAGCATTGCTGGGCTATGCGGTACGTCCCAGTTTGTCCGCCATTGCAACTGCGGTGGGCTTTTCCATGGCAATTGGCGTGTTTTTTGGCTACTACCCCGCCAACAAGGCCGCCAAGATGGACCCCATCGAAGCATTGCGTTACGAATAAGCAGAAATCCCCTGGCGGGCCAGCCGGGGGATTTTTTGTGTGGAGTAAGGTGTTTGACAACTTTCGGGGTGGGGTGTATGCTCAAGATACAAAAAATGTAGCGAAAAAGGAGGAGAAACAAATGGAATATACCTTTGGATTTATCGGTGCGGGCAATATGGGCGGTGCACTGGCAAAGGCGGTGACAGCCCTGCCGGGTCAGGCGGTGGCACTTACCAGCAGAAGCCAGGAAACGGCGAGAAATCTGGCGGCTGAGCTTGGCTGTGCGGTGTGCGAAAACAACCGGGCGCTGGCGGAAAAAAGCCAGGTCATCGTTTTGGGGGTAAAGCCCCATCAGATGGGGCAGGTGCTGGCAGAGATTGAGCCGGTACTGCGCGAAAAAACCAAGCCCTACCTGCTGGTGAGCATGGCGGCGGGGCTGACCCTGCAATCCTTGGCGGAAAAGCTGGGATGGGAAGCCCCCATGGTGCGGATTATGCCCAATACCCCGGTGGCAGTGGGACAGGGACTGATTTTGTACACCGCAAATTCCCAGGTACAGCCGAATCAGCTGGCATGGATGACCGAAGGCTTCCAGGCGGCGGGACGGCTGGAGCAGATAGCGGAAGCCCAGATGGATGCTGCCAGTGCGGTGGCAGGTTGCGGCCCGGCATTTGGGTATCTGTTTTTGGAAGCACTGGCAGATGGTGCGGTGGCCTGTGGTCTGCCCCGTCAGCAAGCGCTGGACTTTGCCGCCCAGATGCTGCTGGGTGCGGCGGAGATGGTGAAGCAGACTGGGGTGCATCCCGGCGCACTCAAGGATGCGGTGTGCAGTCCCGGCGGAAGCACCATTGCGGGGGTTCGCGCCCTGGAAAAAGCGGGCTTGCGCAGTGCCGCCATGGAAGCGGTTATCGCAAGTTTTGAAAAAACAAAGGAGCTGGCAAAGCAATGACCGGGTATGCGATTGGCCTTGTGGGCCTTGATATGGATGGAACCTTGCTGAACAGCCAGCACGAGATTTCCCCTTTTACCCAGAGGGTACTGGAACAGGTGCTGGAAAAAGGATGTGAGATTGTCCCTGCCACCGGTCGTCCCTTGGGCGGGGTGCCCGCTTCCTTGCTGGAACTGCCGGGGGTGCGGTATGCCATTACTGCCAATGGAGCCAGCGTGGTGCAACTGCCCAGCGGGGAATTTCTGCGCAGGGCGTGGCTGGAACGTGCTCAGGTGTTGCAGGTGCTGGAAGTCTGCCGGGGGTTATATGCTTCCTATGATGTGTTCCTGAATGGCTGGGGTTATACCCAGCGCAGTGCTATGGAGCGGGTGGAAGAGTGGGCACCCCGTGGGATGGTGGACTACATACGTGCCTCCCGCCGGCAGGTGGAGGACAGCATGGAATTTATCCACCAGCAGGACACGCTGGAAAAGGTGACGCTATTTTTCCAAAGGGAGGAAAATCGGGTGAAGGCCCGGCGGCTGCTGGAAGCTGTTAGCGGGCTTTGTGTTACCTCCAGCCTGGAAAACAATCTGGAAATTAATGCGGAAAATGCCACCAAGGGGGCGGCTTTGCTCTGGCTTGCGGAGCATCTGGGGCTGAAAGCCAGCCAGGTGATGGCCTGTGGCGATTCGGAAAATGATGTGTCCATGCTCACCGCCGCTGGCGTGGGGGTGGCCATGGGCAATGCCCGGCCTGCCATCCAACAGCAGGCGGATGTGTGCACCGACACAAACGATGGGGATGGAGTGGCAAAAGCGTTGCTCCATTTTGTGCTGGAAGCACCCCAGCCGGAGATTCACAGGGTGACAGGATAAGAAAAAGCCAGGGGATTAAAATCCCCTGGCTTTTTTAAGTACGATAAGCGTTTGGGCGAACCACCCGAAGCATGAGCTTTGCCGCCGCATACACAAGGAGAACCTCCAAAGGGAGAGCGGCAAGATTTTTTAGAAAACGAAGGGGCAATACCCCCAGCGAAAAGCTTTTTCCATAGTATACCGACAGCCAAACGCTGTTCAAGATGCAGTTTAAAAACAGGTTGATACAAAGTTTTGCGGACAGAATTCTTGTCCAGTGCAGGGGTCTTTGGTAAAGCATAACCCCCCAAATTGCCCCTGCCAGAATGGCGGTGAGGGTAAAACCGGGGAAATAGGCTCCGCTGGAGGTGTTCACAAGCCAACCAAGGAAGTCCTCGGCCGCCCCTGCGGTCATGGCAGGTACTGGCCCAAACAGCAGGCCGATTAGGGCAATGCCCACAAAGGAAAAGTCCACCCGAATCATGGGGCCAAGTTGCAGCTGAATATGAAGGGCATCCAGCACCACACCAAGCCCCACCAATAAGGCGGTGAAGGTAAGGGTTCTGCTCCGCCCCAGCTGGGCAGAGGACTGACGAAACTGGGAAATGATAAATGCAACCATAAGAAAACCTCCTTTTTGTCAACAAATGCCGCACAAAAAGGCAGGCCGGCACAGCCGGTATCCACAGTTTATGCAGCAGCGGGATGCAAGAAATGTACCGCAAACCATGGGTTTTTCGTCCGGTTTGCAACTCCCCGTCAAACCGGCACTTGACGCACATTCCTTTACTCTGCACCGCCATTATACTCTTGCGCAGACGTTTTTACAAGATAAAAATTCCCGGATTTGAACTCTTTGGCAAAAAAGGGTAAAATAGAACTATCAAGGAACTTCTGCCGTCCCTTTGGCGGCAACTGAAAAGGAGGATTTGCATGGAGATTTGTAAATTTGACAAGATGGAGTACCAGCGTCCCGACGTGGAGCAATTGCTGGCCGAATATAAGACGCTGACCCAGCGTGCACAGAACGCAGGCAGTGGTGAGGAACTGCTGGAAGTGTTTGTTCAGCATTCCAAGCTGAGCAATGTGTTTTCCACCGCCGCTTGTCTGGCGCAGATTCGCCACACACTGGACACAAACGATGCTTTCTATGATACCGAAAATGACTTTTTCGATGCCAATTCCCCCAGCGTGGAAAATGCCCAGCTGGAATTGTACCGAGCCTTTTTAGCCAGTGAGCACAAAGGGGCATTGGCTGAAGTGTACGGGGAAATCCTGCTTCAAAAGATGGAGGTGGCCGCCGCAAGTGCCAGCGATGAACTGCTGGAACTGATGCAGGAGGAAAACGCCCTTGCAAGCCAGTACCAAAAGCTGTATGCAACCGCTCAGGTGGAATTTGATGGCAAGCTTTGCACCCTGCCCCAGCTGGCACGCTATAAGCAGAGCATGGATGCCAAGGTGCGCCGTGCGGCGTTTGAGGCAGACGGTCGCTTTTTTGATGAACATCAGCAGGAACTGGACGACATTTACACCCGGATGATTGCAAACCGGAATGCTCAGGCACAGAAACTTGGATTTGAAAACTATATCCCCCTGTCCTACCTGCGGATGGGACGACTGGGGTACAACGAGGAGGACGTGAAGCGTTTCCGGGAACAGGTGGCACGGTATGTAACACCTTTGGCTCACAAGGCGATGAAAGCCCAGTTTGAGCGCATCGGCATCCCAGAGGCAAAGTTCAGCGATACCACTATCAGCTTTGCGGACGGCAACCCCCTGCCCAAGGGTACGGCCCAGGAGTTGCTGGATAAGGCGGTTCAGATGTACAAGGAACTGAGCCCGGAAACCAGTGAATTTATCCAGTTCATGACGGAAAGTGAGCTGTTTGATTTGGAAAGCCGTCCCGGTAAGGCTCCCGGCGGCTACTGTGAAACCATTGTGGGATATGGTGCACCCTTTGTTTTCTCCAACTTTAACGGAACAGCAGGGGACGTGGATGTATTGACCCATGAAGCGGGCCATGCCTTCCAGGCTTATGTGGCGGCACAAAAAGGAATGTGCCAGGAGCTGGCAAGCCCGGGACTAGAAAGCTGTGAAATCCACAGTATGTCCATGGAGTTTTTGACAAGCCCCTGGCACCACCTGTTCTTTGGGGAGGATACGGCGAAGTATTCGGTTTCCCATGCACAGGAGGCACTCACCTTCCTGCCCTATGGCTGTATGGTGGATGAGTTCCAGCATATTGTGTACAGCAAACCGGAACTGACGGCCCAGGAGCGCAACCAGGTGTGGCTGGAACTGGAGAAAAAATACCGTCCCTGGAATGAGTTTGACAGTATCCCCTGTTACAGCCGGGGCGCAGGCTGGCAGCGGCAGCTGCATATCTATCAGTATCCGTTCTACTATATTGATTACTGCCTGGCGCAGATGGTGGCATTGCAGTTCTTTGCCGCCCATCTGAACGATGCAGAGGATGCATGGAAGCGGTATGTTGCTTTGGTGGAAAAGGGCGGAAGTGATACCTACGCCGGACTGGTGCAGGCCGCCGGTTTTGCAGTCCCCTTTGAAGAGGGAAGCATTGAACCGGTTGCACAGCAGGTGTACGACTGGACCATGGAGCAGTGCAAGAAACTTTAAGGAAAAAGGGAAGGCGAGAGCCTTCCCTTTTTTGTGTTTGGCGGGTCAGGGTGTGGAATGTTGTGCATGGTAGTAGGTTGAAAGTTAGACGGTAGTAGCCTATATATAAATAAGAAGGAAGGGATCGAGCCTTTGCTTTTGAAATTGTTTTTTGAAAAAAAGTGAGAATTTTTTTAAAAAAGGTGTTGACTTCTTTGGTGGGAGTGTGGTATTATAACTGAGCCGCAAGGAAGCGGCGCTGCTGAAAAGCTGAAATAGCTGGTTGAAAAGCCGGTTGAAAAATCTCAAAAAAGTGGTTGACAAATGGCCACTGACGAGATATAATAAGTAAGCTACCTCGAGAGAGGGCAGCGGTTATAGGACCTTGAAAATTGAACAATATCAAGAAGCTTGAACGGAACCTTTATCGTGATGGAAAATCACGTTAAACAATTCCAAAAAAACAAGTAATTCGTGGATGCAAGCGATTTGTATCTGAGAAATTAC
>JAHLFP010000007.1 GCA_018883715.1 Candidatus Allofournierella pullistercoris | reverse complement strand
AATCAGCGTAATTATCCCTGTCTATGGGGTGGAAGATTACCTGGACGAGTGTCTGGAAAGTGTGGTCGGCCAAACCTATAAAAATCTGGAAATTATCTTGGTGGATGACGGCTCTAAGGATAACTGCCCCGCCATGTGCGATGCCTGGGCCAAAAAAGATAGCCGAATCCAGGTCATTCACAAGGAAAATGGTGGTGTCTCGAGTGCTCGAAATCGAGGTTTTGAGTGTGCTACGGGTGACTATGTAATTTTCATTGATTCCGATGATCTGCTTCATCTGGAAATGCTTGAAACTTTGGCAAAACCCCTGAATGAATATCCTGATGTTGATGGAGCTTTTTGTGGCTTTTCTAGCATGATGGAAAATGGAGAAATTCTTCAAGAAATATTCAAACAAACACATGATCAGTGTGTGGATCGTGTATCTGCAGCCAAAAAGGTAATTGGAAAACAGTACTATGATGTTCTATCTCCCAACAAACTGTTCCGGCGAAGTATTCTTCAAGAAATTTCGCCTCTTTATGACGAAACAATCCGTTATGGAGAAGATACTCCTTGGATCACACGAGTACTTAAAAATGCAAGAAAAATTTATCTTTCAAGCAAAATCTTGTTTTACTATCGTAAGCGTCCAGGCAGTACAACATATGGAAATCGATTCGATGAAAAACGTTTAGGTGAGTACAAGGCGCAACACCAGATGTTGGATGCAGTAAAGCAATATGGCGACCAAGAATTAATCAATATAGCGAAAATTCGGTTTTATATCTGGGTATCAGGTATATGGCGGATGGTATATCAAACTGGCAACCAAAAATTGGCGGACCAGATGGCCGAGGAACTGCGAGAACCTCGCAAATTGTGGTTGGCACAGGAGGGTATTCCAGTCTGGAAGAATCGTCGTCTCTGGGTGGATAAGATGATAGAATGGAAGTTTCCTAAGAAGTTTGTGCATTGGGTTGATACAATATAATATATGGCACGAGAGAAATGCGCGATAAACTTTAAAGTTTTTGTATAGTTTAGCATTCATAGGATGGACCAGTAAAGGGAAAATTTCAGTATGGTGTTGCATAAGCACAAGGAGTAATAACGATGGAATCTAAAAAAATCGGTGTAGTCCTACCGGTTTATGGTGTGGAAGATTACCTGGACGAATGTCTTGGAAGCGTGGTAGGTCAAACGTACAAAAATTTGGAAATTATTTTGGTGGACGATGGCTCTAAGGATAACTGCCCTGCCATGTGCGATGCATGGGCGCAAAAGGATAGCCGTGTTCGAGTAATCCACCAACAAAATGGCGGTCTATCAAATGCCCGAAATCAGGGTTATCGAAATTTTTCCGGGGGGGGGGTAGACTACATAATCTTTATTGATTCAGACGATGTCCTACACCCAGAAATGCTTGCGACTTTGGCAAAAGCCTTGGATGAACATCCTGATGTGGATGCTGCTTTTTGTGGCTTTACAGAAATGACACAAGATGGTCATATTCTTCCCAAACAGAATAATCATATACAAGACAAATGCGTAGACCATATTACTGCCGCTAAAAATGTTCTCAGCATGGGTAGCTTCTACGGCGTCATGGTTTGGAATAAGTTATTCCGGCGCACATTGCTGGATAACTATCCTGATTTTGATGAAAGCATCTGGTATGGAGAGGATAGTCCCTGGACAACACAGGTATTGCGCAAAGCAAGAAATGTTTATCTGTCCAGTGAAATCCTTTACTATTATCGAAAACGGCCTGGTAGCATTACACATGGAAATGTTTTTAATAAGAGGCGACTGGATGAATACCGCGGATTACAGCGGATGGTAGAGTTTGCAGAAGATTATAATGACGAATCGTTGTTGCAATTAACACAGGTGCGATTCTATATTTATGGTTCAGGCATTTGGCGTATGGCCTACCTACATGGCGAGAAAGAAATATCCAGAAAAATGGCACACGAACTAAACTACTCTCGCAAGGTATGGCTTGCCCAGTGTGGTATTCCTGCCTGGAGAAACCGCCGTTTGTGGGTAGATAAACTGATGGAATGGAAATTTCCAAAAGCTTTGGTACACCTTCTGGATACGATTTAATAGCATAAGGAAAGGAAGACTTGCATATGCCGAAAAAAGCCATTCGATTTGCCACCATCTTTCCCAAAGTGGAGGATGTGCATCTCATGAAGGAAATCGGCCTAATTCCATGGGGCCTAAGCCGTTTTTATGGCTGTGAGTCCACGATTGCTCTATTGCCTGACTGTGCGTATCCCAGTTTAAAAGAACTCTCAGGATTGCAAGCCTCCTATATCCCGGCGGTAGCAGGTTCAAATTATCTTAGAAGTTTTCTGTGGGTTGTTACCCACGCCCGCAAGCTGGATGCAATTCATCTGTTTTACCAGTACCGCCACACCCGGATGTGCATCCTGGCATTTCTGGCTCTTAACCCAAAGGGGCTGGTGTATGTTCACTTTGACCGCAAGGAAACGGAATTCAACGACTATGCCGTTCAGTACAGCTCCCATCCCATTTATGGAGCATTTGAGCGGTGGTTTTTCAAAACCTTTGTCTATTCCAAACGCAACCGAAGCCGTATTCTATGGGGTGTCCAAAACACCATTGCACTGGATAATATCAAGGGGCACTATCCCTTTGACCAGGTAGCCTATATGCCGGACGGCTATTTTCAGCCTGCGGATGGATGTGCTTGGAAGTTGGAGGAAAAGGAAAATATTATCCTTACCGTAGGCCGGCTTGGATTTGAGCAGAAAAGAACGGATGTACTGGTAAAAGGTTTTGCCCAGTTTGCGCAGACAAATCAGGATTACAAACTGGTGCTAGTTGGCCCAATGGAGCAAGAATTTAAGGTTTTTTTGCAGGATTTTCTGGATAAAAATCCCCAGCTCGTCAGCCGCATCCAGGTGGTGGGCCCGGTATATGATAGAGAGACGCTGTATGGCTATTATGCAAAAGCAAAAATCTTTTGCTTGCCCTCGGACTATGAAAGTTTTGGTATAGCCGCAGCAGAAGCACAGGCGCATGGATGTGTGCTTGTGTGTACTCAGTACCCGGCGGCATATGATTTGACCAACCATGAACAGTATGGACGGCTCATTCCCTTTGGGGACTGGCAAAAACTTGCACAGGTATTACAGGAGTTGACAAGTAACCCTGCGCAACTGAAAAAACTGGCACCGGAAGTGGCCCGATACGCCCAGGAGCATTTCAGCTATAAAGCCTTACTGAAACCACTGTACCAATGGATGGAACAAAAGCGCAGCGAAGATGATTCCTGCATTTACAAACAAAGGAGGACTGCTTGTGACAGTTGATACCCCACAGCCACTGTATGATATGGGTTATATAATCCTGCAATATGGCCAACTGGACTATACTTTGCAGTGTATCCAAAGCATCCGAGCCAACACACCGCCTGCAACTTACCATATTGTGGTGGTGGATAACTGTTCTCCCGATGATGCCTACCAAAAGATATGCCAATTAACACAGGAGGATTCTGACGTAACTGTTTTGAAAACACTGGGTAATATTGGTTTTGCAAGAGGAAATAATCTCGGATATGATTTTTTGCGCAAAAAATGCCGGTTTATCTGTATCCTGAACAGTGATGTGGAGCTGCTGGAACCAGGTTTTGTCCAGCAGGTAGAAGCCACCTACCGGGAACATCCATTCGGTGTGATGGGGCCGTATATCCATCTACCTGCTATTAAAAGAGCTGAATGGCTCATGTCTGACATTGGAACATGGAAACAGGAGAAAAAACGGCTTGCTGTTAAGCGACGCAACGCTTGGATTGCCTATCTGGGTTTAAATGAGTTGCGGTATAGACTGGGAAGGATTGTTCATAAGCATGAATCGCCGGAATCCAAAGACTATGAGGAATTTAAAAACGAGGAAGCACGGCAGTTCCACAAGAACCGAGTACTCAACGGGTGTTGCTTGATTTTCTCCTCGGATTACCTGCAAAAAATGGAGCATGCTTTTGACCCTCGCACGTTTTTCTATGGTGAAGAACAGTTGCTTTATGTAATGGTGCGCCAAGCCGGAATGGACACAGTCTATCAGCCATCCATCCGGGTGAACCATTACCGTTTTGTATCCACCGATGCAGCGATGAAGAGGCATCGAAAAATCTGTTTCCAGTGGAAAAACAGTGTCTTCGCACAAAAGCTGCTGGTTCAAAAATTGGCTGAAATGCAACGCCATAAGGAGTAATACGATGGTGCTATTACAAATGTTGCGAAATTGGAAAGCAAGGATATTGCGAAGTCCGTATTTTAAAAAGAGAAATGGTATTGTATGCGATAAAACAGTACGATGGGAAGAGGCTGTCCGTGTTCTAAATCGGACGGGACAGACAGCCACAGTAGGGGAGTATACCCGGATTCACCGTGGTGCAAAAATTGTGCTTCATGGTGCAGATCTTACCATTGGTAAGCATTGCATGATTGGCGAAAACAATCGAATCAATGTATTCGCGCCAGTTCAGATAGGGGACAATGTTATCACGGCTGATGGAGTCAGTTTTATCACCAATACCCACAACTATCAGGATATCCATCGTCCTATTGTGGTGCAAGCGGGCAGTCAGCATCCTATTTCTGTGGGCGATGGCTGTTGGATTGGTGTGAATGCAGTTCTCTTAGATGGCACCACTCTTGGGAAAAATTGCGTGGTAGCCGCTGGCGCGGTTGAAAAGGGGCAGTATCCAGATTTTTGCGTACTGGCTGGTGTACCCGCCCGGATTATCAAGCAGTATGACCCATCCAGTGAAAGCTGGGTTCGAGTAAAACAAAAGGGAGAACACGAAAAAACATGAGTCGAACCATCAACTCAACCAAAAATATCATCACCGGTGTGGGTGGACAAATTTTAGTAGCTGTTTTGCAATTTGCTTGCCGTACGGTTTTTATCCATACATTGGATGCGGCCTATTTTGGGGTAAATGGCTTGTTTTTAAATATTTTAAATGTGCTCTCCCTATCGGAATTGGGTATCGGTACCGCGTTAATTTATGGGATGTATGCCCCGGTGGCAGAGGGTGACAAGCGAGCCATCTGCCAAAAGATGAACCTGTATCGACTGTTATATCGACTGATTGCAGGGTTCACCTTGGTGGCTGGTTTAATTGTTTTTCCGTTTTTGGACTTTTTTATTAAGGACGATGCAGGGATTTCTAATATTTCCTTGCTATATATCCTATATCTTTTAAACACGGTCAGCTCCTATCTGCTGGTTTACAAGCGCTCTATTTTGGATACTAATCAGCAGTCTTATATCTGCAACATTTATCAAAAGGGATTCACCCTGCTACAAAATGTTTTGCAGATGGCAGTTCTTTTTATCTTTCATGACTTTATTCTGTATCTGCTTGTCCAAATTGTTACAGGGCTGGTATCAAACTGGTTAATTTCCAGGAAAGCAGATAAAATGTATCCATTCTTGAAAGAAAATACCCGTGAACTACCTCCTAAAGACGAAGTGCGAGCAATCTTTAAAAATGCCTACGCAATCTCTCTGGCGCGCTTTGGTGGTACCTTGGCAAGCTCCACAGATAACCTACTGCTTTCCGCCTATGCAGGGTTGCAGTTGGTAGGCCTTTATTCCAACTATTCTCTCATTATTGCAAATGTTAGCAATTTGGTACGAGCCGTATTTTCTTCCTTCACTGCCAGTGTAGGCAATCTGGGTGCAATCGGCAACAAACAAACCTTGGTTAAAACCTTCAGTGCCATTAATTTCATGGGATATTGGGCATATAGTTACTGCTCTGTGTGCTTTATGCTGTTGATTACACCATTTGTGAACATCTGGGTTGGCCCAGGGTATGAATTAAGTCCGCTGATTGTATTCCTTGTGGTAACTATTTTTTATATGAGTGGTTTGCGGGCGGTTATCAGCGTATACCGTGATGCCCTTGGCCTTTATTGGTACGACCGTTACAAAGCATTTGTAGAGGGAATACTGAACCTTGCACTTTCCATTGCATTGGTAAATGTTATGGGCCCGGCAGGTGTTTTTGCAGGTACTGTGGTGAGTGTTTTGTGCGTATTCTGGTATGATACCCACATTTTGTACCACTATGGCTTTGAGTGTTCCAGCAAAAGCTATTTTGTCACCTATTTCATTAACCTGCTGACCATGATTGTGGCCGGAGGAGCTTCTTTCCTTATGGTACAAATTGTGCCAGGGGAAAATCTGCTCAGCTGGATTGCCAAAGGCCTGCTTATCACCGTTGTGTACAATGGATTGATGATTTTGTTCTACCATCGCACCGAAGAATTTTCTTTGGTTATGGAAAAGTTGGCTTTCCTGAAAAATAAGTTGAAATTCACAAAAAAGTAACACCACACGTTTCCAGGAGGCTTGTAAATTTTGTTCTCAGGTAAGGAGAGACTACATATGAAATCTACCCCCTCCCCGACAAATAATTCACAGATTACCTTGGTGACGAATTGCTGGGAAAAAGACTGGAAAAGAATGCTTTGTACCGATTACCTGTCTGCAAATTTTCAGCCTCTTACCAAAGAGGGAGTCAGCTGCCGAGTGCTGCTTATCAACAATGTGCAAAATAGGGAAAAGGTGGAACGCTTAGCACGCCAAAAAGTAGAGCAGGGTGTACTGGATGCCTTCTATTTTTCAGAAGATTATGCAGACCAGGCGTTACAAGCATTGCAGATAGAGCGAGAATCCCTTGTCCGACAGGGCCATGATGGATTCTGGTATTCAATCGCTTGTTTGGTGGGAATCTATCTGTGTAGAACACCCTATTTGCTGTATTTTATGGGGGATGCTGGCCTTCCTTACGGACAGGATACCAGCTGGGTAACTGCTTCTATCCAGCAGATGGAACAGGATAAGCGGTGCATTGTGGCCAATCCGGTGTGGAATGATTGCTATAAGGAAGCAGAGCAGGAAGCAGATTTCCAGCAGGGAGATTTCTATTACAGCAAAGGATTCTCCGACCAATGCTTTTTAATCCCTGTGGAAGCATATCGGCAGAATATCTATGGATACATTCATCCTGTAACCGAACAGCGTTATCCCGTCTATGGGGGCAACTGCTTTGAACGGCGGGTGGGGGCTTATCTGCACAGTACCGATTATTGGAGACTGACCTATGCAAAAGCCACCTACATCCACAAAGATGTAACCCGTTTCAGCTATCTGAAACAAAAACTGGAAGACATCCGCCATCGGTTTTCTTCAAAAGGATAAATTCCTTGTGCTAAGGAATACCCACCCTCTCCTTTGCCCATAGTACATCTGTACAAACGGGCAGGAGAGGGATTTTTTATGAAGCAGCAGCGGGTTGTGGTCTTATTCGGGGCTTTTTTGATGGTGATGTTTGGCATCCTGGGGCGATTGTATCTGTTGGCCCAGAATATCGGGTACGCTCAAAACGCAAGAGAGCAAAGCACCACCACCCTGACGCTGGAACGTCGCCGGGGAGATTTTTATGACTGCAACGGGCACAATCTTACTCGATACGGCACCCGGTATTATGCCCTTTCCATCCCGGGGGAGAGCAGTTATGCCCAGCTTTTTTCCTATACATCCTATGAAGGACAGACAACCCTGTATAAAAAACGCAATGCAATTACTCCTTTTCTGGTGGAGGTGAACCAAGATTTATCTCATTTAGGGATTTATACCTACCAAGGGGCGCACCGGTACTATCCATTAGCCATTGCCCAGCATTTGATTGGATATCTGGATGGAGAGGGCAGTGGAGTAGCAGGGCTGGAAGCCGCCTTTGATGAGCTTTTGCTACAAAATCGTCAGCCAACTCAGATTGAATGTGTCACCACCGCCACGGGGCAGTTATTGGAGGACAGCCAGCCCGTTCTCACCCAGCAGGAGGAACTGGGAAAAGGAGTCATGCTCACACTGGACCAGGCAATTCAAAGAGTCTGCGAAGCCATTGCCCAGCAAGCCATGCAGTCCGGCGCGATTGTAGTCATGGAAACCAGCACCGGAAAAGTCCGTGCCAGTGTAAGTATGCCGGAGTTTGACCCCCATAACGTGCAGGCCAGCATCCAAGCCAATGATACATCTTTATTAAATCGGGTGTTTTGTGCCTACAACGTGGGTTCTGTGTTCAAGCCCTTTGTGGCTGCGGCCGCATTGGAACAAGGCGTTGCGCCGGAGGGCTATCAATGTGAGGGTGTACTGGAGATAAGCGGGCATCTTTACCACTGCGCCCAGCACAAATCCCATGGGCTGGTGGACATGACGCAGGCCATGGCCCAGAGTTGCAACGGGTATTTTATCCAGTTGGGGCTTACCCTTGGGGCGGACAAGATGTACCAGATGGCAAACCAATTCGGCTTTGGTCAGCCCCTTTATCTGGCGGGAGGCCTGCAAAGTGCCTCTGGAACCCTGCCCGATGAAACCGTGTTGAAAAACGTGGGACAACTGGCAAGCATGAGTTTTGGACAAGGCCAGTTGATGGCAGCCCCGGTGCAGCTGGCGGCGGCATTCAACACCATTGCGGCGGACGGCATCTACCGAAGCCCCAGCTTTTTGGAGGGGATTGTGGACGAGCGCACAGGCCAGCTCACCGAGTCCCTGTACCAGCCCCAGGTCAAACAGGTGATTTCTGCCCAGGTTGCCCAAAAACTGCGGCAGATGTTGACCCAGGTGGTGCAAGAGGGAACAGGGCAACTGGCACAGCCCACCCATGGCAATGCGGCAGGCAAAACAGGAACAGCACAAACTGGAAGATACAACGAACAGGGGCAGGAGAAGATGAACCACTGGTTCACCGGTTTTTATCCCGCCGAAAATCCCCAGTATACCATTGTGGTGTTGCAGGACGACCAGGCAAGCACAGAGGTAAGCTCCAGCACCATTTTTGCACAAGTTTGCAACGCTCTTTACTGGCTTTTGGACGAAGAGGAGCGGCAATCATTGGACGAGTTAACGCCCGCACCAGAACCGGAAGAACAAAACCAGCAAGCTCCGGAAAATGCTGTTGACAACCAGGATTAAAAGGGCTATAATGAAAGCAAATGGATTAAAGATGGCGTTGAAGGGGCCAAGCATTGAAGCCAAAGCGGATGAGAGAGGAAAACCATCTGGTGCAAGGTTTTTGCTTTGAACATTGCCAGCCACCCTGGAGCTTCCAGCAAAACTGGACGTAATGCGGCGTTAACGCAGGTAAGTGGCTGTCTTGACAGCAAACCGGGTGGTACCACGGAGCATTCTGCCTTCGTCCCTGTAACAAACACAGGGTCGGAGGCTTTTTCTTTGCCACTTGCTACCATAAAAGTATCCTGAAAATACCGTCACGCTTTGCCAACAGGAGAGGAGTTTTGCACAATGCAATGGACAGGTTTGAATGAACTGCGAGAAAAATATCTTTCCTTTTTTGAGAGCAAGGGTCATCTGCGTTTGGGCAGTTTCCCGCTGGTTCCCAAAAATGACAACAGCTTGCTGCTGATTAACAGCGGTATGGCACCCATGAAAAAATGGTTTCTGGGCCAGGAAGAACCCCCTTGCCATCGGGTAACCACCTGCCAGAAATGCATCCGTACCCCGGATATCGAGCGGGTAGGCATTACCGCACGTCACGGTACTTTCTTTGAAATGCTGGGTAACTTCAGCTTCCAGGATTACTTTAAGAAAGAAGCCATTGCCTGGGCATGGGAGTTTCTGACCAAAGAGCTGGAAATCCCCGCTGAGCGTCTGTTTATCTCGGTTTACCAGGATGACGACCAGGCATGGGACATCTGGACCAAGGAAATCGGCATTGCCGAGGACCATATGGTTCGCTTTGGTAAGGAAGATAACTTCTGGGAACATGGTTCCGGCCCCTGCGGTCCTTGCAGTGAAATCTACTTTGACCGTGGCCCGGAGCACGGCTGTGACAAACCTACCTGTAAAGTAGGTTGTGATTGCGACCGTTACATGGAGGTTTGGAACCTGGTGTTCAGCCAGTTTGATTCCGACGGCAAGGGCAATTACACTCTGCTGGAAAAACCCAACATTGATACCGGCATGGGCCTGGAGCGTCTGGCCTGTGTAATGCAGGGCGTGGGCAACCTGTTTGAGGTGGACACCGTTCGAGCTATCCTGAACCATGTGGAGAAGATTAGCGAAAAGACCTACGGCCAGGACACCAAGAATGATATCTCCATCCGTGTGATTACCGACCACATCCGTTCCACCACCTTTATGGTAAGCGACGGAATTCTGCCCTCCAATGAGGGTCGTGGCTATGTACTGCGCCGTTTGCTGCGCCGTGCTGCCCGTCATGGTAGAATGCTGGGCATCCGCCGTCCTTTCCTCACCGAGCTGGTGGAAACCGTCATTGCAGAGAACAAGGCTGGCTATCCGGAGCTGGAGGAGCATGCAGATTACATCAAAAAGGTAATCGGCACCGAAGAGGAGCGCTTCTACAAGACCATTGACCAGGGCATGAGCATCCTGTCCAACCTGCTGGACAACATTGCCAAGGCTGCCGCCGCAGGCAAGGAAAAGGTTCTGTCCGGTATTGACGCATTCAAGCTGAACGACACCTTCGGCTTCCCTCTGGATTTGACCCGGGAAATTGCCGCAGAAGCAGGTGTGCGTGTGGATGAGGAAGACTTCCACAACGAGATGCACAAGCAGAAGGAAAAGGCACGAAAGGACCGCATGTCCCGTGGTATTTCCGGTTGGGATTCTGACCTGTTTGCGGAGCTGGATGTGCCTGCCACTGAATTCACCGGTTACGACAAACTGGAGGACAAGGTGCAGATTGTGGCCCTGTCTGACGGCGAAGAGCTGACCGATGCCATTTCTGTGGACGTAATTAGCAAGGAGGGTGTACTGGTTATCCTGAATCAGACTCCTTTCTATGCAGAAAGCGGCGGACAGGTGGCAGACACCGGTACCATTATCACTGAGGGCGGCGCACGTCTGGAAGTGGTGGCAGTGAAAAAGACCGGGAAAGGCTACTTTGTTCACACCTGCAACCTGATGGAAGGCAGTGTGAAGGTGGGCGATATGGCCACCGCCGATGTTGCAAAGGGTCGCCGCATGGCAATCACCCGCAACCACACCGCCGCACACCTGCTGCAGAAGGCTCTGCGTGAAGTGCTGGGCAGCCATGTACACCAGGCAGGTTCCTTTGAGGATGACGAGCGAGTTCGTTTTGACTTCACCCACTTCAGCGCAGTGACCGCAGAAGAGCTGGCCCTGATTGAGCATATCGTGAACCAGAAAATTTACGAGGCACTGGATGTAAACGTGCAGACTATGCCCATTGCTGAGGCCAAAAAGATGGGTGCAGTGGCACTGTTTGGTGAGAAGTACGGCGACATTGTCCGTGTGGTAGACGTGAACGGTTGGTCCACCGAGTTCTGTGGCGGTACTCATGTAAAGAACACCGCACAGATTGGTTGCTTCAAGATTCTCAGCGAGTCCAGCGTAGCAGCGGGCATCCGCCGTATCGAGGGCACCACTGGCTATGGAGTGCTTCGTCTGCTGGACGAGCGCACCGAGATGCTTCACCAGGTGGCTGAAAGCCTGAAGGTGAACAACCTGAAGGACCTGCCCCTGCGCGCGGTATCCATGTCCAACGAGCTGAAAACCCTGAGCAAGGAACTGGAGGCTGTGAAGGCTGCTGCCGCCGCAAACCAGGTGGAGGGCCTGTTCGAGGGTGCTCCCGAGGTGAACGGCATTAAGGTTCTGACCGCTTACTTCTCTGGTACCAGCTCTGAGGTTCTGCGTAGCATGTGCGAAAAGGCACGGGACAAGGCTCCCAACGTGGTAACCGCTCTGGTTGGCTCCAACGAGGGCAAATGGACTCTGGCTGTATCCTGTGGTAAAGGCGCCTTGGATGCAGGTCTGAAAGCCGGCGTTCTGGTAAAACAAATCGCAGCCATTGCAGGTGGCAATGGTGGCGGTAAGCCGGATTTTGCCATGGCAGGCATCAAGGACGAAAGCAAGATTGACGAAGCATTGAATGCTGTACCTGGCATTGTTCAGAGCATTCTGGAAGGCTAACCTTGTTGATAACGCTTCCCAAGGCTGGAAATCGGCCTTGGGATAGCGCTTTGTATAACAGAAAGGAGTGTCTTACCCAATGGATTGTTTGTTCTGCAAAATTGTGGCAGGGGAAATCCCCTCCAAGAAATTGTTTGAAGATGAGCAGATTCTGGCGTTTTATGACATTCAGCCCCAGGCGCCTGTTCATTTTCTCGTGATTCCAAAAGAGCATATCGCCTCTGCCCAAGATTTGAAGGCGGAGCACGGTGCTTTGCTGGGTCATATATTTGAAACTATCTCCCATTTGTGTGACCAACTTGGCTGCGAAAATGGATATCGGGTAGTAACCAATGTGGGTGAGGACGGCGGTCAGTCGGTTCACCATCTGCATTTCCATGTGTTGGCTCAGCGGAGCCTTGCCTGGCCTCCGGGCTAAATGCCGCAGATTTGCAACTTTCACCAACTTGAAGGAGTATTCATTATGAAGGATACCTACACCTTGCAGGTGGCAGGTCTCACCCGTGAGCTGCCCATCTGCCCCATCAACGAGGAAATTTCCATCGCCGCATTTATCATGTTCAGCGACGTAGAGCTGACTGTGGCTTGCGCCAAGGCTCTGCTGGAAAAATGCCCTGAGTTTGACGTGATTGTCACCGCAGAAGCCAAGGGCATTCCTCTGGCTTACGAGATGAGCCGTCAGAGCGGCAAGGTTTACATCCCTGCCCGCAAAGGCGAAAAGCTGTATATGGAAGAGCCTGTTGTAGTGGAGGACCAGTCCATTACCACCAGCGCAAAGCAGAAGCTGGTAATCGACAAAAAAGAGTTGGACCGTATGAACGGCAAACGGGTTCTGATTGTGGATGACGTAATCAGCACCGGTGGTTCTTTGCTGGCACTGGAAGCTCTGGTAGCACGCAGCACCGGCACCGTTGTGGGTCGTGCGGCTGTACTGGCAGAAGGCGACGCTGCTCAGCGTAATGACATTATCTTCCTGGAGCCTCTGCCCCTGATTGAAAACTAAGATTCGCCTATGCGAAGAGTATTGGCAAACAGTTGCTTTACCTGGTTCTTTTGTAAGCTAGCCGCTGTTTACCTGCCGCAGGTAGCCAGCTTGCTACTTGCGGCATTTTGTGTTTGTATGGCTGGGTTCAGCTTCTATAAGGGCTGGAAGGATTATCGCCTTATCCTTCCTATTGCAGGGGTTGCGGCCCTTTGCAGTTCAGCGTTGAGCTTCATGCTTGTGACCCAGCCCATACTGAATTTGGCAGGTTCGGAACATGCGGTTAGCGTTGTAGCCCACCAGGTGCGAACCAGTTTTGAGGACGGAAGCGTTCAGGGTAAATTCAAAGTACTTTCCATGGATGGTCAGCCGCTATCGTCGGGTAGGCAGTTTTATGTAACCATTTCCAGTTTTCCCGAAAGTGAACCGGGAGAGATATTTGAAACCACCCTGCGTTTTCAGCCATTGGAAACTGGGCCATATAAAATGGCCTATATGTCCCAAAATGTCTTTGTGCAGGCAGAGGTGGTGGATACCGCCCGCTGGGTTGGGCAAAGCAGGGACTGGACGTATAGCTTCATGAGACTTCGCCAAGAGCTGGCGGCAAAATGTCGTCGCTACCTGCCCAGCGAAGAGGGTGGGGTACTGGCGGCGATGGCACTGGGTGAAGACTCCCATCTATCCAAAGAGGTGGAAGAAGCCTATCGGAAGGTGGGTATCAGCCATCTGTTGGTGGTGTCCGGTCAACACCTGACCTTGCTTTGTGGTCTGATGATTGGCACTCAGCCGTTCATGAGTCAGAACCGGAAAATTCGTGCCATCTTTGCCTTATTGGCCGTGGCTTTTCTGGTGGCACTCAATGGATTTGAACCATCCATTACCCGGGCGGGAATTGCGGCACTGTTTACCTATCTGGGTGTATTTTTCATGTTGCCGGTGGATTCCATCACTTCTGTGGCGGTGGCATCCATGGTTCTGTCCTTGACTGGAAGTCATGCGGTGGCAAACCTTGGCTTACAGCTCAGCCTTGCCGCAACCATGGCGGTTATTTTGTCCGAAATGGCAACCGAACGGTGGACAAGTTACATGGTCAAGATGGATCAACCCTTGGTGTACTATCTGGCAAAGATAGGGACTGTTTTGCTGGTTCCGGTTCTGTGCGCCATCTTCACCTTGCCCATCCAGCTTATGGCGAATTTGTCCGTGAGCAGTGTTTCCATCTTTGCCAATCTCATGGTAATGCCGTTTATCAGTGGGATTGTGGTGTTGGGATTGCTGGTTGCGGTTCTAGCTTGGGTTCCTTGGCTAGAAGGTCTGGTACGGTTTCTGGCACTCATTGCAGGTGTTTTGATTCAAACCATGAACCATGTGGTGGAATGGCTGGAAACATGGCCGGTGAGCCAGCTTGTGCTCCACCGGGAGTTTACCACCTGGATTGTGGTGGCGGCGTTGGGGCTTGCATGGTTTTGCGTCCGGGTGGACCAGAAAAAGCAGATGTTCTGGGGTATTCCGGTGGCAGTGGTAGGGGCGGTAATTGTGCACCTTTCCATGATGCAAAACCTGGTATATCTAACCCTTGTGGGCAGTCCCAATAATCCTTGTGCCATCCTATGGGAGCATGGCCAAACTCTTGTGGTGCTCCAGGGGAGCCAGGATAACCTGCAAGCCGTGGAACAGGAACTGGCTTTCAGAGGACTGGAGGATACCCCGCAGGTATGGGTAGATTTACGACGCAATCCCACTGAATTATCACTACCCGGTCAAACGGTGTGGCAACTGGAATCCTTTGCAGAACGACAAGCTCAGGAACATACCTTAGGCGAGGCTTGCGTTATCTATGCCACCCACACAAGGGACACCAATTTGGTTCTCATTGATATAAAAGGATATCGCATTGGAATGTTGGCGGGAACAGGGATGTTTGGCTCGGCTTTGGAGCTTGATTTGGCTATTACCGGCTCAAATCAGCCAGAACGGGTGGAAGCCGCCGCAATTGCCAGCTGTAAACCGTACGACTGGCATGAAAATTTGTCCGATGAAGTGGAATTTTACTACTTTTCCAAACGACAGAGATTGCATATTTTGCCCTATCATTCGGTGGAGCTATGGGGGGATTAAGGAATGTTACACAGTGAACAACGGCAAAAGCAAGCCTTTCAACAAGGAGCATCCGTTTTCTATTACTATGGCTCAGATGGCTTTTTACCCCGTAGTGCGGCACAAAAACAGCTATCCGTACTGGAGGATGAAAATGGGGAAGTGACCCAGTTGGATGGCCCTGCCCCCACCGTGGAAGAATTGGTAGCGGCGGCGGGAACCATCTCCTTTTTTGGAACACGGCGCCTTGTGTATCTGACCGAATTTCAGCCCTCTGCTTATTCGGAAAAGGATTTTGCAGAAGTTTGCGACCTTATAGGCCAGCTGGAAAATGCCATAGTTGTGGCGTATAGCATTATCCCCCAGGAGAGAGGACGGCTGAAGCTAAACAAGCAAACACAGCGATGGATTGCGTTGTGTGAACAGTTTGGTTATGCAGGGGAAGTGGCCATGCCCAATCCCCAGCAGCTTCGCAATATGCTTTCCCAGCGTGCCGCAAGTATGAATACAAAGCTAACAGACCCCACAGCGGGTATTTTGCTGGAACGGTGTGGGCAGGATTTGTTTTTGCTTCAAAATGAGGTGGACAAACTGGCCGCCGCAAGCGGGTACACCGAGATAACCCCCGGCTTGGTAGCAGAACTTGCAACCCAAAACCTGGAAGCGGATGTGTTTGATATGGTGCGGCTTATCACCCAAAAAAATGCTACAAAAGCCTGTCAAAAACTCCACCTACTGTTGGAGATGCGCAATGAGCCCATCGCTATCACAGCGGCCTTAATCGGAAGCTATGTGGATTTATACCGGGTAAAAGCAGGTCAGGTGGAAAAGCATGGATACGCTCAGGTGCACAAGGATTTTTCCTATAAGGGAAGCGATTATCGATTGAAAAAATCAGCAGAAACAGCCAGTCGCTACACGCTCAGCCAGTTACAGCGGTGTATCGCCATCTTAATGGAGCTGGATTTGGGGCTAAAAGGAAACCCAACCTCCGGTGCAATCCAACTGGAAACGGCTCTTTGTAGATTGGCAATGGCGGGGATAAAAGCATGAGTGAACGTTTGCGTATTGAACAGGTTATCGTGGTGGAAGGACGGTATGATGCCAGCGCACTAGCGCCATTGGTGGATGCTTTGATTCTTACCACGGATGGATTTGCCATCTATAAGGATAAGCAAACGCAGGCTTTGCTGAAAGAACTGGGCAGAAAACGGGGGATTATCCTGCTCACCGATTCCGATGCGGCAGGGTTTCGTATCCGAACCTTTTTGACCAATTTGATTGGAGAAAGCTATGTGAAGCAGGCATATGTTCCTGCCATCCATGGAAAAGAGGCACGAAAAAGCCAACCGGGAAAGGAAGGTCTGCTGGGAGTGGAGGGGATTTCAGCGGATTTGCTTCGCAAGGCTTTGCTGGATGCAGGCGCCAGCCAGCAGACTCCCCGCCAGGGACGCAGTATTGCCTATGTGGATTTGTACCAGTGGGGGTTTTCCGGTACAGCAGGAAGTCAGGAAAAGCGGTTTGCCCTTTTGAAAAAGTTGGGTTTACCCAACCGGCTTTCCAAAAAAGCTCTGCTGGATGTGCTGAACCAACTGTATACCTATGAGGAAATTGAAGCGCTCGCCAAGGATTCGTAGCGTGCGTCCATGAAAGCATCTGCCGTTCTCGTAGTAATAAAAGGGGAATGGTAAAATTCATTCCAAGATTGTCTGGATAGAGCGTAATACAAAATATATTTTAATCATTCCATACCCATTGACACAGGGCAGGTTTTATTGTATTATAATAGAGCTTGCCGCTGTGGTGGAATGGCAGACACAAGGGACTTAAAATCCCTCGGAGTAACATCCGTACCGGTTCGAGTCCGGTTAGCGGCACCAAGCAAGAAAAATCCGAACGTAGCCTTGTGCTGGGTTCGGATTTTTCTGTTATAATGGAAGCGTATAGCCTTGTTGCTATCGCTTAAAATCAGACCATACTACTTTGGCGGTAAACTTTTTGTGGAATGTAACAGCTGGCTACCTCGCATACTTAGGGGAGACTTGCTCACAGAATGAAAAAAAGAGAAGGAGTACACATCCACCATGGAACGAAAAAAGACGGTAATTATCAATGGGCTGTACTACGGGTTTATTTTACTTTTGATTTATGCGGCCCTAAAATATGCTCTACCGGTTGTCATGCCCTTTGCGCTGGCTACTCTAATTGTGCTATTTTTAAAGCGCCCAGCCCAGAAGCTGGCCCAGCGGTTTAAATGCAAGGAAAAAACCATGCGCAGTATCCTTTTGGTGGCAGTCTATGTCTTGATTGCGGCACTGTGTATGCTCTTTGGTGCAAAAATACTGTCTCAAACAGGCAAATTTATCAGTGGATTGCCCGGCCTTTACACCAGCACCCTGTTGCCGGCAATGAATGAATTTTCCCAGTGGGTGGAACAGCTGGCTTCGGAATTTGACCCCAAAGCGGTGGCTACGGTGAATCAGGCGTTCAACGATATGACCAGCGGCCTTGCACAGCGGATCACGGAATTTTCCAGCATGGCTATTGGTATAGTGTCCAGCTTTTTAGCCGCCATGCCCACCTTGATTGTAAATACTGTGCTAACCGTCGTATCCAGCTTTTATCTTGCCGCAGATTACGAAAACATTCGGGATACCATTCTGCGCTACCTGCCCAAAACCTGGGGACAAACACTGGTACAAGCTCGCAGTAAATTCCACCAGTCGGTGGGGGTCTATCTGCGCTCCTATACCATTATCTTCTTTATGACCTGGGGGGAATTGCTACTAGGTCTTAGCATCTTACGAGTGCCACATACCCTTTTAATTTCTGTGCTGATTGCCATTTGCGACATTATGCCTATTCTGGGTACGGGCACGGTGCTCATTCCCTGGTTTATCATTGCGGCAATTTTGGGCAATTACCCTCTGAGCGTTGGCCTTGTTGTTTTGTATCTGGTGATTACCATTATTCGCAACACGGTGGAACCCAAGCTGGTAGGCCATCAAATTGGCTTGCATCCCTTGCTGACCCTGATGAGCATGATTGTGGGTGCGCATCTGTTCGGGATTCTGGGCCTGTTTGGATTCCCGGTTACCCTTTCCGTACTGCTGCCTTTGTACGACATGAGAAAACAGGACAACCTACAAGCTTAAGATGATGTGAAATTTTTAGATTTCCTGCTGGAAGGGTGTTGTATCCTGTGACAAACTGTACTATAATGACACAGAGTAATGCAAATATACACGGTTTCAAAGTGAATGCCGAAAAGGGGAGTTATAGGCATGAAGTACAATCAGTCAATGAAGCAAGAGGAGCAACTTCGCACCTTAGAGGAGCTGCGACAGGCATATGAAGGCTACAAGCAGCAGAAGCTGTCTCTGGATATGTCCCGTGGCAAACCCTGCACCGAACAGCTAGAGCTGTCCATGGGTCTGCTGGAGTGCAATGACAACTATATGGACCAGGGGATAGATGTTCGCAACTATGGTGTTCTGCCAGGTATCCCTTCTGCCCGGCGGCTGTTTGCGTCGGTGTTGCAGGTGTCCAGCGAAGAGCAGGTTTTGGTGGGCGGCAATTCCTCCTTATCCCTAATGTACTATCTGGTGGATTTGGGCTGGAGAAAGGGCTATCCGGAAAGCCCCCGTCCTTGGAGCCAGGAAGAAAAGGTGAAGTTTCTTTGTCCTGTGCCGGGATACGACCGCCATTTTGCCATAACCGAAGATTTTGGCATTGAGATGATTCCCATCCCACTGCTGGAAGATGGCCCGGATATGGAGCAGGTGGAACGAATGGTCCAAGAGGATTCCAGCATCAAAGGAATCTGGTGTGTGCCGGTGTATTCCAACCCGGATGGGCGGGTATACAGTGAGGATATGACCCTGCGACTGGCCAAGATGCAAGCGGCTGCTCCGGATTTTAAAATCATCTGGGACAACGCTTACTGTGTCCACCACCTGTCGGATACCCAGCATGCAACCCCCTCTATTGTGGAGGCCTGTGCAGATGCAGGACACCCAAACCGTGCATTCGCCCTTACATCCACCAGCAAGGTGACATTTCCCGGCGCTGGTGTTGCGGCAGTGGCATCCAGCGCAGAGAACATTCGATATCTGATTGCCCGCATGAATCCCATGACCATCAGCTATGACAAGATGAACCAGATGCGCCATGTGGCTTATCTGAAAGATATGGATGGAATCCGGGAGCATATGAAAAAGCACCGTGAAATCCTGTGGCCCAAATTCCAGTGTGTGCTGAATATCTTGAAAGAGGAATTGGCGGCATTTGAAGAGGATGCTCACTGGACAAACCCAGAAGGAGGCTATTTTATCAGCCTGTTCTTGATGGATGGATGTGCCAAGCGAACGGTACAGCTTTGCGCAGAAGCAGGAGTAACACTCACACCTGCTGGTGCGGCATTCCCTTATGGAAATGACCCTAAGGATTCCCATATTCGCATTGCGCCTTCCTATCCCAGTTTGCAGGAACTGGAAACAGCCACTAAACTGTTGTGTCTTTGTGCCAAAATCGCAATGATGGAAAAAATTGCTGGCTAAAATATAGAAAACAGGCAGAGAATGGAAATTCTCTGCCTGTTTTTGAATTTTTACAACAGAAATGTGCGCAAAGCTCGTACATTTTCTTGAACCTGTTTGATTATTTGTGCTATAATAAACAATACGAAAGTGACAGAATGAGCAAAATACCTGTGTCACATACGCCAAAGGAGGAATCGCTATGAAATGCCCTTATTGTGGAGAGATGGAGTCAAAAGTCATTGACTCGCGTCCCACAGAGGATGGGGAGAAAATTCGACGTCGCAGAGAGTGTTTGGGTTGCGGCAAGCGATTTACTACCTATGAAATTATGGAAACTGTCCCCCTGATGGTGGTGAAAAAGGACCGTTCCCGCCAGGTGTTTGACCGGGATAAACTGCTGAATGGGCTTCTGCGCGCCTGCAAAAAGCGCCCTGTTAGCTTTGAAATGCTGGAACAGGTGATTGACAACATTGAGCAAAAGCTCATGAACACCTACGACCGGGAAATCGACTCTGATTTTATTGGTGCATTGGCCATGGAAGAGCTGAAGAAGATTGACGAGGTGGCTTATGTGCGCTTTGCCTCGGTGTACCGTCAATTTTCTGACCTGGATACCTTCATGGATGAACTGCAGAGCCTGATGAACAATCGGCTAGATGATTCCAAAAAATAAATGCCGCAAGACTAGTAGCTGTTCCTGCGCTTGCTGTACTTCACATCCAAGATCCTGTGCGTTATCCGGGTGGGCATAGGAAGAAAGTCCGGACACAGTAACACTAAATTGTCCCAGGTAATCCCGTTTTATAAAAAGGGCTAGCCAGTGTTCCTTGTGCTGATAGTACTCTTGCAGAGCCCTAATGGAATCTTGCGCCGTTTCAAAAGAGCCGCCTTCACAATCCTTTTGGATGGATTGTAATTGCGTCAGCATCCGGTCCGTGGTTCTATCAATTAAAAAATTTCCCATCAATGCTGTACCGATTAAGATAGCTGCCAGCACAAGAGCGGTTGGAATTCGTTTCAAGATACAATCCTCCTTCTAAAGCTGGATGAGAGCAGAGAAGCCTTTTATGGTTTCTCTGCTTTTTCTTTTGTAATCAACTGATAATCCGGCAGTTCATTTCCCAGCAAAAGCTGTACATCGGACAGTTGGCAGTTTTCTTGTTTCAAGAGACTATTCAGCCAGTCCATGCTTTTTCCACACCAATCAAGATTATGGGGCAGAACAGTGCCGTCCATGATAAAGGGGATTAAGGGTCTGCCCATCCCCTGCGAGGGTACATTCACATCCTGCTTGCAGGCGGGCTGGAAGCTATCCTTTAAACAAACACTGAGGCTTCCATTGGCTTCCACCAAGGCATAGCTGACCTGAGAGGGGTCAAACACATCCTTGTTTCGTAAGGCTTCCATCAGGTCGGACATACTGAACCGAAGCTGACGCAAGGCGTCTTGGTCAATTGTCCCATCCCGAATCACTGCCACAGGAGAGCCGGACAACACCCGAGCGGTGCGGGGGTAGCGTAGGCCAATGACGGACAGCAAAATCTCGGCACAGACGATGAAAAAGACAGGAAGCAAGCTGGCAAGCAAGGGGACTTCCTGCGCCTCAATGGAGATAGAGGCAAGGTTGGAAATCAGAATGGTGGAAACCAGCTCAGAGGGTTGTAATTCGCCAAGCTGGCGCTTGCCCATCAAGCGCATGGCAAAGATAATCAGTCCGTACACAAGGGCAGTTCGAAACAGCAATACAAACATAGGTCTATTCCTCCTTTGGCGGGAATTTCATATGGATTATGGAATGAATCAACTTCTCATCGTCCATACTGCTGAACGAGGTGAGAAATGTATGAAACAACCGCTTAGCGATAAGCTGGACGACAACATCCAGCAGCTCAGAGAGATGTTTGACAATTCTGTGGACTTGTATACAAAACCGGTGGAGCTTCTGGGACTACCTTGTTGCCTGTGTATGTTTGAGGGGCTGTCCACCATCGAGCGACTTTGGGTGGTGTTACTGGCCCGTATCAGTGAAAGTGATGCAAAGCCCCAAAATGGAGAACAACTGTTTTCCTATCTGTTGCATCACACGGAGGTTCCCCTGGAGCGCATCCCGGTGGAAGATTTTGACACCCTGAAACGTCAGCTTACAGCCGGAACTACCGTTATCCTAATAGATGGATGCACCAAGGCGGTGGTTTTATCCACCCAGAATATGCAATTCCGTTCGGTGCAGCAGCCGTCCGGTGAAGGAGATGTGCGAGGCTCTCAGGAGGGCTTTTCCGACCTTTTGCGCATCAATCTAAGTCTTGTGCGCCGCCTGATTCGTACCGATGCACTTACCATAAAGGTCTTGTATGCCGGAGAAAAGACCCAGACGGAAATTGCTCTTTTGTATGATAAAACCTTGGTAAAGCCGGAATTCCTTCAAGCGATTCAAGCAAAATTGGAACAGGTGCCATTACAAGCCTTGTTTGATTCCAGTTACCTTGTGCCTTTTTTACAGCGGGGAAGCTTCAGCTTTTTTCAGGAAGTGGGCTACACCGAACGACCGGTGACGGCCTGTGCCAAAATCTGCGAGGGCAAGGTGGTTGTGATGGTCAACGGGAGCCCCTTTGCCCTTATTCTGCCGTATTTTTTCAGCGAGCACTTCCAAAGTCTGGACGATTATTCCACCAAGGCGTATTTTTCCAGCATGATTCGGGCAATCAAGTATTTTGCCTTTTTTGTGGCGATTTTACTCCCAGGGATTTTTGTCTCAGCAGCCGAATTCACCCCAGAGCTTTTCCCGCCACAACTATTGTACAAGGTGGCTTCTGCTCAGGCGGGTACACCTTTGCCGCTGTTTTTGGAAATGGTGGTGGTTATTATCCTGCTGGAAATCATCCGGGAAGCAGGGCTTCGGCTTCCTAAACAGATTGGGCACAGCGTCAGTCTGGTTGCCGCAATCATTGTGGGGGATGCGGCGGTAAAAGCGGCCATTGTCAGCACCCCGGTGGTAATTGTGGCGGCCATTACTACCATTTCTATCTTTGTAATTCCAAGCCTGTACGAACCTGCCACGGTTTTGCGAATTTTGTTTGTGCTGGCAGGAGGATTTTTCGGCCCGCTGGGTATTTCCGCCTTGTTTTTGGTAATGGTGCTAAGTATCTGTGGCATGCAGTCCTTTGGTATTCCGTATACCTCGCCCTTTGTACCTTGGGCAAAAGGTGCGGTACGGGACGGAGTACTGCGGATGTCCTGGAAGAAGCTGGCGCAAAAACCATTTACCATTCAAGATTTACTGGGAGAGGAGCAATCGTATGAATCTGACCAGTGATAAGTCTGGGGTGCCGGGACGTCAGCTGGCCTGGCTTATGGCGGCTTGTTTGATGGCGGATCAGTTTGTTTGTCCCACCATGCAATGGCAACAGCCGCTTACCGCACAGTGGGCGGTGCTGGGCTTTGCACTCCAGTGTTTGCTCATTTATGCACTGTTTTGGTTGACAAAAAATTATGGTGAGGGGCTGAATCAGTGTCTGATTGCCCGTGTTTTTCTGCTGGGTTCGCTGGTGATTTCCTTGGCGGTAGAACTCACCCAAGGCCAGAGATTCTATGAAACGGTGCAGTCCAGTGTCCTTGGCATGGGTTCATTTTTAATTGTGGTATTTGCCGTTGCCTTTTACGGAGTGTATGCAGGTCTGGGGGCGCTAAGTCGCACTGCATTCATCCTGGTGATTCTTTCCGGTGTGTCTTTATTGTTTTTGGCCATATCTTTGCTGGAACAGCTTCGGTTTACCAACCTGCAACCCGATACCCTGAGTATAAAACCCATCTGGAACGGGTTTATCCATCAGGCAAGCCTACCAACAGAATTGCTTATATGGCCGCTGTTTGCTGCGAAAAATAAAAACAAGCAGGGATTTTTCTTTGGCAACGTGGTTTTGGGATTGTTTGCCATGGGGATGTTTCTGGCTATTTTGGGGGAGATGGCACTGGGGGAGGTGTACTTCCAACAGGAACAGCCTGTATTTACCATCGCCCGTCTTGGGGGCATTTCGGTGTTTCGCCGGCTGGATGCACTCCACGCAAGTGTATGGCTTATGCTGTTTTTGATTAAAACCACGGTTTACTGCTTTGCGGCGGTGCAACTGATGGAAGGATTCAACTGGAAACTGTCCAGGCACGCTCCCTTTTTTATAACCGTTGCGGCGGTTTTGATTGTGTTCGTGACCCAGCGCAAGGCGGTGGAACCCTGGCTCTTTTTTGCCCAGCAGGCAGGGCTGTTGACAGCTGGGGTCAGTGCGGCAATTTGGAGTGCATTCCACAGGAAAGGCGGGTGTAAACAATGAAGCGGTGGTTGATGTGTGTCCTGCTGGGAATGACACTTTGGCTTACAGGATGCTCGCAAGGGGAAATTGGCAACAAGATGATTGTAAAAGCCATGTATCTGGATAAAATGCACGAATATGTGGCCCATCTTGTGGTTTTACAGGCCGAGCCCAGCGCCGATGCCGGGGACGCAAAAGAGCAACTTAGAGTTTTGACCGGCGAGGGAGAAAGCTGGTTTGAAGCCTTGGAGCAGGCGCAGAAAAGCTGTACAGGAACGGTGTTTCATGGTCAAAACGAGATGCTGTTGATTGGGCCAAATCTGCAACAGGAGGGGGTATCCCTTGCGGCAAATTTTTTGGTGAGCATTGATTCGGGCCGGCCCAATATGCAGGTGTGGGGCATTGATTTAAGCGGGCAGGATTTTGTAAATGCCGTACTGGAAACCGACTTTATGCACAATCTGAGACAGCTCAGCGAGGAAACCCAGCTCAAAAGCTTTTTATACCAAATTTTACAGCCGGAAAAAGGCTTTGTCTTGCCACTAATTTCCTGCCCGGAGGAGCAGCTGCCCCGCACAGAGGGGCTATCCCTGTATATCAAGGATAAACCGGTAGCTCATTGGGACCAGGCGAAAGCTACACTGGCGGCATTGCTGATGGGACAATCCCAAAGTTCACCGTCCTTTGAGCTGGAGCTATCCGGCGAAACCGTACAGATTCAACTAAGTGACCCCCGGTTTGTCTATGGAGTTAAACAGGAGGGAGAAAAGCTGGTTCTGGACCTGCGCTTGGTGGGACGGATTAGCTCGGTGACCGGCACACAGGGCGTGGTGGAGCTATTGCAAGACGATGCAACCGTGCAACAACTGGAACAGGGGATTGCACAGCAGATGGACTGGCTGATTCAACAGGGATTCAGTGAAGAATGTGACGTATTTTCTTTAAAAGCACGGTTTGCCAATTACAGTGTTACTGGGATGCAACGGATGAAACAACAGGGCACATTGTTTGGTACAAGCTGTATTGACTTTTCCAGTGAGCTAAAAATTTTATAAAATTTAACCCTATCCAGTAAATTATATGGATAGGGTTTGTGATTTTTTTACGCAAATCAAATTGATAAAATGGACAGGTTATTATATAATAGAGATATCACTGATTTTCAAAAAAAGAAAGGGTGCTTCTATGTCGGCGTTTTCTGTCCCGCTCAGCAAACTTGCTGATATGCTGAATCTGGAAACAATTTATGCCCCCAAAGATTTGAAAGACATCCCCATCGAAACTGCGGATGTTCACCGTCCCGGTATTGTGCTTGCAGGGTATTATCAGTATTTTGATGCCCGGCGGATTCAGATTTTTGGCATGGTGGAGATGGCCTATCTCCAGGAACTTCCCGAGGGAACCCGGCGGGTACACCTGGAGAAGCTGTTCCAGTTAACCCCCCCGGCGGTACTTATCAGCCGCAGTTTGGAACCGTTGCCGGAAATGATTGATTTTGCGCAAAAATACGAAGTTCCGGTGCTTTCCTCTTCAGAAACCACCTCCACCCTCATGAGTACGCTTATCAGCATTTTGAACGTGGAGCTGGCACCGCGCATCACACGGCACGGTGTGTTCATTGAAGTGTACGGCGAGGGAATCCTGATTTTAGGCGACAGCGGTGTAGGCAAAAGCGAAACAGCCGTAGAGCTGGTAAAGCGTGGCCATCGCTTGATTGCGGACGATGCAGTGGAGCTTCGCCGTACCTCCAACCGAACTATCGTGGGTACTGCTCCGGAAAATATTCGCCACTTCATTGAACTGCGTGGTGTAGGTATTGTGAACGTGGCGCATATCTTTGGTATTGGTTCGGTTAAGGTGAGTGACAAGGTAGACCTGGTGGTATCCTTGGAACCCTGGGATAGAAGCAAAACCTACAGCCGCACAGGACTGGAAACTGATTTTTATGACATCTTAGGGGTGCAGATTCCCAGCACTGTGATTCCGGTTATGCCTGGCCGAAATCTTGCCGTTATCATTGAGACAGCGGCAATCAACAACCGTGAGAAAAAGATGGGCTACAATGCGGCACGGGAGTTGTTGGCTCGCTTAGGGCTTGAAAACGACATTGTAGAATAAATCAGTTTTTCTATCCAGCAGGGAGGTATATATATTGCATGGAACGGTATCAAATTGTAGCGGATTTGCATACACATACTTGTGTGTCCAGTCATGCGTTTAACACAATTACGGAAATGGCACTTGCCGCACACCAGATAGGGCATAAAGCAATTGCCATAACAAACCACGGCTATGGAACGGAAGACGGCGCACATCAGTGGCATTTCCAGATGCTTACCACCTTGCCGGATGTACTGGAGGGTGTGGTTGCCCTGAAAGGCATGGAAGCCAACGTGATGGATGTGCAGGGTACAATCGATGCAACCCCCTATGATTTGAAAAATCTGGACTGGATTATTGCATCCATCCATGGCTCCTGCATTCCTGGCCCATTGACCGAGGAAGAAACCACCCACCTTTGGTTGCAGGTGGCAAAAAATCCCTACGTGGATATGATTGGTCACTCGGAGCAGCAGTGCTATCCCTATGACTATGAGCGGGTCATTGCGGAATTTGCCCACAACAACAAGGTTGTGGAATTGAACGGCAATTCCTTTGTGATCCGCCCCGGCGGAACGGACAATATGCGCAAAATCATTGCAGCCTGCAAACGAAGCGAGTGCAAAATTGCCCTGAATACCGATGCCCATTCCATCTATCACCTGAAAGCAGGTGTGGGACATATGTTCTATCTGTTGGAAGAGGCAAATTTCCCCCCAGAGCTGATTGTAAACAGCACCGGTGCAAGACTGCGCCGGGAATTGGAAGTACATAAAAAAGAAATTGTAAATCGAATCGGAGAGTTGCTTGTATGAAAAAGTATACCATCGGCGTTGATTTAGGCGGTACTACCATTACAGCAGGTGTTGTGAACGAGGAATTTCAGGTTATCCACACCTGCACCTGTCCCACGGATCTCCCTCAGCCGGAAGAGGTGATTGAGGGAAAAATCGCCAACCTTTGCCGTCAGGTTTTGGTGGAGTGCAATCTGACCATGGAAGACCTGCTGTGGATTGGCATCGGAAGCCCGGGAAGCGTTAACAGCAAAACTGGAGTTGTGGACTTTAATGCAAATTTTGGCTATCGTGAATGGAATCTGAAAGCCAAGATGGAGAAACTGCTGGGCTGTGTTGTCTATGTGGAAAACGATGCGAATGCGGCCGCATATGGCGAGTACATTGCAGGTGGCGCACAGGGTGCCCGCTATGCAGTGGTAATCACACTAGGCACTGGTATCGGTGCAGGTGTTATTATTGATGGTAAAATCTTTGCTGGCTTTAACTATGCCGGTGCAGAGCTGGGCCATATGGTGATCCAGAAGGACGGCCGTCTGTGTAAATGTGGCCGAAATGGCTGCTGGGAGAAGTATGCTTCTGCCAGCGCCCTTGCAGAGGATGTAAAATCCGCCATGATGGCGCATCCCGATAGCATAATGTGGAAGCTGGTGGACGGCGACCTGAACAAGGTGGGTGCAAAAACCGCCTTTGATGCCATGCAGGCAGGGGATGAACTGGCTACTGCACTGGTGAACAAGTTCATCGAACATGTGGCCTGTGGCCTGGTGAATGTGGTGAACATCTTCCAGCCAGAGGTTGTATGCGTGGGCGGTGGTGTGTCCAAGCAGGGAGAAGTATTGCTTGGCCCCATCCGCAAGACGCTGGGCTGGGAAGACTATGCTCGTGATGGCAAGCATCGCACCACCCTGAAATGCGCACAGCTCTTTAACGACGCTGGCGTGGTGGGAGCAGCCTGGCTGGGCAACCAAGAAAAATTGTAAGATACATAACAGGAGGATTTTATGGAGTGCATGGAACAAATCACCCATCTGTTTCAACAAGCAACTATTCCATATCGGTGCAATGAGTCGCTTGCACTTCATACCAGTTTCAAAATCGGAGGCCCTGCGGCGGTGTTTTGTACCCCTACGACGGTGGAGCAGCTTGTAAAAGCCGTTGGCATCTGTAAGGAGCAGGGGGCACGGTACTATCTTTTGGGCAATGGTTCTAACCTACTGTTTGCTGATGAAGGCTTTGCAGGGGTGGTTATCTGCACGAAGGAGCTTCCCACCACCTTACGTGTGGAGGAACACTGCATTACCGCAACAGCGGGCACAGATTTGAAGGAAATCTGTCAGCTGGCCGCAGAGCAGAGCCTGACCGGTATGGAGTTTGCCTATGGAATCCCCGGGAGCGTGGGCGGAGCAGTCTACATGAACGCTGGCGCCTATGGCGGAGAGATGAAGGATGTGCTGTTGCAGGTCATCTGTCTGGACGATGAAGGTGTGATTCAAACTCTTTCTGCCGACCAGATGGAGCTGGGCTACCGTAGCAGTATCTTTGAGCGCACCGGCTGGTGTGTCCTGGAGGTAACGGTACAGCTGAAACCGGGAGAGAAACAGCAGATTCAATCCACCATGGATGAATTGATGCAACGCCGGATAGACAAACAGCCCTTGGATTTGCCCAGTGCAGGAAGTGCTTTCAAGCGACCTGTAGGGGCTTTTGCAGGTGGTTTGATTGACCAATGCGGCCTACGGGGATACCGGGTAGGCGATGCGGCAATCAGCGAAAAGCATTGCGGATTTATTGTAAACCTGGGACACGCAACCTGCGCACAGGTGCTGGAACTTGCAGACAAGGTAAGTTCCATTGTGCAGGAACAAACTGGTTATAAGCTGGAAAAAGAAATTCGAGTGGTAAAATAAGTCTGGCAACAGACCGGCTGTCTGCAAAAGGGCAGCCGGTCAAAATGGTTTTCAGATAAAGAAGTGAAAAGGAGGGGTTGTAAATGGAACTGCTTGTGGTAACGGGTCTGTCTGGCGCCGGAAAATCCTTGGCCGTGGACACTCTGGAGGATATTGGCTATTTCTGCATTGATAATATTCCTGCTGGGCTAATTCCTCGTCTGTTGGATTTTGCATTGCAGGGTGAAACCACGTTGGATAAGGTGGCAGTTGTGGTGGATGTTCGCAGCTGTCGCAGTACAAGGGATGCAGAAAAAGCGCTGGAAAGCCTGGATTGCTGTGAGGTTCCTTACAAGGTGCTGTTTCTGGATGCTTCGGACGAGGTTCTGTCCCGTCGTTACAAGGAAACCCGCCGGGTACACCCCCTTTCCTTGCAGGAAAACTGCACCACAGAAGAGGGATTGCACCGTGAACGAGAGATTCTGCACCCTTTTTATGCCCGGGCGGACTATGTAATTGACACATCGCTGCTATCCGTGGCACAAAACCGGGAGAGAATCTGCAAACTGTTTCTCACACAGGACAAAGCCCCTATGCTTTTGACTGTTATGTCCTTCGGGTTTAAGTATGGGCCGCCTAAGGAAGCGGACATTGTGTTCGATGTACGCTGTTTGCCCAATCCCTTTTATGTTCCCCAGTTGAAGAACAAAACAGGACTGGACGATGAAGTGGCGGATTATGTGATGCAGTTTGAACAGTCCCAGGGACTGCTGGCCCATATCAACAGCTTGCTTGATTTCTCCCTGCCTTTGTATATGAAAGAGGGGAAAAGCCAGCTAACCATAGCGGTTGGCTGCACAGGCGGCAAACATCGTTCCATCACTTTTGCAAGAAAGATAGGGGAACACTGTCAGTCCATTGGATACAAACCGGTGATGTATCATCGGGATGAAAAGCGTTAACAAATAAGAGAGGAATTCATTAAGGCTATGAGCTTTGCACAGGATGTAAAAAACGAAATTGTACAAAAGAGAGTCAACCGCACTTGCTGCGCCCAGTCGGTTTCCTACGGAATTGCTTGCTTCAGCAAGTATTTCGGGGAAGAGGGACTTATTATGCAGACCGAGTCCCAGGCTGTGGCACAGTATGCCAAGAAAATTTTCCATTATGCGGGAATCAGTGGCGAGATTGTGGTTGGACAGCGGGGAAATAGCCCTTTATATGAGTTCCGAGTGGAAGACCCGGAGCAGATTGCAATCATGCTGGACATGTTCCAGTATTCCCCGGAACAGGCAAGCCTGCGGGTGAATCCCGCTCTTGTACGGTGCAGCAACTGCGTGGGCGCTTTTTTGAGCGGTGCATTCGTTTGCTGTGGCACCATGACCGATCCCCAGAAAGAGTATAACCTGGAGTTTTTGTCCAACCGCCACAATCTGGCAAAGGATTTGGAAGGTGTTCTGGCAGAGCACGAGTTCCGCCCCCATCGCACTGTGCGTAAGGGTGTGAATGTGGTTTACATCAAATCCAGCGAGCAGATTGAGGACTTGCTCACCTTCATGGGTGCAGGTAATGCCGCCATGCAGATTATGGATTACAAGGTAATCAAGGAACTGCGCAACAAGACCAACCGACTGACCAACTGCGAAACCGCCAACATGGACAAGACTGCGGTTGCAATGGTCCAGGCGATTAAGGCCATCCATTACCTGCAAGAACAGGGCGCATTTGAAGCACTTACTCCCGCATTGCAGCAGACTGCTATGCTCCGGTTGAAGTGGCCCCATCTGCCCCTTGCCAAGCTGGCTTTGGAAAGCCCTGAACCCATCAGTAAGTCCGGCTTATCCCATCGTTTAAGAAAATTGCAACAAATTGCCGAGGATTTAAGACAGAGGAACGAAAATGTCGGAGTCAAACCGTAATTTTACCCATCTACATGTCCATACAGAGTATAGCTTGCTGGACGGTGCCTGCCGAATTGACCGAATGTTCGACCGGGTCAAGGAGCTGGGGCAAACCGCCATTGCAATCACCGACCATGGCGTGATGTATGGCTGTGTGGATTTTTACAAGGCCGCCAAAAAAGCGGGGATTAAGCCGATTATTGGATGCGAAGTCTATGTGGCAACCCGTTCCCGCTTTGATAAGGTGAACCGGATTGATGGCTCTCACCATCTGATTTTGCTTTGTAAAAACGAGACGGGCTATAAAAACCTGATTAAACTGGTTTCTGCCGGTTTTACCGAGGGTTTTTATTCCAAACCACGCATTGACAAGGCCCTGCTGGAAGAGCACTGCGAGGGCCTGGTTTGTCTTTCTGCTTGCTTGGCGGGCGAAGTTCCCCAGGCTTTGCTGGCAGGAGACTATGAAAAGGCCAAACAGGTTGCACTGTACTATAACAACCTGTTTGGACAGGGAAATTACTATCTGGAAATCCAGGACCATGGCATTGAAGCCCAGCAACGGGTATTGCCTCACCTGATTCGACTGTCCAGAGATACCGGAATTCCCCTGGTTGCCACCAACGATTCCCATTATCTGCGCAAGGAAGACAGCAAGATGCAGAGTATCCTTATCTGCATCCAAACTGGCAAAACCATCCAGGATGATGACAAGCTGGAATTTGCAACAGATGAGTTTTATCTGAAAAGCACAGAGGAAATGTATGACCTGTTTTCCATTGTGCCGGAAGCCTGTGAAAACACCAACAAGATTGCGGAAATGTGCAATTTTGATTTTGAGTTTGGTGTAACCAAGCTGCCCTATTTCCAAGCTCCTAACAATATGGACAACCAAGCATATTTTGAGATGCTGTGTTATGAGGGACTGGAAAAACGGTATGGCAAAAACGTGGATGAAACCATTCGGGAACGGCTGGCCTACGAAATTGATGTCATCAAGCGAATGGGCTACACCAACTACTATCTGATTGTGTATGATTTTATCCGCTATGCGAGAAGCAAGGGGATTCCCGTTGGCCCAGGACGTGGCAGTGGTGCAGGTAGCATTGCGGCCTACTGTGTAGGCATCACCAACATTGACCCCATCCGCTATCAGCTACTGTTTGAGCGGTTTTTGAATCCGGAGCGTGTCAGTATGCCTGACTTTGATGTGGACTTTTGCTACGAGCATCGGCAGGATGTTATTGACTATGTAAACGAAAAGTACGGGCACGACCATGTGGCACAGATTATCACCTTTGGTACTATGGCGGCTCGTGCAGCGTTGCGAGATGTGGGACGGGTCATGGATTTGCCCTATGCCATGGTGGATTCCATCGCAAAGCTGGTTCCCATGGAGTTGAAAATGACCCTAAACCGGGCACTGGAGGTATCACCTGAACTCAAAAACCTGTACGAACAGGACGAACAGGTGAAAGAACTGGTGGATACCGCCATTAAAATTGAGGGTATGCCCCGCCACGCTTCCACCCATGCGGCAGGTGTGGTGATTACCCCTCAGGCGGTGGACGAATATGTACCCCTTGCCTCCAATGACGGCATTCCTGTTACCCAGTTCACCATGACCACCATCGAGGAATTGGGTCTTTTGAAGATGGACTTTTTAGGTCTGCGCACCCTGACCGTAATCCGAGATGCAGAGCGGATGATTCAAAAGAGCAATCCTTCTTTCTCTGTGGAAACCATGCCCTATGACGATGAAGAAACCTATGCCATGCTAGGCCGCAGTGAAACAGAGGGTGTGTTCCAGCTGGAAAGTAGTGGCATGAAGCAAGTTCTTTCTGGCTTAAAGCCAAAAAATCTGGAAGACATTATCGCCTTGATTTCCTTGTATCGTCCCGGTCCTATGGACTCCATCCCAACCTATCTGCGCAACCGCCAGCATCCGGAACAGGTGCAATACAAGACACCCCAGTTGGCCCATATCCTGGACGTGACCAACGGATGTATTGTGTATCAGGAACAGGTAATGCAGATTTGCCGAGAGCTGGCAGGCTTTTCCTTGGGACAAGCGGACCTGGTGCGCCGTGCCATGAGTAAGAAAAAGCATGATGTTATGGAAAAGGAGCGCCAGCACTTTGTCTATGGCAGTACCGAGCCGGGGTCGGAATGCGTGGGCTGTGTGGCAAACGGCATTGACGAAAAGACGGCTAACGCTATCTTTGACGATATGTCCAGCTTTGCATCCTATGCCTTCAACAAATCCCATGCGGCTTGCTATGCCTATGTGGCGTACCAAACAGCCTATCTGAAATGCCATTATCCCAACGAGTTCATGGCGGCGTTGCTCACCAGCGTGCTGGATAACACGGATAAGGTGATTGAATATTCCGCCGAGTGCCAGCGGTTGAACATTAAGGTTCTTCCCCCCGACATTAACGTAAGTGACGGTGGGTTTACCGCTCACAATGGAACCATTCGCTTTGGTTTGAACGCGGTGAAAAATGTGGGCCGGAACCTAATTGCCTCTGTGGTAAAAGAGCGCAAGGACAAGCCGTTCCACTCTCTGTATGATTTTTGCAAACGGATGCACGGATGCGAAGTCAACCGCCGAGCCATTGAAAGCCTGATTAAATGCGGTGCTTTTGATGAAATGGGGGTAAGCCGCCGGGCAATGATTGAGCACATCGAGCCAATCTTGAAGAGTGTGGAAACGGATAGCCGCAAGAATCTGGATGGACAGCTGGATTTGTTTGGTCAGCTGGACAGCCAGGAGGACAGGGATGATTATTACATCCCGCCAAAAGAGGAGTATTCGCCCAAAGAACTGCTCCAGCAGGAAAAGGAAGCAAGTGGCCTGTACCTGTCCGGTCATCCGCTGGATGCCTACCGTGATATGATTCGCACCATTGGTGCTTGCAACATTGCGGAGCTGACCGGGGATGATGCAAAGGATTATGACAATAAAAATGTGAAAATCCTTTGCACCGTGATTAAAAGCAAGTTTATGACCACCCGTTCCAATACCATGATGGCATTTACCAGTGTGGAGGACCTGACTGGTACGCTGGAAATTTTGGTGTTTCCAAAGGTGCTGGAACGGTGCCGAGATGCCTTGCAGGAAAATGCAGTTGTGGTGGTGACAGGCCGTGTTTCAGTAAAAGACGACGAAGCTACCAAAATTATGGCGGAAGAAATTGTTCTTGCAGAGCAATATGAGAATAAACCCCTTACTCAGCCTGTAAAACCCAAAAGCACACTAATGCCGGAAAAACAACCTGTATCTGCCCAAAATGCTACCACACCGGAAAAACAATCCACAAAGCCCAAAAGACCACGTGGATTGTACCTGAAATTAGCTTCCAGAGATTGTCCGCAGTTCCACAAGGTGGAAAATCTACTGGGGATTTTTGAGGGGGATTTCCCGGTGTACATGTACTTTGAGGACTGCAAACAGTTGACGGTTGCCCCACGCTCCATGTGGACGCTGGACCAGCCCCGCCTGTTTGATGAAATGGTGCGAATTCTTGGAGAAAAGAACGTGGCAATTCAGTAACAGCAAAAACAACAATTTTCAAAACTTTGTTTTGCATTCTCTCAGGATATATGTTATAATTATATCAATTCTGGTGATATGACTGGATGGAACTGAGGAGGGCTGTGATTATGTACAAAGAAATTAAAACCATTGGCGTTCTCACCAGCGGTGGAGATGCTCCTGGTATGAATGCGGCGGTACGTGCTGTGGTTCGTACTGCTTTGGGTAAAGGTATGCGTGTCATGGGCATTGAGCGTGGCTATAACGGTTTGCTCAATGGGGATGTATATGAAATGAATCTGCGCAGTGTTTCCGAGATTATTCATCGTGGTGGTACTGTGCTGTATACCGCTCGCTGTCTTGAATTTCTAAACCCAGAATACCAAAAGAAGGGTGCAGAAAAATGTGCAGAGCTGGGCATTGATGCGCTGGTTGTCATTGGCGGCGACGGTTCTTTCCGTGGTGCTCGTGCGCTGGCGAACCTGGGTGTTCCCTGTATTGGCATCCCCGGCACAATCGACAATGACATCGCTTGCAGTGAATACACCATCGGCTATGATACTGCTATGAACACAGCGGTGGAGATGGTGGACAAACTGCGTGATACCACCCAAAGCCATGACCGTTGCAGTGTGGTAGAGGTTATGGGTCGTAATGCAGGTTACATTGCGCTGAACGTGGGTATTGCCACCGGTGCACTGGCAATCTTGATTCCGGAACGTCCCTACGATTTGGATCACGATGTGCTGGCACGGATGCGTGAAACCCAAAAGACCGGCAAAAAGCACTTCATCGTCATTGTGGCGGAAGGTGTAGGCCATGCCCAGGAGCTGGCAGCGGAAATTCAGGCACAGACTGGTATTGATTCCCGTGCAACCGTTCTGGGCCACGTACAGCGTGGTGGTTCTCCCACCCTGCGTGACCGTGTTACTGCATCCGAAATGGGTTATCATGCTGTAAATCTGCTGGAGCGGGGTATTTTTAACCGTGTTGTGGCAGTTTCTGCGGACAAAATCGTGGACTATGACATTGACGTAGCACTTTCCATGAAGAAAACCATTGATACCCTTGTACTGGATGTAGCCCGTACCATCTCTATCTAACATAAAAACCTCTGGATTTTTGTATCCAGAGGTTTTATTTTTGCACATTTGGCATGGAAACAGAATATATAACCATAGAGCAAAATTTTCTTAAAAGAAAAGGAGAGATTCCATGCTATACAAAACCGCTGGACGTCATCAGGCAAAACCATCCCCCAAACGGCAGTGGAAGCGTGGGGCGATTTTTGTAATGTTTGCTGTGTCCATGGGAATATTTGGATTGATTCAACTGGATCGTGTTGTTCGTCCCTTTGTGCAGGAAGTTCTGGTGTATCATTGCAAAAATCGTTCTATGCGGATGATACAGGAAGTCTTTGATGGACTGGTGGACCAACAAGGGTATCTGTTTGAAGGATTGTACCAAACAAACCAAACACAGGACGGACAGATTCAAAGCATCCATGTGGACGGGTTGGTGGTCAACCACCTGGAGGATGCCCTGGTGCAACGGGTGAATGAAATCTTGGAGGACGATTTTCAGATGACCTTTTCCATTCCAGTGGGCACACTCACCGGCATTCAGATGTTCAACGACAAAGGCCCTAGTTTAACCGTTAAGGCGGTGCCTATCTCATATGCAAAAAGCAACATGGACACCCAGTTTGTAAGTGCAGGCATCAACCAAACCCGTTGGGAACTTACCATCTGTGTGCAGGTGGAATTAGGACTGGTTTATGCCGGTCAGGTCTATCCGGTACAGGTAGAAACTGATTTAATGGCAGGCCAGATTTGGGTTGTGGGACAGGTGCCTCAGGTGAGCGTTGGACAAGGGGTATCACAGAGTCAATCATAAATGAGCAAAAACTGTCAAATTCAAGACTTGTAGCTAATCTATAAAGTGCATCGTCACAAGAAAACATATGCTTGATTTCATGAGGGATTTTTCAGGTATAAACTCTAACAAAGATTGAAGAATCCGCTGGTTTAGGATATAATACAGTGTACTGAAAAGCCTATCTTAGGATGAAATATATAGAAAAGAGATTCTGGTTTCACTGAATGTTCGGTGGGTATGCTGGCTGGCAGGGCCGCCCATCCTACTCTTAATAAAACCAGAAGCCGTAGAGGTGATATCGTGGATTTGACACAAGCAAAAAAGCGTATAGAAGAACTGCGCAAGGAGATTGAATACAACAACCATTTGTACTATGACCAAGATGCGCCGCAACTGGATGACTTTGTCTATGATGCGCTTACACGAGAGTTAAAACAACTGGAAGCGGACTTCCCGGAATTGATTACCAAGGATTCTCCTACCCAGAAGGTGGGGGGGACCCCCTCTGGACGCTTTCCAAAGGTGACCCATGCGGTAAAGATGGAAAGCCTTCAGGATGCTTTTTCTTTGCAGGAACTCAGGGACTTCGACCAGCGTGTACGAGGCGAGGTCATCCAACCCCGCTATGTGGTGGAATCCAAAATTGACGGTCTGTCCGTCAGTCTGGAATATGAAAATGGCCAGTTTGTCCGTGGCTCTACCCGGGGCGACGGTGTGGTAGGCGAGGACGTAACCGCCAATCTCGCAGTAATTGAGGATGTGCCTAAAAAGCTGGAAAATGCGCCGGAATTTTTGGAAGTGCGGGGTGAGGTGTATATGCCTCGTTCCGCCTTTGAACAGCTGGTGGAGGAACAGGAACTGAGCGATAAACAGCCCTTCAAAAATCCCCGCAATGCCGCCGCTGGTTCCCTGCGGCAAAAGGACAGTAAAATCACCGCTACAAGAGGACTGTCTCTGTTTGTCTTTAACGTACAGCAGATTCGGGGCAAGGAACTGCACAGCCACAAGGAAAGCCTGGACTACCTGACTGGACTTGGCTTTCCGGTATCGCCGGATTATCAGGCATTCGACACCATTGAGGAGGCCATTGCCCGCATTGATGCCATCGGTGCCCAGCGTGGGGCGCTGGAATATGATATTGACGGTGCAGTGGTGAAGGTGGATGATTTTATCCAGCGGCAACAGCTGGGAAGCACCAACAAATTTCCCCGCTGGGCAGTGGCATTCAAGTATCCGCCGGAAGAAAAGCAGACCCAGTTGCTGGAAATTGACATCACCGTGGGGCGCACCGGCGTACTAACCCCCACTGCCGTATTCCAGCCGGTACAACTTGCCGGAACCACTGTGTCCCGGGCGATTCTGCACAATGAGGACTATATCCGTCAGCTGGGTATATGCCTGGGGGATACCATTGTGGTGCGAAAAGCAGGGGACATCATTCCGGAGGTTGTCTCTGTGGCTGCCCATGCAGAGGGGGCAACCCCCTATGAAATGCCCACCACCTGCCCTTCCTGCGGTTCGTTGGCGGTGCATCTGGAAGAGGAATCCGCCCTTCGCTGTGTCAACCCGGAATGCCCGGCTCAGGCTTTGCGCAACATCATCCACTTTGCAAGCCGCAATGCCATGAACATTGATGGCCTTGGGAAAGCAGTGGCGGCACAGCTGGTGGAAAAAGGTTATGTCCAATCTGCGGCAGATTTGTATACCCTCACCAAGGAACAGCTGTTGGAGCTGGAAAAATTCAAGGACAAAAGTGCAGAAAACCTGCTGAATGCCCTGGAGCAGTCTAAAAATAACAATCTGGACAAGCTGCTGTTTGGCCTTGGCATCCGCAACATTGGAGAAAAAGCGGCGGCATTGCTGGCAGAGCATTTTGGCAGCATGAAGGCACTCCAGCAGGCAAGCCAGGAGCAGATAGAAGAACTGGACGGCTTTGGAAGTGTTATGGCCCAAAGTGTGGTGGCATTTTTCTCCAAAGAGGGAACAGCAGACCTGCTGAATCGTCTTGAACAGTCCGGCCTGAATCTGGAGTGGAAAGGCGAGAAAAAAGGAACAGCCCTAACCGGTCTTACCATTGTGGTGACAGGTACGTTGCCCAGTCTCTCCCGCTCGGAAGCAGAAGCACTGATTGTGCAAAATGGCGGAAAGGCAAGCGGTTCGGTGTCCAAGAAAACATCCTATGTGCTTGCCGGGGAAGCAGCTGGCTCCAAATTGACCAAAGCACAACAGCTGGGCGTCCCGGTCATTGACGAAGCCCAGTTTATGGAAATGATTAAAGAATAAATCGTTTGATTTTAAAAGAGCAGTTTTCTTTCCAAAGGAAAGGGGACTGCTCTTTTGTTCTATACGGACGAGCCATTGCATACTGTAATAGCAAAGGGAGCGTGAAATCACTATGGAACCATACTATCAAGCCATATCCCGATTGCCTGGTTTTGTTCATCAAAGCCTGTGCAGTGTACCATCCCATCTGGCCGATCAGGTGCAGGAAATCCGCTTGCGAACGGGACGTCCGGTGGTGTTTACCACAAAAGAGGGTATCCTGCCTGCGGTGGAGTGGACGACCGCCCACAGTATCCCGCCGCTGACCCATCCCCAAGTCAAGCAGTGCTTTTATGAACTGTGCGACCGCTCGGTACATACCCACCAGCAACAGCTTGCCCAAGGTTTTTTTACTATTCCCGGCGGACACAGAGTGGGAGTCGCGGGGTCCTTTTGCTGGGCACAGGATGAAATCAAAGGGATTCAAAGCATTACCTCGCTGAACATCCGGGTGGCCCGTGTCATCCAGATTCCCTTGCCCAACGCTTTGAAAAGCCAACTTCAACAACCGTTTCGAGGCATGCTTTTGATTGGCCCACCGGGGAGCGGAAAAACAACCCTCCTGCGCAGCCTTGTTTCTCATCTATGCGCACGGGGGAAGAGGGTTTGCGTTGTGGACGAGCGTGAGGAAATCTGGCCTTGCAGTGAGGAAGGCTTCCAATATTTGCCGCCTTTGCACTGCGATGTTTTATCTGGGGTTCAGAAAAATCGGGGCATTCAAAATGCACTGCGCAGCATGGGTCCAGATATCATTGTGTGCGATGAAATTGCAGGTCATTCCGAGTGGCAGCAGATAAAAGCCGCCTGTTCTGGTGGGATAGAATTTCTTTGTACCATTCATGGGACAAGCGTCCAGGACGCAGAGCAACGACTGGAGTGCGGAAAAGGGGAATTGTCCCACTATTTTGGGCTATGCGTCTTGCTTCCCAGAGAGATGGCAAGGGGACGGATACAGGAGGTGGTCTGCCTATGACGGTAATTCTCAAATGGATGGGCCTATTGCTGCTGGTGTTCACCGGGTTTGCCGCCGGGATGGAGTACAGCAAGCGGGTTTATAGTCGGCTTTTGTTTTGGAATCAGCTATCCCAGTTGCTGGCCTATCTGGAACAGGAGATATTTTACCGGGCGACCCCTATATCCCAGTTATTTCGGGACTGCCAAAGTTCCGGTTTATATACCCAGCTGATTACAGCCCACGGCAAAGGCTTTGGGGATGTTCTTCTGCCGGAATGGCTGGGCAGAGAACATAGCAGTGGATTCCAAAGTTTTTTTCAATTTTTGGGAGCAAACACCAGCGAGCAGTTCTGCCAGGAGGTGGAATACCTGATGATGGTATGCAAAAAAGAGCAGGAACAGGCAGAGCGTCGTCATCAAGCAACCTGCCGGCTGTACCCAAAGTTAGGGCTGTGTCTGGGAGGGCTTGTTGCAATTCTACTGTTTTGAAAATCAAGGAGGACGCCATGGATATCGATTTGGTATTCAAAATAGCGGCAATCGGTATTATTGTTGCGGTTTTGAATCAGCTTTTGATTCGCTCTGGCCGGGAGGACCAGGCGATGATGACCACATTGGCGGGATTGATTGTGGTGCTGTCCATGTTGGTACAGCAAATAAGTGACCTGTTTGTGAGAATTAAGGCTCTGTTTAACTTGTAAAAGGAACCGCCATGGAATTGTTTCAAATTTTGGCCTTTGTATTGATAAGTGCCATGCTTACCGCATTGGTTCGCCAGTATCTGCCCGCCTATGGTCTGCTGTGCTTGCTGGGCTGTTCGGTGATTTTACTACTGTATCTGGTGGGGTTTTGCGAGCCGATTATCCAGTGGTTCTATGACTGTTCGGAATATCTGGATCAAAGCAATCTGACAATTTTATTGAAAACCGCCGGGATTGCCTTAACCATCCAAACAGCCCAGGATATTTGCAAAGATGCGGGTATGACAGCACTGGCAGGCAAGGTGGAGTTGGCAGGGCGGTGTTTCATTATCCTGTGTGCTTTGCCTCTTTTTCAAAAAATATTGGATTCATTGGTGGTGTTTTTACAGTGAGATACTTGCTGTCCCTGTGTATGGTTTTGGCCATGCTTACAGTTCCTTGCTATGCACAGCAGGAAGTGCCGGATTCCGTGCAATATTATATAGAACAGCCCGCTGTGAAAGTGGAGGACTTTCAGTCCATGGAAGCGGGGGAGCTGCTTTCTGGCATTATGGAAAAGGCGAAAGAGCCAATCCGGGAGCCAATCCGTTTGGTTATAGCGCTCATGGCGGGTATTTTTCTTGGTGCGGCAGTCCTTGTCCTTGTTCCCGGAGGTGGGTGGAGCTCCTCACTGGAAATGGTGTGCGTTGCGGCATTGTTTGGGACGAGCCTACCTGCCGCACTGGAACTTGTGGAGCGGGTAATACAGATTGTGCAGGAATGGCAGATTTACCTTGTGGGGTTTATCCCTGTTTTCAGCGGTGTGATGGTCAGTTGTGGGCAGGTAACCCAGGCGGCGGTATACAGCGGGATGTTCTTTGGCATGGCTGCTTTTTCCGCCCAGATGATTTCGGTGTGTGCTCTGCCACTGGTGCAGGTGTATCTTGCACTGAATACAGCGGGAGGTCTGTGCGGTGTGCCGGGACTGCCCCAGGCTTGCAACATGCTGAACAAATGCGTGCGCTGGATTTTAACCATCGTCTGTATGGCTTTTACCGCCGTGCTTGGAATGCAAACCGTACTTGCACAGGGGGCGGATGATTTTACCATTAACACGGGACGCCTGCTGATGAGTGGAGGAGTGCCCATTGTGGGGTCAGTTGCTTCCCAAGCCATGGGCAGTGTGCTGAGTGGTCTGCGCATACTGAAAGGTTCACTGGGGTTTGCGGCGGTTGCTGTTGTGATTGTTCAAGCCTTTCCCTTGTTTGTTCAGTGTGTAGGGTATTACATGGCATACACCTTGTCCTCGGCGGTGGCAAAGTCAGTGGATTTGGGACGTGTGAGCGGAATCCTGTATGGGATGGCGCAGGCGGTGGCGCTGTGTATCTCGTTTCTTGTTTTCTTTTTTATGTTGATTATACTGTCTACCGCCCTTATGGTTACTCTGGGAGGAGGGGGATGAGGTGAGATACTGGGCAATGACCGTCTGTGTATCCTGTCTGATTGCGGGGATACTTACCATCTTACTGCCAAAAAAGGAGTATGAAAAAAGCATAAAAACCGTGCTTGCGCTATATATCTTAGTATCCGTTCTTCCGGCGGGGTCATGGGATGTACAGGAGGTGTGGGAATGGAGCTTGCCGGATTCCCTTGCGCCAGCGGATTACAGTGCGTATGTGGAGCAGATGGAACAGGATAGCTTGGTGGAGCAAATTCAGCAGCTGATTCATTCAAACGGGTTGAGCAGTACCGTGAAGGCCACAGGGGAAAATCCCCTTGTTTTAACGGTGCAGGCTGAACCGCAAGAGCAGGAAGCTACCCTTTCCCTTGTGAAACAGGCGGTACAGGGTATGGATTTTGTAGAAATAGTGGTTGAGGAAGAAGAAAATGAATCCTGATTTTTTTAAGCGACTGGGCGACCCCAAAAGCTGGAATCGAAGCTCTATTCTGTTTTTTGCAGGAATATTGGGGGTGTTCTTCCTGCTTGCGGGGGGATTTTCGCCGCAAAAAGACGAGAAAGAAGCCCCATCTGACCCGGCGGCTTTAGATGTATCCGGGCGGGAGTATGAAATCCAGCTGGAACAGAAATTGACGGAATTGCTAAGTTCCATTCAAGGGGCAGGCAAGATTCAGGTTGCCGTTAGTCTGGAATCCGGCGAACAAACCATCTATGCCTTGGACGAAAAAAACCAAGGTCAAACCAACGCATACGAAACACAGCACGTTTTAGTCAAGGCACAAGAGGGGGAACGGCCTCTTGTGGAAATGATTTGGGAACCGGAAATTCGGGGCGTTGCGGTGGTGTGCGAAGGAGCAGAGCAGGTGCAGGTGTGTGCACAGATTACAGAGGCTATCTCGGTTTTGACGGGTGTGTCATCAAATCGAATTAGTATTGCAAAAATGAGTCAAACGGAGGGAACGAAATGAAATCCAAAAAGCCAAACCAGAAAATGACATTCTTAACCTTGGCGGTTGCACTGGGCGCCGCCGTGTACCTGAACTGGGAGTATGCAAAAAGCACCGACCTGCTGGAGATTGCTCCGGTTTCCACCCAGGTGGAAGCAAGCGCAGAGGTGGATGATGTGACCCAGGATACACAGGTGGCGGCGGATGTGGTGACCGATGCCTTGCCCGTGGATGCACAGCCCATGAGTGAAGCCCCGGCGGCGGACAAAAACTATGGGGAAGCGCAGCTTGTAAGTGTATCTGAGCCAACCGGTGCCCAGTTTTTTGAGCAAGCAAGGCTGTCCCGTACAAAAACCCGTGATGAAGCCTTGGATACCCTGCAAAAAAGTCTGAAAAATGCAGAGCTGAGCCAGGAAGAAAAGGATGCCCTGACCAGTAATCTGTCCAAGACACTGGAAGATATTACGCTGGAAAGCGACGTGGAAAGTCTCATTAAGGCCAAAGGGTTTGTGGATTGTGTGGTTTTTGTGGATGGCGATAAAGTAAACGTAACGGTTATGACCACCAGTGATGGCCTGAACCAAAGCGAGGTGGCACAGATTCGAGATGTGGTTTTGAGTAAATGTGAAGTTACTGCCCAGAATATTACCATTGTTGAGGTGAAATAATAGCTTGTAGAATCCGACAGAAAGTGGTATAATTGATGCAAAACACATGGTTGTGATGTTGTGCTGTTTTAGTAGCATCCTGTCATTGGATGGGAAGTGTACCTTGAATAAGTGCAACTGAACAACTGGGCAGGATTCCGCATAAGGAGGTTAAATCATGGACGTTTTGAATACAAATGCAGTGAACGGAAGTTTACAAATCTCCAGTGAGGTAATTGCGAAAATCGCCCGGCTGGCCGCATTGGAAGTGGAAGGTGTGGCCGATGTAACGGCGGGTAACACCGGTGTAAAGGGACTTTTGGGCAAGGTGACACCTCAAAAAGCGGTGTCCGTCAGCTTGCTGGAAGATGTGGCAGAAATCACTGTAAGCTTGCAGGTGAAATATGCCACCAAAATTCCCTCCGTGTGCGAGAAGGTACAGCAGAACGTTAAGGCTGCTGTACAAAACATGACCAGCATCACGGTTTCCCGGGTGAACATCGTAGTCACCGGTGTGGAATTGCCGCAACTGAGTTTGCCCACCGAGCGGGCAGTGGAAACAACAAGCGAAGAATAAAAACAAGGCCCTCCCGCATCTGCTGGGGGGCTGTTAATTGTGAAAGGATACCTATGGAGAAGTTAAATCGCAGAACCGCACGAGAAAATGCATTTATGGCCGCGTTCGCCGCAACCTTTGATGGCGCAATGCCGGAGGAAGTGATTGAGATTCACAACGAACAAGGCGAAAATGTGGTGGACGTATTTGGTCAGACTTTGCTACGTAATTACTATGAACATAGCGCAGAAGTGAACGATATGATTAAGGCACATCTGCGGAACTGGACCATCGACCGTCTGCCTCGTGTGAGTGTTACGGTGTTGCGTTTGGCATTAAGTGAAATGCTGTACAGCGATGAAAAAATGCCCAGCGTGGTCATCAACGAAGCGGTTGAGCTAACCAAAAAATTCGGCGGTGAGGGAGATTACCAGTTCGTGAATGGCCTGTTGGGCTCTGTGGTGCGTGAACTGGGTCTGGCAGATTCCGCCCCTACTGTGGAGCAGGCATAACCATGTACACGCTGGGAATTGACACCAGCAATTATGCAACCTCTTTGGCCGTGTTTGACGCATCCGCCAAAGAGGTTGTTTGCGACAAGAAGCAGTTTTTACCTGTAAAGCCCGGTCAGTTGGGTCTACGGCAAAGCGATGCTCTGTTTCACCACACAGTGGCATTGCCCACCTTGTTACAGGAATTAGGGCGAGAGTTCGATTTGACAAAAATTGGCGCAGTGGGTGTATCCACACGGCCAAGAGCAGTAGAAGGCTCGTACATGCCCTGTTTTTTGGCGGGGCAATCGGCGGCAACCGCATTCGCGGCGGCCCGGAATTTGCCCCTTGTACAAACCAGCCACCAGCAAGGCCATATTGCGGCGGCACTCCTGGCGGCAAACCCAGAGCTGTTTCATCAGCCTGTCCTGGTTTTCCATGTATCCGGAGGCACTACAGATTTGCTTTTGCGCGATGGATTGGAGCAGATTCGCTGTCTTGGAACCAGCAATGACTTGTATGCTGGACAAGCAGTGGACCGTGTAGGAGTATCCATGGGCTTTGGTTTTCCCGCTGGTGTGATGGTGAGCCAAATGGCTCAGCAGTGTCAGGAAGAAATGCGGGTAAAGGTCAGTGTGAAAGGCACAAACTGCAATCTATCTGGCTTGGAAAACCAGTGCAACAAACTGCGTGCACAGGGCAAAAGCGATGCCTATGTTTGCAAGTATTGCCTGACTTTTATCGCTGAAACAGCGTTGAAGATGGTTCAGGCCGCACAGGTGCAATATCCCGGTTTGCCAGTGGTGTTTGCAGGTGGTGTAATGAGCAGTGACATCATCCGCCCGTATATCAAGAAACGACTGCCGGGAAGTTATTTTGTGCCAGGTAAATTTTCCAGCGATAATGCCATCGGCGTTTCCTGCATTGCGGCACAGGAGGTATATTGTGGCTGAGGTTTTAACAATTTCTGCACTTAATCAATATGCAAAATCCGTCTTGGATCAAGACCCGTTGCTTCGCTTCGTTGCGCTAAAAGGGGAAGTGACCAATTTTGTTCACCATTATAAGAGTGGGCACTTTTACTTCTCTTTGCGGGATGAATCTGCAAGTGTAAAGGCGGTTATGTTCCGAGGGGACGCCAGCCGGCTTGCGTTTCGTCCAGAAGAAGGGATGCGGGTGATTGTTCGGTGCAGAGTAAGCTTGTACGAGGCAACGGGCAGCTTCCAGATTTATGTAAGCGATATGTTCCCGGATGGACTGGGTGCGGCTCAGATGGCCTTTGAACAGTTGCGTAAACGACTGGAAGCAGAGGGCTTGTTCCGCCAGGAATACAAACAACCCATCCCGACCACGCCCAGACGCATTGGAGTAGTGACCAGTGCTACTGGAGCGGCATTGCAGGATATTCGCAATGTATTGCAACGTCGCTGGCCTCTTGCGAAACTTGTCCTAGCGCCGGTAAATGTGCAGGGTGACAAGGCAAGCCGGGAAATTGCGGCAGGGATTCGCACCTTGGACTCTATGGGGCAGGTGGATGTGATTCTGGTGGCCCGAGGAGGAGGAAGCCGGGAGGATTTGTGGGTGTTTAATGACGAACAAATTGCCCGTGCCGCTTTTGCGTGTAAGACACCTCTTGTATCCGCTGTGGGACATGAAATTGATGTATCTATTTTGGATTTTGTGGCGGATTTGCGTGCCCCCACTCCGTCCGCTGCGGCAGAACTTGTTACGCCAGACGGCGCCATGGTTTTGCAAAAATTGGCGGATATCTCCATGAATATACAAATAAATATGCAAGAACGCTTGCATATGTGCTATAATAAACTGAACGAACAATTTGCCCAGCGTGAGCAGTGTTCGCCTGAGTGGATTTGTGGCACAAGGCAGGAACGAGTAATGCAACTTGCCCAGAATCTGCAAAAAGTAGTCCAGGTGAGAATGAATCACCACAGTCAGACAGTGGGCCATATGGCGGCATTGTCCTATTCTCTAAGCCCTTATGCGGTTTTAGCCAGGGGATATGGCCTGATTATGGATGACAAGGGCAAATACTTTACAGTTGATTCGGTTTGCGAGGGAGATGAATTTGTCCTAAAAGGACAGAAAAAACAGATTCGATGCCTTGCACTGAAGGAAGAACAACACGAGGAACTGATATGAGAAAACCAAAATCCTTTGAGGATGGAATGGAGACGCTGGAACAGCTGTTGGAACAGCTTGCTGACCCTGCGACTCCGCTGGAAAAGGCGGTAAAACTGTACAGCGATTCCGCCGTACTCCTGGAATATTGCACTACCACATTGCAAAATGCCAAGCTGGAGATGGAACAAATTGATGTAAAGTTAAATACCTTTACGCAGACAAAATCCATTTCCGGAGCCGTGGAAGAGCAAGATTTTACAGCTAAAAATGCCGAGGAGGACATATTGGCATGACCTACCAAGAACAATATGCAAATTATCTGGCCCAATTGGAAGATACCTTGAAGGCGGTATGCGATGAACAGCTTCCAGTGGACTCTAAGGTTGGACAAGCTGCACGTTATAGCCTTCTGGCAGGTGGGAAACGGATTCGAGCCATCTTGACCATGGCCTGCTGTGAGTTGTTGCAGGGAGATCTGCAAGCTGCTACTCGCTTTGCTTGTGCGGTAGAGATGGTGCACTGTTTTTCTCTGATTCATGACGACCTGCCCTGCATGGACGATGATGACTACCGCCGTGGGAAACCTTCCTGCCATAAGGCATATGATGAAGCAACTGCATTGCTGGCGGGGGATGCACTTTTGAACGCGGCTTTTGAAGTTATTGCAACCACCTCTACCTCTGATACAGCAAAGCTGGGAGCGATTCGGGCATTGAGTCAGGGAACTGGCCTGCAAGGTATGATTTATGGTCAGGAACTGGATATGGCTTTTGAGCATGGACTGCCCACAGAAGAGGACTTGCGTAAAATCCATCGGAATAAAACAGGTGCACTGATTAACGCATCGGTACAGATGGGACTGTGCGCAGGAAATGCGTCGGAACAAGACAAGCGAATTTTGCAAGAATTTGCATATGGAATTGGGCTTGTATTCCAGATTGTGGATGATGTTTTGGATGTGACATCCACCAGCGAGGAACTGGGCAAACCGGTGGGCAGTGACGCAGAGAACGGAAAGGTTACCTTTGCCACCTTGTACCAGCCGGAGCAGGCAATGGAGATGGCTCGACAGCTTAACAACCAAATTTGCACCGTATTGCACCAGGCATATGGCCAGCGGGCAGATTTTCTGATTCAGTTGGCAGAGCTGTTACTGTCTCGCAAACACTAAAAAGGAAAGGGCTTTAAAATGCTTGCTTTTTTTAAAACGCTGTACCAGTGGAACTACCTGTTGAGTATTGCTTTGACAGGCTGGTTCGTGGCACAAGTGCTCAAAACAATCATCAATTTTATCCTGATTGGAAAATTTGATTTGGAACGAATGTGGGGAGCAGGAGGAATGCCAAGTGCTCATTCTGCAACTGTTTGTTCCCTGGCGGTGGGGGCATTTCGCCTACATGGCTCTCAATCTCCTATTTTTGCACTGGCAATGGTAGTTGCTGTAATCGTTATGTACGACGCAATGGGTGTACGGCGGGAAGCAGGGGAGCAAGCGAAAATTCTCAACCATCTACTTACAAATTGGATGGATGCAGAAGCAAAGCACACGCCTATTTTAGGGGATAAAAAATTAAAGGAAATGGTGGGACACACACCCTTTGAGGTGTTAGCCGGTGCGATTTTAGGCATCATTATCGGCGCATTTATTCCCATTGCATAAAAAAGAAAACGAGGAACACATTTATGGAATATCCACTGCTTGGGCAAATTGACAGCCCGAAAGATTTAAAAAAGCTGTCAGTCGGTCAACTTCCAATGTTGTGTGAGGAAATTCACTCCTTTTTGATTGAAAGTGTTTCCAAAACAGGCGGACATCTTTCCTCCAACTTAGGAATCATTGAGCTAACAGTGGCACTACATTATGTTTTCAGCACCCCCGAAGACAAATTTGTCTTTGATGTGGGTCATCAGTGCTATACCCACAAATTACTGACTGGACGACGGGAAGGTTTTGCAAAATTACGCAAACTGGATGGCTTGTCTGGATTCCCTGCACCTGATGAAAGTGAACACGATGCATTTATCGCAGGGCATGGAAACACAGCATTGTCCGTTGCCATTGGTATGGCAAGAGCTAAAAAACTGAAAAAAGAACCAGGTAAAGTGGTAGCCATCATTGGTGATGGTGCTATGACAGGTGGAATGGTCTATGAGGGCATGAATAACATTGATACCCTCAACAACCTGATTGTTATTTTGAATGACAACAAGATGTCCATTTCCAAAAACGTGGGTTCGTTGGCACGGCATCTAACCATCCTGCGTACCAGCCCGGATTACAACCGAGCGAAAGCAAGCACCGAAACCATTCTTTCGGCCATTCCGTTGGTCGGACATCCGATTATCCATCTGTTGCAAAGCGGAAAGATGTTGCTGCGCCGTGGCATTTATCATTCCACTCTGTTTGAGGAAATGGGCTTCCAGTACCTGGGCCCTGTGGATGGACATGATGTGTCCAATCTGTGCGGGTTGTTACGCAACCTAAAAACACAGGTTGCACCGGTGTTCATCCATGCTGTTACGATTAAAGGAAAAGGCTTTAAGCCGGCGGAAGAAAATCCAGGTGAATTCCACGGTGTTTCTTCCTTTGACCCAGCACATATCACCGACCCAGATGTAGCACCGGCGGCATCCTTCTCCACCGTGTTTGGTACCTATTTGGTGGAGCTTGCTCAAACACGGCCCCAGGTGTGCGCAATTACAGCGGCCATGAAATACGGCACAGGCTTGCAATATTTTTACCGTCAGTATCCGGAGCGCTTTTTTGATGTGGGCATGGCCGAACAGCATGCGGTAACCTTTGCGGCGGGTCTTGCATCCCAAGGCATCACACCGGTGGTAGCCATTTACTCCACCTTTTTGCAACGCGCCTACGACCAGATGATTCACGATGTTTGCCTGATGAATCTGAATGTGCTGTTTGCCATCGACCGTGCCGGCTTAGTCCCAGGTGACGGTGAAACACACCAGGGTATTTACGACCCGGCATATCTGCGTCAGATTGGCATTCGGACCATTTCTCCGTGCAACTACAATGAATTGCGCTACTGGATGGAACAGTTAATCGACCATGCGGAAGGCCCTCGTGCCATTCGTTACTCTCGTGGTGCCCAGAATAGTGCATTGGAAGAGATGGAGTGTTCCGGCAACCTGTATGATAGCTATCCTGCAGTGGAGGGACAGAAATCCCAAATCGCCTTGGTGGGATATGGAAGCCACATTGCGGATCTTTTGCAAGCACAAAAGAGCTTGCTGGAAAAGGGCATCCATGTTGATGTATATAAACTGGTGCAAATTCATCCCTTACCGGAAGGATTTTGCAAAGCATTGGCAGAGTATCATTCCATTTTGTTTGCAGAAGAGTGCATCCGTGCTGGCGGAATTGGAGAAGCAGTGGAAGCATCTTTGGCGGAACACGGATGGAGCGGACGATTTATTCACAAGGCGGTGGAAACAAGCTCTGTTGTTCCGCACGCAACCGTACCAGAAATTAAAGCTGTGTTGGGACTGGATGCAGAAAGCATTGCCCAGCAGGTAGAAGGGGAATTGAATTGAAAATTCGATTGGATCAATATTTGTGTCAAAATGGACTGTGCCAAAGCAGGGAACGGGCCAAAGCGCTCATTATGTCTGGCATCGTCTTTGTAAATGAGCAAAAAACCGACAAAGCAGGCGAAATGATTGCCCCCGATGCAAAAGTAGAGGTTCGAGGTCACGACATTGGCTATGTAAGCCGTGGTGGCCTAAAGCTGGAAAAAGCAATGAAGACCTTTCCTCTCACTCCCAATGGAAAGGTTTGCATGGACATTGGTGCATCCACAGGCGGGTTTACCGACTGCATGTTGCAAAATGGTGCAACAAAAGTATATGCCGTGGATGT
>JAHLFP010000072.1 GCA_018883715.1 Candidatus Allofournierella pullistercoris | reverse complement strand
GAGATGTGTATAAGAGACAGTCTCGTCAAACAGAACCACGCTGTAAGGACGGCGGCGCACCTGCTCGGTAAGCTGTCCTGCTTCATCGTGCCCCACATAGCCTGGAGGAGCACCAATCAGACGGCTTACGGCATGCTTTTCCATATACTCGCTCATATCAATGCGAATCAAGGGGTCTACCGCATCAAACAGCTGTTCTGCCAGTTGCTTTACCAGTTCGGTCTTGCCCACACCGGTGGGGCCCACAAAGATAAAGCTGGCGGGGCGACGCTTGCCGGACAAATCCGCACGGGCGCGTTTGATGCCACGGGCTACTGCTTCCACGGCCTCGTCCTGTCCCACGATATGGGCTTTCAGGTTTTCCTCCAGGTGCAACAGCTTGGTGAACTCGCTCTCCTTAATCTTGACAGCAGGGATGCCAGTCCACAACTCAATAACCTTTGCCACGTCCTCCATCTCTACACAGATGTCCCGGGTCTTTTCCTCCAGCTGGGCAATTTCCTGCCGGCACTGGGCCATCTCTGTTTTCAGCTGTGCCAGACGCTCATAGTCGGGGGTGGCCTCCTCGTCTGCCTGTTGCTGGTTCTCCTCTTGCTGGAGTTCTTCCAGCTTCTTCCGTTTCTCAGCCAGTTCGCTGATTTCGGGATGGCGCAGGTTGCAACAGGCACAGGCTTCATCCAACAGGTCAATGGCCTTGTCCGGCAGGAAGCGATCCGAGATATACCGCTCGCTGAGCTGAACCGCCGCGTTCACAATCTTGGCAGGTACCTGGACGCCGTGATGCTTTTCATAGTATTTCTTAATACCATTCAGCACCTGAATGGCATCTGCAATGCTGGGCTCGCCCACTTTTACAGGCTGGAAACGGCGCTCCAGTGCCTGGTCCTTTTCGATATATTTGCGGTATTCTGCAAAGGTGGTGGCACCAATCACCTGAATCTCTCCACGGCTGAGGGCGGGTTTCAGGATATTACCTGCATTCATGGCACCTTCGCTGTCACCCGCTCCGGTAATGCTGTGGATTTCATCAATAAACAGGATGATATTGCCAGCCCGCTTTACTTCACTAATCAGACCCTTTACCCGCTGTTCAAACTGGCCACGGAACTGGGTTCCTGCCACAAGACTGGTCAAATCCAGCAGGTACAGCTCCTTGCCTTTCAAGCAAGCGGGAACCTCGTTGCGGGCGATGCGCTGGGCAATGCCTTCTGCAATGGCGGTTTTACCCACACCTGCTTCACCAATCAAGCAAGGGTTGTTCTTTTGACGACGTGCCAGAATTTGAATGGTGCGGTAAATCTCCTGTTCCCGTCCAATCACATCATCCAGCTTGCCGTCCCGGGCTTTCTGAGTGAGGTTTTCACAGTATTTATCTAAAAATTTGAACTTTGCCTTTTTGCCATCCTTGGCCTGCTTGCCGTCCTCTTTGTCTTTGTTCTTGCCTGCACCAAATCCAAAGGGGAAGGTGGCATTGCTGCCCATGGATACATCCTCTTCGTCGGAATCCGCATCCTCCGGAGACTGGCCTGCACCAGGCCCAAAGGGGAAAAAGGGCATGCCGCCCTCTCCTGCTTCGTCCATAAAGTTAGCCATACGCTCTTCCATATTCTCCAGTTCCTGATCCGACATACCGAACTGTTTCATCAAATCTTCCACCGGCTGGATGTGCAACTCTTTTGCACAGGTCAGGCAGTAGCCCTCCTGTTTCGGTTTGCCTTCCTCCATTCGCTGTACAAAGACAATCGCCGGACGTTTTTTACACCGTACACACAGCATCGTATTTCATTCCCTTCTTGTGTGGATGGCAGGGTTACGCAAGCCTTCCACCGTATTTAGTAAAATGGGTTCCAGTGATTAAAAAGTTGATAGGCCACACTGCTGGACAGCGCCCCATCGTTCAGCCATGCAATGGAGCCACTTGTCACCACGATAATGGCCCAGATTGCACACATAACCAGATACAAATCCAGCACACCTGCACACAGACCTGCCGCAAAGCCCAGCAACCGGTTCATACCGCCCAGTAGGGGGATGCGGTTCAGGTTGGTAAGTAATGCCACCACCAAGCCTACCACAAAGCGGCAGAGGGCAAAGGCCACGAAAAAGACAACCACCGCAATGATGGGGGTTACAAGAGGCTCCACCACCTGTTCCACCAGCTGGTTTGCAAGCCCTGTTGCATCGGATGCAAGCAACTCACTGGCAGAGTTCACAATCATATCCTTCAGGTTTTGGGGCAAAAAAGCCGCATATTGTTCCAGCAGATTGCCCACATTCTGCTCGCTTGTGCCGGCGGAAATGCTGGACTGGATGCTATTCAAAAAGCTGTTTTCAAAAAACATGGAAAAAATCACCGGAGAGACGTTGTTGCTTACAAACAACGCACCCACCAGGCTCAGCAGGTTTCCAATAAACTGAATCACCCCTGCCACAAATCCACGGCGGGCATATTGTGCCGCCACCACCAGCAATAAAATCAGAAATACAACATCCAAAATGACTGCGCTTGAAAAAACTGCATTTGTCACTAGGATTCCCCCTTTTTATGGATTCACTCACCCTATGAACGAATCTTTCTCTTTATTTTCTTCCAGTTGCTGTACCTGACCACTTTCAAACACCAGCAGTTTTTGAGTATCCAGCACTGCCAAAGGCTGGCTTTCCAGCTCCATTTCCCACTGCCAAACTCCTTGTAGGTCATAGGCCGCCACCGACCGGCTTCTCAATACATATGCACCGGAACGGGTACATACCACGCCATAACTGGGAGAAGGAATGGTTTGCTCTGCCTTAATCTGCATCCCGGCATCCAGAATCACCAGTTGGGCCGGCATTTTTTCAAGATCTGCACCCAGCAAAAGTGCCAGATTGCGCCCGCTCACCGATGCGCTGGTCAGTTGTTTCCCCTGATAGCTATACACTGCCACCTGTTCTGCGGTGTTCATGTCATACACCACCGCTTTGTTGTCACAGACAATCAGCAATTTGCGGGTATCCAGCCAATGAAGCTGCATCACGCTGCTGCCATCCAGTTGGATGGTCTGCTGTACCTCATCCTTGCGCAAATCCAGCAGATGAATCTGGCTGGAAAGGCTTCCTTCCTCACTGCGCAAACTGGACACAGCCAGTCGTTTCCCATCCACCGAGAACGCAATGCGGGTGGGCATCCCTTCCTGTTCAGTGGGATACCAGCGGTACACCTCTTCAAAGGCGATGTCGTACACAATCAGCTCTGCCAGATACCGGCTGGAGCCTGTCACCACTGCAAGGCTTCCTCCTTTGCTCATCTCAGCAAAGAAGATGGGTTGCTGATAGGTGTGTTCGTATAGGGTTCGGCTTCGGCTTTCCACCTTCAGTTCATAACCCGACCGACTGTAAAAAGCAAACCGGGTATTACCTGCTGTAATGGCTGGGCGGGCATATGTATGGGTCAGGGTGCGAAGCTGGTTTCCCGCCGAGGAGAACACCACCGCTTCTTTTTTTCCAAGTTCCACAAATCCGCCTGCCAGACTTTCCACCTGTATCAAATCGGATACTCCGGTGCGGGCAGGAAATCCTGCTCCTGGCTGGAAGCTAATCCGTGCGGATTCCAGCACATCCCCCAGCATCGCCATGGATTTTCCAAATGCACCCATGGCATACAGCATGAGGAACACCGCCGCCACCACAACCAAAATGCCGTTGCGGATGCGTTTTCCTCTGCGCCTTGCCCGCAGTTCACTGAGGCGGGTCACATTCCCGGTTTTCGTTTCATTTTTGGGCAATGGATGTTTCCCTGCCTTTCCTTCAAAAATTCCTTGTTATAGGTCTTGGGGGTAGTCCACCCGTGCCAGGAACAGCCCCTGCGCCGGCAGGGTAGGCCCTGCACAGCCTCGATTTTTCTGCTCCAAAATGCCTATGACGTCCTGGGGCTGGATGCGGTGCTGTCCCACCTGCACCAGCGTTCCCGCCAAAATCCGCACCATGTTGTACAGATAGCCATCCGCCGTGACGGAAATCACCACATGGGGGCCGTCTGCCGTCACACTGCACTGGGTGATGGTTCTCACCGTATTGCCTCGCATGGCAACTTCACAACCAGCAGAGCAAAAGCTGGTGAAATCAAAGGTGCCCACCAAAAGCTGTGCCGCCTGGTTCATGGCATCCACGTCCAACAAACCAGGAAGCTTGTGGTGGTAAGATGCGTTAAAGGGACTGTCCACCTGGCTGTTCCAGATGTGATAATGATAGGTCTTTGCATGGGCGGCATACCGGGCGTGAAAGTCATCCGGCACGATTTTTGCCCAGTTCACCCGGATATCCGCCGGGAGCTTCTGGTTGAGCGCCAGGGGGAACTTCTCCATGGGAATACGGGTATCTGCCCAAAAATTCAGGGCATAATGCCCTGCGTGTACCCCTGCATCGGTGCGGGAGCAACCTTTTACATCCGGTCGTGTGCCAAGGAGCTGTTCCAGTCCATCCTGTAAAGCCTGGCAAACCGAAAGGCCATTTTTCTGCACCTGAAACCCGCAATAACGTGTTCCGTCAAAGCTTAAATCCAGCAAAATGTTCACGCAAAAATCACCCCCACGGACAAGAACCGGGTGGCCCACACCAGACCAAAGGCTACAATGCAAACCGCCAGCACCAGCCAGTCGGTTTTCTGCATCCGCAACACTTTCAGTCGTGTGCGACCGTCGCCACCACGATAGCAACGGCATTCCATGGCCATGGCAAGTTCCTCCGCCCGGCGAAAAGCCGAGATAAACAAGGGGATGAGCACCGGTGCCATGGCTCGAATCCGCTCTTTCAGCTTGCCGCTGTCCAGCATCGCCCCTCGTGCCTTTTGGGCGTTCATGATTTTGTCCGTCTCCTCAATCAAGGTGGGAATAAAGCGGAGTGCAATGGTCATCATCATGGCCAGCTCATGCACCGGCATGCCAAGGCGAGCAAAGGGTTTAAGCAGTCGCTCGATGGCATCCGTCAGTACAATGGGGCTTGTGGTATAGGTCAATAGGCTGGTGCCTGCAATCAGGGTTAGAATACGCACGCTCATGAAAATGGCATAGCGTATTCCCTCCGGATAGATGGTGAGCACCCAGAAAGAAAACAGCGGCTCGCCCTTGCCTGTCATGAAAAACAGGTTTAAAACCGCCGTGAACACCACAATGGGCACAATGGGTTTAATGCTTTTGAGCACCACCTTCAAGGGGATTTTGGCGGTGGTGTACAGCATGGCAAGCAACGCCACACTCAAAAA
>JAHLFP010000071.1 GCA_018883715.1 Candidatus Allofournierella pullistercoris | reverse complement strand
AAATTTAAGGAATAATGGCTGACCTGCAAATCCGTCCGCTCATCTAGAATCTGACGCATCAAGCCGGAATACAAAAACACGTCCTCCACCTTACCGCACTGGGTGCAATACAGATGGTCATGCTCCTCGGTGGTTCGGTCAAAGCAGTCCGCCATACCGGGAATGGATACCCGGCGCATCATGCCCATCTCCACCAGATTGTTCAGGTTGCGATATACAGTGCCCAGGCTCAGGTTTGGGCAGTCATCCCGCAAAGCCAGATAAATGTCATCGGCAGTGGGGTGATCGCCTCGCTTTTGCACCTGCCGCAACACCAGCTCTCGTTGACGGGAATAACGCATAGTACCTTCTCCTTGTAAATATGGAAATACCAAAATTTTGTCGTCACAGGCTGGCATCCCAGCACTGCCTGTAACATGTCTAAGAGTTTATACTTCTTTGGCGGAGTTGTCAATGCAGTTGGGAAAAAATAGGCAATAAATCACAGGCTTTTCCAGTCTTTTTAAAGGGTTAATCCGTAGTTTTTCCCTTTATTCTATCCCAATAAGCCTTTGCCGCTTGTTCATTTTTGTTCTTGCCGTACTGATAATAAACCACATCTTTAATGGCATCCGGAAGATACTGCTGTTCCACCCATCCATTTTCATATCCGTGAGCGTACTTGTAGTTTTGGCCTTTCACCAGGGCATCTTCCCCGTCAAAATGCTTGTTTTGTAGTTGCCGTGGGACGGGGCCAGAGCGGCCTCTTTTCAAGTCCGCCATAGCCTGGTTAATGCCCATATAGGCGGTGTTGGACTTGGGGCTGGTGGCAACCAGCACCACCGCATCCGCCAAGGGAATCCGTGCTTCTGGCAGGCCCAGCATATTCGCCGCGTCCACTGCCGCTTTGACAATGGGAATAATCTGGGGATAGGCCAGCCCCACATCCTCACAGGCGCAGACCATCAACCGCCGACAGGCACTGACCAAATCCCCCGCTTCCAGAAGCCGGGCAAGATAGTGAAGCGCCGCATCCGGGTCTGAGCCTCGCATGGATTTTTGGTAGGCGGACACAATATCATAGTGGTCGTCCCCCTCCCGGTCATAGCGCATGGCGGTTCGGCGGGATACCTGCTTTATCATATCCAAGGTGATGCAAGGCGCACCATCCTGCACCTGGGCGGCGGTGGCAGCAAACTCCAGACAGCCCAATGCTTTTCGCATATCGCCCCCGCAGGCCTGTGCCAGATAGTCCAAGGCTTCCTCCTCCATTTGCAGGTCACTGCCTTGTTGCTGATTCAGCTTTTCCAGTGCTCGGCAAAGCCCCTGTCGAATGTCTGCGGGAGCTAGGGGCTTGAACTCAAACACGGTGCAACGGCTTAACAGTGCATTGTAGATGTAAAAGTAGGGGTTTTCGGTGGTGGATGCAATCAGGGTTACGCTTCCATCCTCGATGCACTCCAGCAGGGTTTGCTGTTGCTTTTTGTTCAGATATTGAATCTCGTCCAGATACAGCAGGATGCCCCCCGCACTGGCCAGAGTACCGATTTCAGACAAAACTGCTTTAATGTCCCCTGTAGAAGCGGTGGTGCCGTTCAGTTTATGAAGGCGCATACCGCTGTTTTGGGCAATAATCCGTGCCACGGTGGTTTTACCCACACCGGATGGACCATAGAAAATCATGTTGGGCACCCGCCCGCTTTCTATGGTGCGACGAAACACACAGCCCTGCGCCAGAAGATGCTGCTGACCGCAAACTTCCTCCAGACTTTGAGGGCGAAGTTGTTGCGCCAATGGTTCCTGCATGATGGTTATCCTCCCTGTTTGGTCACATCCGACCGCCAGCCTTGCAACACAGTTTCATTGTATCCGGGGTTGACAAAGGCATCCATGGCATAGACAAGGCTTCTGTCCCATACAATCCAGTCATGGCCTCCATCCCATTCCAGATAGGAAAGCTTTAAGCCGCATTGCTCGGCCTGTTGTAAAAACATTTGATTTTGCTGATAGATATAGTAGGGCTCAAAGTCCTGCTTTCCGGTGGTACACAGCACCTTGGGTTGCTGGTTTGCATCCAGCGCCGCCACCCGCCGGGCAAGGTGGAACAAGTTCCTTTCCTCCGGCAGGATAAGCTCCTTGCCGTAAACCGGGGTAAACACCACCTGGACTCGTTCATCCTGCGCCTGCTCCAGCATCAGCTGGGGTGCTACTGCACCGGAAAAACTGGCGCAACCGGCATAGCGTTCCGGCTGGCTTAATCCCAACAGCAATGCACCGTATCCACCCATGGAAAACCCACAGACAAACTGCTTTTCCCGCTCCCAGGGCAGCTGTACCGTCTGGCGGAGCAGCGCGGGCATTTCCTGGGTCAGCCAGGTATAGTAAGCGCCGCCATACACCATGTCGTGATAAAAGGAGTTCGCCGCATCCGGTACAATCAGCGCAACCTGATTCTCCCGGGCATACCGCACCGCAGAGGTGAGAAACACCCAGTCGTCTCCATCGTTGGTAAACCCATGCAACAGGGTGAACACCGCCTGAATCTGCTGGGCTTCTTCCACCGGCAGATACACCCGAACCTTTACCGGGCCCATCAATGCTTTACTTTTGAATTTACATTCCAGCCAAGCCACCTGCGTCTCTCCTTTTTTCGTTATTCATACAGCGGAAATTTGCGGCTCAGCTCCTGTACCCGAGCCAGCACCGACTCCTTTTTACCCTCAAAATCAAAGATGCAATCCGCGATGCAGTCGCCAATGATTTCCATTTCAGCAATTCCAAAGCCACGGGTTGTGACGGCAGGTGTACCAATCCGCACACCGCTTGTAACAAAGGGACTGCGCTTTTCGCCGGGGACGGTGTTTTTGTTCACGGTGATGCAAACCTCGTCCAGCTTCTGTTCCAGTTCCTTTCCGGTGCATTCCAAATCGGACAAATCCAGCAGCATCAGGTGATTGTCGGTTCCGTCGCTCACCAGTTTGACACCCCGCTCCTTCAGTTTGCCGGCAAGGGCGGCGGCATTGTCCACCACCTGCTTGGCATAAGCGGCAAATTCCGGTTTCAGAGCCTCACCAAAGCAGACTGCCTTTGCGGCAATAATGTGCTCCAGCGGGCCGCCCTGTGTACCGGGAAAGATTGCCTTGTCAATCTTTTTGGCCAGTTCCTCGTTGTTGGTGAGAATCAGTCCTCCACGGGGGCCACGGAGGGTTTTGTGGGTGGTGGTGGTTACTACATCCGCATATTCCATGGGGTTTTGGTGCATTCCACCGGCTACCAGGCCGGCAATATGTGCCATATCCACCATAAACAAAGCGCCCACCTCTTTTGCGATGGCGGCCATCTTGTCAAACTCAATTTTCCGTGCGTAGGCAGATGCCCCTGCCACCAGCAGTTTGGGCTTTATTTCCAAGGCAAGCTGGCGCACCTGCTCATAGTCAATCCAGCCTTCTTCGTTTACGCCATATCCCACAATGTTGTAGTGGCGACCACTCATATTCACCGGGCTTCCGTGGGTCAAATGACCACCAGCAGACAAGTCCATGCCCAAAATGGTGTCTCCCAGCTCCAACAGAGCGAAGTACACCGCCAGATTGGCCTGTGCGCCGGAGTGGGGCTGTACATTGGCATATTTTGCACCAAACAGCTTGCAGGCACGGTCAATGGCGATGCGCTCCACCTCGTCCACACAGGCACAACCACCGTAGTAGCGTTTGCCGGGGTAGCCCTCTGCATACTTGTTGGTCAGTACGCTTCCCATTGCCGCCATAACAGCAGGACTTACAATGTTTTCACTGGCAATCAGCTCGATGTTATTGCGCTGACGCACCAGTTCTTTCTCCATAGTGGCGCCCACTTCCGGGTCAACCTGATTTACAAATCCGATGGTATCCAGCATATTCTTGTACATGGTTGTTTCCTCCTGTACCGTGATAGTCAATTTTCTTTCCATTATACACCCTTTCCCATTTTTTTCTAGCATTTTATGACGAGATAATAATTTTCTTTTTGTTTTATCTTCGGCTGTGTTACAATAAAAAGAAAACCACCCCTTAAGGAAAGGATGATTTTTATATGACAACCAAGGCATTGGCCCTGCTGGTAATCGAACGGCTGGCAAAGGAATACCCGGAGGCAGAATGCACATTGGAATACGACCATGCCTGGCAGTTGCTGGTGGAGGTTCGCCTGGCTGCTCAGTGCACCGACGCACGGGTGAATGTGGTGTGCAAGGAACTGTTTGCCAAATACCCCACTGTGGAAGCCCTTGCCAGTGCCAGTGTCCAGGAAATTGAGGCTATTGTAAAGCCCTGCGGACTGGGACGCACCAAGGCCCGTGATATTAGCCTGTGCATGAATCAGTTGCTGGAAGAACACGGCGGACAGGTTCCCAACGATTTTAATGCTCTGCTCCGCCTGCCCGGTGTGGGACGCAAAAGTGCCAATCTCATCATGGGAGATGTGTTTGGTGCCCCTGCCATCGTGGCGGATACCCACTGCATCCGGCTGTGCAACCGGATTGGCCTTGTAAAAAACATCACCGACCCGAAACAAGTGGAAATGGCTTTGTGGAAAATCATCCCCCCGGCGGAGGGCAATGATTTGTGCCACCGCTTTGTGCTTCACGGACGGGCAGTCTGCGATGCTCGCAAGCCAAACTGCGCCATCTGCTGTCTGAATGATATCTGTAAAACCGCCTTGAAAGAAGAAAAAGCAAAGGCGAAAAAAGCACAAAAAACCACTTGACAAATCCACTTTACCAGCCTATACTGGGGCTAGACATAAAAACAGGGGCGCTAGAGGGCATCTCTGGCTGAGATTAGGGCAAACTGCAGTCCTAGGTCGCCTTGAACCTGATCCGGGTAATGCCGGCGTAGGAAGTTTAAGGAATTACGCTTTTATTGCAGAGCACCCCTGTTATCTGTTTTATGGAGGTAGCAGGGGTGCTTTTTCTTGTGCTGTTTTTGTGTCCCCACAAACAAGTCTGTCCCTCATGGACAGAAAACAAGAAAGGCTGGTTGATTGTTATGAAGCAAACCAAAACCCCTCGCATTCACTCGATGGTGGAATGCGCCCTACTGATTGCACTGGGCTATGTTCTATCCTACATCCCTCTTTTTCGGATGCCCCACGGCGGTTCCATCACCATGGTGAGCATGGCACCTATCTTGCTCATTGGGTTCCGTCAATCCCCTCGGTGGGCACTTTTGTCCAGTTTTGCGTATAGCTTGGTGCAACTACTCTTTGGGGTGCAGGATTTGGCCTACTGTCAAAGTCTTGCCGCCGTAGTGGGTTGTATCCTGCTGGATTTCGTTCTGGGCTTTACGGTACTGGGACTGGCTGGCTGGATTGGACGGCTTTTTCCCTGGCCGGCTGTGGGGGTTGCCTGTGGCAGTTTCCTTGTATGCTTAATGCGGTATCTGTGCAGTTTTGTTTCCGGCTATTTGGTGTGGAGAGATTACGACTATGCCGTGGCCTGGCTGGCTCAGGTGGAGCTTCTGGACAAGGTGGCTTCGCTGGGTGAATCCGCCGTCTGCTGGATTTACAGCGCCCTGTACAATGCAAGCTATATGTTGCCGGAAACAGTTATCACCTGTGCAGCTATGGTGGTGCTGTATCTGCTGATGCCTTGGATGTTTAAGAGGGTGCAGAAAAAGCCAGTGGACGCCACCGTTTCCACCTTTTCCATCTTATAACTTCGCCGTTCCATCCCCTTTATAAAATTGACACCCCCTGATGGCTTTTTCAAAAAGCGTCAGGGGGTTTGCTCTTGTTCCCCCCTTTTTGGTATACTAACCCTTAGCATATAGTCTGCGGCCAAAGCCGCCTATCCCCTGAAAGAAAGGATGAACGCCCTGTGCGATTTTCTCGTTTTTTAGTTTGCGCAACACTTACCGCCAGTCTTTTGCTGGCAGGGTGCGGGCAGCAAGCCCCCTCTGTGGTGGAAAGCACCCCTGCTCCCACACCCACTGCCACCCCTGCTCCCACTCCCATTCCTACGGTGGATATTGCCACCAAGGGCGGCTATCCGGAAGTAGGCGATGTGCTGGGCAGTATCTCCATCCCTGGCACAGAGGTGGATTGCACCTTATATTGGGGGGACGCTCCCACCCAGCTGGACCAAGGGGCAGGCATCTATCCGGAAGCCAAAATGCCGGGACAACCGGGTACGATTTTGGTGGCGGCCCACACCCACACCTATTTCGCGGATTTAAAATCCATTGAGGTGGGAGATGAAATTGTTATCAGTACCTACTATGGAGACTACCGCTATCGCATTGTGGACGCTCAGGTTGCACAAGAGACGGACACCTCCGCCTACGACCTGACGAAAGAGGAGCAGAACATTATCCTTTACACCTGCTATCCCTTTGGAACGCTCAGCCGCACCACCCAGCGGTATTTTGTATATGGCGAATACGTAGATGGGCCGGCCGTAATTGATTCGTCTGCCCAATCCGCCAGTGAAAACAGTGCTTCCGCCTAATTTGTTATAACATTCCGGTGGAAAAGCCTTGGCGGCTGGCCGCCTGTTGCAACGCCACCAGCGCTGTGCGAGCCAGGCTGGAAAGCCCGTGCTTTGCCTGCCAAAGAGCCACATCCCGATGTATTTCTGCCTGAGGGCAGCTACACTGAACCAGCCCATGCCGACGGCACTCCGCCTCGGTCACAGGGAAGCTCCAGGTGTAGCTGCCTTGTATTATTTTAAGGGCTTCGTACACGCTGGTACGGTCTGCCAGTTGGATGGGGCGACCTGCCGGCTTTTGTCCCTCCTGCCCCCTGTGGATGGCAGATTCCTGCATCATGAGACAACGATAACCACTGAGCTGTCCCAGTTGGATGACCTTTTCCCCAGCAAGGGGATGTTCCTGTGCCATCAAAAGATGGGGATGAAAACGCACGAGAGTCCGACTGGCAACCCCCGCCTTGGCAAACTGCTCCCGGAAGTGTTCCTCGTATCGGCAGGGATACCGTACCAATCCAATCTGCACATAGCCTTTGCTGATTTCCTCCAGCACCTGCCCGCTTTCCATCTGCTGATAGGATAGCTCCGCCGGGAGCTGTTCCAATCGGTTTGCAAAACTGGCAAAAGCCCGGTTCAGATAACCAGACTGCACCCCTGCCACCAAAAGCCGCTGGGACTCTTCGTGGGGCCGGTACAATTCTTGAAGTTCGTCCATCTGCTGGAGAATATTCTGCGCATACCGAAAAAATTGTGCCGCTTGTAGCGTTGGGCGCATTCCTTGGGTGCTTCGGTGAAACAGCCGCACCCCCAGTTCCTGCTCCAGCTCCTTAATGGTTCGGCTTAAATTGGGCTGGCTGATGTAAAGATTTTCCGCCGCACGGGTGATGCTCCCCACCCGACTGACTTCCAGCGCACAGCGGATTTGATGCAGATTCATCTACAATGCCCCCTATTTTATAGTAAATAGCCATATCAAAAATGATATAGAATTATTCATATTTTATCCTACTACCCGCAAGAAAACAATGGTAGGATATAAGTGTCAAAAAAATAACATCCATCTGGCCGCTACCATGCGGTTTTTCTTCGACTTCTGTGTGTTAAGTTTTTGACGTTAGCTGGAAACCTGAAAACAAACAACTATAATCATTGTATGGAGGGACTACTTATGGCACGATTTACTCTTCCCCGAGATTTGTACCACGGAAAAGGCTCTTTGGAGGAGCTGAAACAACTGGACGGCAAGCGGGCATTCGTCGTTGTGGGCGGCGGCAGCATGAAACGCTTCGGATTCCTGGACAAAGCCGTCCAGTACCTGAAAGATGGCGGTATGGAGGTTGCTCTATTTGAGAATGTAGAGCCCGACCCGTCTGTGGAAACCGTAAAGAAAGGCGCAGCTGCAATGGCCGAGTTCCAGCCGGATTGGATTGTTGCCATGGGCGGTGGCTCCCCCATTGATGCCGCTAAGGCCATGTGGGCTTTTTACGAGTACCCGGATGTAACCTTTGAAAAACTGTGCATCCCCTTCAACTTCCCCAAACTGCGCCAGAAGGCCCGTTTTTGCGCCATTCCCTCCACCTCTGGCACTGCCACCGAGGTAACCGCTTTCAGCGTTATCACCGACTATGAAAAGGGTATTAAATACCCCCTGGCTGACTTTAACATCACCCCCGACGTGGCAATCGTGGACCCGGATTTGGCAGAGACCATGCCCGCCAAACTGACCGCCCACACCGGTATGGACGCTATGACTCATGCCATCGAGGCCTTTGTATCCACCTGCCACTGCGATTACACCGACCCCCTGGCTATGCATGCCATCCGTATGATTCACAATGACCTGACCGCCAGCTTCAACGGCGACATGGACGCCCGTGACCGGATGCACAACGCCCAGTGCCTGGCTGGTATGGCATTCTCCAACGCACTTTTGGGCATTGTTCACAGCATGGCTCACAAGACTGGTGCCGCCTACTCCGGCGGTCATATTGTGCACGGCTGTGCCAACGCTATGTACCTGCCCAAGGTTATCAAGTACAACAGCAAGGTAGAGGAAGCCGCTGAGCGCTATGCTGAAATTGCCCGCTTCCTGCATCTGGCTGGCAACACTACCGAGGAACTGGTGGATGCACTGATTGAAGAAATTCTGAAGATGAATGCAGCCCTGAACATTCCCACCTGCATCAAGGAGTATGAGGGCGGCATCATTGACGAGCAGGAATTCCTGGAGAAACTGCCCCATGTGGCAGAGTTGGCCATCGGTGACGCTTGCACCGGTTCCAACCCCCGTCAGCCCAGCCAGGAAGAGATGGAGCAACTGCTGAAGGCTTGCTACTACGACCTTCCCATTAACTTCTAAAACACATTTTTCCAGTTTTATCCCCCGGTGTCTATTTACATCGGGGGATTTTGTCGTTATAATAGAAAGTGCCGTGTTAATTCGGTAACAAACAAGTTGCTCCTGCAACTTGTATTTTAGAAAGTGAAGGAAGCGAGGCACCATGTTTAAGATTGTTGAACGAAAAGAGTTAAATCCTACCGTTACAAAACTGGTGATTGAAGCCCCTCTGGTAGCCAAAAAGGCGCAGCCGGGTCAATTCATCATCGTCCGTGCAAATGCGGACTCCGAGCGCATTCCCCTTACTGTCGCAGATTACGACCGTGAAAACGGTACTGTAACCATCATTTTTCAGGTTGTGGGCGAAAGCACTATGGAGCTGAACGAGCTGTCCGTGGGCCAGTGTGTCCACGATTTTGTAGGTCCTCTGGGTGTAGCAAGTCACCTGGATGGATTGAAAAAGGTCGCCGTTGTGGGCGGCGGTGTGGGTTGCGCCATTGCCTACCCCATTGCAAAACGACTGCATGAGCTGGGATGTGAGGTTCACAGCATTGTGGGCTTCCGTAACAAGGACCTGGTGATTCTGGAGGATGAATTCAATGCCTGTTCGGATAAGCTGATTGTCATGACTGACGACGGCAGCTATGGACAGAAAGGCGTTGTAACCGCCCCCCTGGAACAACTGATTGAACAGGGCGAGCAATATGACGAGGTAATCGCCATCGGCCCGCTGATTATGATGAAATTTGTGGCCTTGACCACCAAAAAGCACAACATTAAAACCGTGGTTTCCATGAACCCCATCATGATTGATGGCACCGGCATGTGCGGCGGCTGTCGCCTGACCGTGGGCGGAGAAACCAAGTTTGCCTGCGTGGATGGCCCGGACTTTGACGGCCATCTGGTGGACTTTGACGAAGCCATGCAGCGTGGCAATATGTACCAGGCTTTTGAAAAGCATGCTCGTGAGGAGCATTGCAACCTGCTGCACAAAACTGCGGAATAATCTTTACTCTACGGATTATTTTATTTGAAAATATCAAGATAGAAAATGGGAGGAATCCTTATTATGGCACTGCACAATATGGACCCTAAGCGCTGCCCTATGCCCAGCCAAGACCCGAATATCCGCAACAAAAACTTTGAAGAAGTGGCACTGGGCTACACCCCTGAAATGGCCATCAACGAGGCAAAACGCTGCCTTGGTTGTAAACATAAACCCTGCCAGTCCGGCTGCCCGGTTGGCATTGATATTCCCGCCTTCATCGGCAAGGTGGCAGAAAACGATTTTGAGGGTGCTTATCAGGTATTGAGCACCTCCAGCGCACTGCCCGCCGTTTGCGGTCGTGTTTGCCCCCAGGAAACCCAGTGTGAAGGCAAGTGCGTCCGAGCCATCAAGGGCGAAAGCGTGGGCATTGGACGCCTGGAACGTTTTGTGGCGGACTGGCATCGGGAGCACAGCAACACCCCTGCCACCGTTCCCGCCCCCAACGGTCACAAGGTTGCCATCATCGGTGCTGGCCCCAGCGGTCTGACCGCCGCTGGCGACCTGGCAAAACTGGGCTATAAAGTCACCGTTTACGAAGCACTCCACCTGGCTGGCGGTGTTTTGGTGTATGGTATTCCTGAATTCCGTCTGCCGAAATCCATCGTTCAGCAGGAAATCGAAGGCCTGCAGGCCATGGGTGTGGAAATCCAGACCAACATGGTAATCGGCAAGGTACTTACCATTGATGAACTGATGGAAGAATACGGCTATGAAGCAGTTTACATTGCTTCCGGTGCAGGTCTGCCCCGCTTTATGGGCATCCCCGGCGAGAGCCTGAAGGGTGTGTACTCCGCCAACGAGTATCTGACCCGTGTTAACCTGATGAAAGCCTATCTGCCGGACAGCAAAACCCCCATCCAGAAGAGCCACAGCGTTGCTGTTGTGGGTGGTGGTAACGTGGCCATGGACGCCGCCCGCAGTGCAAAGCGTCTGGGCGCAGAGAACGTATACATTGTTTACCGCCGTGGCATGGATGAACTGCCCGCCCGTAAGGAAGAAATCGAGCATGCCGAGGAAGAAGGCATCATCTTTAAGATTTTGACCAACCCGGTTGCAGTTCTGGGCGACGAAAACGGCTGTGTAAAAGGCATGGAATGCGTTGAGATGGAACTGGGCGAGCCGGACGAAAGCGGCCGCCGCCGTCCCGTGGTAAAGCCGGACAGCAACTTTGTGCTGGATGTGGACACCATGATTATGTCCATCGGCACCAGCCCCAACCCGCTGATTCGCTCCACCACTCCTGGCCTTGAAACCAACCGCCATGGCTGCATTGTCACCAACGGAGACGATGGCTTGACCAGCCGTGAGGGTGTATATGCTGGCGGTGACGCCGTGACCGGTGCCGCCACCGTAATTCTGGCCATGGGTGCAGGCAAACATGCCGCCAAGGCCATCCACGAATACATCCAATCCAAATAACATTGTTTTTAACTGGATGCCGTCCTTTGAGACAGTATCCAGTTTTTTATGCAAATATCACCAATTTGCCAGTTCCTTTTCTGTACTTTTTCTGTTATACTAAATAAGTATGATTTTTTCCTTCGTAGAAATTTGGGAGGTTCGGGCATGGATAAAGCAACACAAGCCAATCAGGCGCAACTGGGTGGCACCGTTTTAAGCCAACAGATTGCAATTCGGCTCTTAAAGGAGATGCAGGGCGGTGTTTTCAAAGGCTGCTCTCGCCTGCCCGCAGAGGTGGATTTGGCCTCCCAGCTTGGTGTAAGCCGCACCGTGATTCGGGATGCCCTATCGGAACTGGAGCGGGAAGGTTATGTGGAGCGGGTACGGGGCATCGGCACCGTGGTAAATGCCCGTATTGTGGCTTTGTCCAATCGACTGGACCAAAAGTTTGAATACAGCGCAATGATTCGTGCCGCCGGGCATGAGTCCCATGCAGACCGGGTAAGCATTCAGCAGATTTTTGCGGACAGCCACCTGTCCCAGATGCTGGATATTCCCAATGGTGACCCTGTGTTAGTCATCCGCAAGCGAGTTTTTGCTGATGATATCCCGGTGATTTATTCGGTGGACTACCTTCCCATGGCCCTCTTCCCCGCTGATTCCGCTCACCAGCTGGATTTTGCACAGCCTATCTTCGATTTACTTAGCGAGGTCAGCGGTCTTACCGTCCACAGCACCATCACCCATGTAAATGCAGTGCTGGGGGACCAGAATGTGCGGCAGATTTTGCAGGTGCCAAGTCACGAAGCCCTGCTTTTAATGGAAGAACAAAGCTTCTGCCGCCTTGCAAAACCGGTGATGTACTCCCTTTCCTACTACACGAACTTTTTTGATTTCACCATTTTGCGCAAGAAATTTTAAAGAACAACAAAGCACCCCCAGCAACAGGAATTTTCCTTGCCAGGGGTGCTTTTTATTTGTTCTGATTGAATTCAGAGAAAAGCAGAGCTTAAAAATCCACACCGTCACGGGCTAAAATCCCTTGGTTATAGGGGTGCTTTTGCATCTCCATATGAGTCACATAGTCTGCGGCTTCATACATCCAATCTTCCAGCTTGTGGGCAGTCATAACAAGCTCCAGGTGTTCTGGTTTCTGGTTCACGAATGCTTTCAACATCTCTCTGTCCAGCATCTCGGTTTCGCAGGCAGAGCCAGCTTCATCCAGTATCAGCATATCTACCTTTTCCTTGTGCACCATATCAATGGCCTGTTTCAATGCTTGCTCATGGGATGCACGGGTGCGAATTTTTTCCTCTTCATCCATCTGGAATACAAAGCGGTCGCTGTGTGTGCAGCGAAGCACTGGCACCCCAAGGTCTTCCAGCATTCTGACTTCCCCACTAGCGCTTTCTTTTAAAAATTGTACAATAAGAACCTTCCATCCGGTGCCCAGCGCGCGCAAAGCAAGCCCCATAACCGCTGTGGTTTTTCCCTTACCATAGCCCCAGTACAGATGTGTCAATCTTTTTTCTGTCATTTGTGTTCTCCTTTTTGGGTTCTATGCTTAGTATACCATAGATTTCACATTGCAGGAAACAAATTTTACGGGCGCTATTGCTCCCCATGCAGTATTCGCCTTTTTTCATTTGGCTTTTTGCATAGTTTTTTAATCAATTTATTGTAATTGTTTGTGCTCAAATTTTGTTGACAGAATGAAAAGACTGTGATAAAATAACTATCGTTGTCGAAAGACACAGCCAAATAGGCGGATGTGGCGGAATTGGCAGACGCGCTAGATTCAGGTTCTAGTGGTAGCGATACCGTGGGGGTTCAAGTCCCTTCATCCGCACCAACTAAAAACCCCGTAAAGTTCAGGCTTTGCGGGGTTTTTGCTAT
>JAHLFP010000070.1 GCA_018883715.1 Candidatus Allofournierella pullistercoris | reverse complement strand
TCGAAGTACAGGAACGACAGATTGAAAATTTGGAGCAGTTCATCCAGCGGGTACACAAATACGAGGATTTGCAGGAAATGACCCCCTACGCCTTACGGGAACTTATCAAAGGCATCTATATCGAAGCGCCTGACAAGAGCAGCGGGAAGCGCAGACAGGGCATCCGCATCTCCTATGACCTTGTGGGCTTTATCCCCGTGGACGAACTGATGAAACAGGAAACGGCATGACCGAAGCCATGCCGTTCCTGCAAAAAGCAATATTACTTTCTTATGACCCCTGGCCATTCCGGCGAGGGGGCTTTTCGCCCTCTTTGGATGGGTTTTCCACCTGTCACCACCCTGTTTATCCCCGGCAAACCATTGAAATAGAAGGGCGAATATGATATACTGGATGTGTTTACATACAAAATACTACAAGATAGTTTGATAGATAGAATTGGAGGAAATCTTTATGTGCGGTATCGTGGGTTACACTGGTAAAAACCCCTGCACGGAGCTTTTGCTGGACGGCCTGAGCCGTCTGGAGTACCGTGGTTATGACTCCGCTGGCATCGCTTTGATTGACCAGCAGGGTATTCACATTGCAAAGGAAAAGGGTCGTCTGGATCACCTGCGGGAGAGCCTGAAGAAGAATCCCCTGCCGGATGCCACCTGCGGCATCGGTCACACCCGCTGGGCCACCCACGGTGTTCCCAGCCAGGTGAACAGCCACCCCCATTCTGCCCCCCGTGTTACTCTGGTACACAACGGCATCATTGAAAACTACGCTCAGCTGAAAGAGTACCTGATTCATCAGGGCTACAGCTTTGAGAGCGAGACCGACACCGAAGTTCTGGTAAAGCTGATTGACTTCCACTACAAGGGCGACTGCATGGCTGCCCTGCTGGAAAGCCTGTCCCAGGTTCGTGGCAGCTATGCCATCGGTGTTCTGTTCCAGGACCAGCCTGGCAAGCTGTATGCGGCCCGCCGGGAAAGCCCCCTGATTGTGGGCTACGGCGAGGGCGAGCACTTCATCGCCAGCGACATCCCCGCTCTGCTGCCCTATACCCGCCAGTACACCGTACTGGAAGAGGGCGACATTGCTCTGGTACAGCCGGAGAGCGTACAGTTCTTCAACGCACTGGGCGAGCCGGTGGAGCGTGAAGTTCTCACCGCTCAGTGGGACGTGGATGCCGCAGAAAAGGGCGGTTTTGAGCACTTTATGCTGAAAGAAATCCACGAGCAGAGCGACGTGGTGCATGCCACCATCGGCGCCTACCTGCAAGACAATCTGCCCACCCTGGGTGAACTGGGCCCCAGCGACGAGGCTCTGTCCAAGGTGCGTCAGGTGCATCTGGTGGGCTGTGGCACTGCCATGCACGCTGGCATGGTGGGCATGCAGGCCATCCAGCAGCTGGCACGGGTTCCGGTTCAGGTTTCCATCGCCAGCGAGTTCCGTTACTGCGACCCCATCCTGTCCTCTGACGATTTGGTGATTGTGGTAAGCCAGAGCGGCGAAACTCTGGACACCCTGGCCGCCCTGAAGCTGGCTAAGGAGAAGGGCGCCGCCACCATGGCTGTGGTCAACGTGCTGGGCTCTTCCATCGCCCGTGCCGCTGACTATGTAATGTACACCTACGCTGGCCCGGAAATTGCAGTTGCAAGCACCAAGGCTTACAGCGTACAGCTGGCCGCTCTGTATCTGTTTGCTCTGCGTTTTGCCATGGTTAAGGGCAAGCTGAACAACGAGGAAGCCGCTCGTCTGACCCAGGAACTGGAGAAAGTTCCCGCCCTCCAGCACCAGCTGCTGGACCACTGCGAGCAGGTCAAGTACCTGGCAAGCCAGTTCCAGAACAGCAACGACCTGTTCTTCATGGGCCGTGGTCTGGACTATGCCCTGTCCCTGGAAGGCAGCCTGAAGCTGAAGGAAATCAGCTATGTCCACAGCGAAGCATATGCCGCTGGCGAGCTGAAGCACGGCACCATCTCTCTGGTGGTGGAAGGCACCCCCGTGGTGGCTCTGGCTACCCAGGATGCCCTGTTTGAGAAAACCCTGAGCAACGTCAAGGAAGTTCGCAGCCGTGGCGCCCGTGTGCTGTTCCTGTGCAAGGAAGGCACTGAACTGCCCGCCGAAGCCGCAGAATACGTCCTGCGTCTGCCTGTGGTAGAAAGCCTGTTTATGCCTCTGGTTTCCATCGTACCTCTCCAGCTGTTCGCTTACTACATGAGCGTACTGCGTGGTTGTGACGTGGATAAGCCCCGCAACCTGGCAAAGAGCGTTACCGTAGAGTAATTTTTTCAAAATACAGCTGTGCAACCTGTGCATAAATTGTGCCTGTTGCCCCGCTTCATACAAAAAGCCCTCTGTACTTCCCCTTTGGGAGTACAGAGGGCTTTTCCTTTGTTGTGAGTTATCTTTGTTGACGTTCTGCCACAATGGCTTGCAATTTGGGGTATGGGTTTGCAATCGCCTGCAAGGTTATACCTGAATTGAGAGAGGTATCGGACTCTTTCAAGACTCCGCTCTTCCCCTTACTCCTCCTGCCCCAGCTGGTTCAGGTCGTAGGGCGTGGTCTGGTAGACACAGTGGTTCATCCAGTTATGGTAGAGCAAAAAGGCATGACTGCGCCAGGCACACTGAGGGGTAAAACGGGGGTCATTGTGGGGATAATAGCCCACCGGAATGGCGGGATTCAATCCCTTTTGCAAATCCCGCCGGTACTCCAAATCCAAGGTGTCCCAGTCGTATTCCGGGTGGCCTGTCACAAACACCTGCCGCATATCCCCACTTGCAATCAGGTAAGAGCCAGCCTGTTCGCTCTCCGCCAGTACCTCCAGTTGACCGCAAGCCGCAAGCTGTTTCTCATCCAGTCCGGTATGTCGGGAATGAGGTGCCAAAAAGGTGTTGTCAAAGCCTCGTACAAGGGGGCTGGAAAGCCGTTTCACCCGGTGGGAAAATACCCCGGACACCTTGGCGGGCAAAGGGTGCTTTTGGATTCCATAGTGGTAATAAAGCCCCGCCTGGGCACCCCAGCAGATGTGCAGGGTGGAGTGTACATGGGTTTTGGAATACTCCATCAGCTGGCACAGCTCCTGCCAGTAGGTCACATCTTCAAAGGGCATGGTTTCCACCGGTGCGCCAGTGATAATCATCCCATCAAACCGCTGGTGGCGAACCTGCTCAAAGGTGGTGTAAAAGGCTTCCAGATGTTCGCCGGGCACATGGGTGGGTCGGTGGCTTGCGGTGTGCAAAAGGGTCAACTGGGTTTGAATGGGCCCATTTGCCAGCAAGCGAGCCAGCTGTAACTCGGTGGCAATCTTGGTTGGCATCAAGTTGACAATCAGAATCCGCAACGGGCGAATCTGCTGGCTTTCCGCCCGGTGGATGGGCATTACAAAGACATTTTCCCGCTCCAATGCCTGGTAGGCAGGAAGTTCCCTTGGGATAATCAACGGCATGGATGTTTCTCCTTTTTTGGCTGGTTAAATCTGAGCAAGTGCCTGCTCCAAATCCGCAATCAAGTCCTGTGCGTCCTCGATGCCGCAGGAGATGCGAACCAGCTCCGGCCCGATGCCGACTTCTTTCAGTTGTTCGTCGTTCATCTGGCGGTGGGTGGTGCTTGCGGGATGCAGAATGCAGGTGCGAGCATCCGCCACATGGGTTTCAATGACACATACCTTCAGATACTGCATCATCTGGATGGCGGCCTCCCGTCCGTCCTTTACACCAAAGCTGACCACGCCACAGCAGTTGCCCCCAAGATAGGTCTGGGCACGCTGGTAATAGTCATCCTCTGGCAGGGCGCAGCAGCGCACCCAGCTGATTTTGGGGTGGTTTTTCAAAAACTCTGCCACAGCCTTGGCATTCTCCCCGTGACGCTTCATCCGCAGGTGCAGGCTTTCCAGCCCCAGGTTCAGCAAAAATGCGGTGTGGGGGCTTTGTACGCTGCCCAAATCCCGCATCAGCTGGGTGGTTGCCTTGGTGATGTAAGCCCCGCCCAGTCCAAACTGCTGGGTGTACACCACACCGTGGTAGCTTTCATCTGGGGTGCAAAGGCCGGGGAAACGCTCCGGGTAGCCTGTCCAGTCAAAACGACCTGCATCCACGATACAGCCACCCAGTCCTGCCGCGTGGCCGTCCATGTATTTGGTGGTGGAGTGTACCACAATGTCCGCACCCCACTGGATGGGCTGGCAGTTCACCGGGGTGGCAAAGGTGTTGTCCACCACAAAGGGCAGTCCATTTTCATGGGCAACGGTTGCGAATTTCTCCAAATCCAGCACTACCAGGGCAGGGTTTGCAATGGTTTCGCCGTAAATCAGCTTTGTGTTGGGGCGGATGGCCTGTTTCAGCTCCTCCGGGGTGCATTCTGGATCCACAAAAGTGACCTCCACACCCATCCGTTTCATGGTGATGGCAAACAGGTTGTATGTACCGCCATAGATGCTGGCACTGCTGATGATGTGGTCGCCACAACCTGCAATGTTGAACACCGCATAGAAGATGGCCGCCTGTCCGCTTCCGGTGAGCATAGCGGCACTGCCGCCCTCCAGCGCACAGATTTTTGCCGCCACCTGGTCACAGGTGGGATTCTGCAATCGGCTGTACAGATAGCCGCTTTCCTTCAAATCAAACAGCCGGCCCATGCTTTCCAGCGTATCGTATTTGAAGGTGGTACTTTGAATGATAGGCATCTGCCGTGGCTGTCCGTTGCCAGGGGTGTAGCCTGCTTGTACACACTGTGTATCCAAAGATGGTTTGCGATTCATTGGTATCCCTCCGTTTTCATAGTTTCTTTGTGCCTCATTATCATTCTATTGTGTAAAAGTATAAAAATCAAGTCCCCACCAATTTTTCTTGCATTGTATACAGGTTTTCGGTATGTATTTTGACAATATTTCACAATCTTTCTAATTATTCAGCGGGTATGCTTTACTTTTTTTATAACCTATCGTACCATTATAACCAGTCATACGGAAAACATCAGGCCACTGCTGGTGTATCCTAATAATTAGTAAGGTAAGGAGAGCGCCCTGATGTTCAAAATTGGCATATTGGAAGATGAAAAGCAGCCTGCTGAAGATTTGCTGAAATTTTTGGATTTATTTTTCTCACAACAGCCAGACCTTTCTTACACTGTGACCTGGTATAACCGCGGAATGGCTTTGCTAAAAGATTACAAGCGGGATTTTGATTTTTTATTCCTGGACATTCAGCTGCCAGATATTACTGGTATGCAGGCGGCGACGCAAATTCGAATGATGGACGAAAACGTCACCATCCTGTTTGTCACAAACCTTGCCCAGTATGCCATCCAGGGGTATTCCGTGCAGGCGTTTGACTATATCTTAAAACCGGTCAGCTACCCTAGTTTCTGTCAGAAAATGGAGCGAGCCATTCAATCCAAACTACGGCAAAGCAATGACGTTTATCTAGATATACGCACCAAGAAAGGTTCTATCCGCCTAAGCTGTGATTCCATCTTTTACATCGAAATCTACAACCACACCCTAATGATTCACACAGATCAAGGGGTGCTGGAGCAGTGGGGCAGTCTGTCCAAATATGAGAAGATGTTATCCGATTCCCATTTCAGCCGATGCAATGCCTCGTATCTTGTAAACCTGAAATATGTATCCAGCATGGAGCGGGACAAGGTGAAAATCCAAAGTGCCTGGCTTCCCATTGGGCGAACCCGCAAGAAAAAATTCTTGGAGGATTACAGTCTTTACAAAGGAGGGATACACTGATGCCTGCCTGGTACATGGAAGTCCGGGTTGGACTTTTGTTTTTGCAGTCCTTTTTGGGGGTACTGGTATTCGGCTACTCTCTCCCCCGGCGAAACTCCATGGTGAAAACTGCCCTCTATCTGCTGGCCGGCGGGGTGGTTTGTCATCTGTTTGGACGGCTGGTTTACTGCCTAGGGGATGATGTTATCAGCATCCTGCGCCGTATTTGTAGCACCATTATGGTGTACCTAGTGCTAATTTTGGTGGTATGGCTGGTCTTTCGCATCTCCATCTGGAGCTGTTTGTTCGTTACCTCCTCCGGGTATATGGCCCAGGACATTGCAGGTAACATTAAAACCATTGCAAAGCTGTTTGACGGTGTAAACCAGTTGGCACAGCACCCGGTGGGGATTCTGCTGGTGGATTTTATCTGCTACGGTGGTGTGTTCGGCCTGCTCTTCCTGCTTTTTTACCCTTACACTAAACACCGGGAGGAAAACTTCAACCACAAGCTAAAGGCTATCTTCTCGGTTGTTGTTCTAGTTTTGTGCATCTGTATGGCACGCATCACCTTTGACAACCCGGTGCGCAACCAGCTTTCCATCTTTGCAGAGAGCCTTTACGGAGTCATATGTGGGATACTGCTACTTCTTGTGCAGTTCGGCATCATGGACAAGGCACGGTTTCGTCGCCGGGAGCACGATATTCTGAATATCCTCCACCTGCAACAGGAGCACTTTGAAAAAAGCAAAACTGACCTGTCCTTCATTCATCAGAAATACCACGACTTGAAGGCATTGCTCCGCCAACTGGAACCCATCCTTTCTGAGAAGGAACGAGTTCAACTGGAACGTTCGGTGGCAAAACATCTTCCCATGCTGAAAACCGGAAACCCCATCCTAGATTTGCTGCTCACCGAGACCCAATCCCTGTGCAACCTGCATCAGATTGAATTCACTTATCTTTTAAACGGGCAGGATTTTGACTTTTTGCAGGAGCTGGAACTTTATACTCTTTTGAACAACGCCCTGACAAATGCTCTGCAAGCGGCCCAGAAGCTTCCCAAGGATGCGCCAAAATTCATCCATCTTACCGCCCACCGGAGTGGCGGCCTTTTGTCCATTCATCTGGAAAACTCCTTTGATGGCATACTTTCTTTTTCCGAGGGACTTCCCCGCACTGCCAAAGATCCCCGCTACCATGGGTTTGGCATGAAAAGTATGCGCTCCATTGCGGAAAAATACAACGGAAGTTTAACCGCCCACTGGGATGAAAATCGCTTTCATCTTGACCTGCTTTTATTTACACCCCACTAAAAATCTCCCATATCTTAACTGCCCCGATTCCAAGTGCATTCGACAGGAATCGGGGCAGTTTTTCCAATTACGATAAAAAATATGCCATTCACGTTGATTGCGGTTGTGAACCTCCCTTAGTATTGATAGGCTTTTAACATATGGTAGACCTTGCTATGTCTACACCACTTTTTTATTTCTGGGAGGATTTTAACATGAAAAAGAAACTGTTCAGCAAATCCGCAGCGGCTCTGTTTATGTGCGGCCTGTGTGCCTTATCCTTCGCTGGATGCGGTGCATCCGGCACAGCAGATGTAACCCGTACCTACATGGTCAGCGAGGCAACCTATCTGGATGGCATTGCCTGGTACTCCAACGAGGATGTCATGCTTGTAACCCGTGGCAAGGATAGCTACGAGCTGTACTTTAAGCGGGATATCTTTGGCACCACCGACCCCGGAATGAAGGGCGAAAAGACCATTGTCTACTTTGGCACCTACACCAGCACCCCCTCCGCAGACGGGGATGTATCCCATCTGGATCTGACCCTGAGTGCCCCCACCCGCATCTACATGGAACAGCATGGTAAGGCCTTTGGTCGAGATGCACTGGCTGGAAACCTGATGTTCGACACTGCCAACTGGACCGATGCCATGACTACTCTGGCATTCCCCGCCGGTAGCGAAGACGGTGCAAAGGAATTCCTGAGTCTGTACGGACGTGAAATGACCATCACCGTGGAAGACCCCTCTCTGTCTGCTGAGGACACCACCCTGTCCTACCGTATTGTTTCCATGCCGGAAGAGAGCCTGGAAATCACCGGCAACGCCTAATCGAAACTGTTAGTGGGAGCAGATTGTATGAAAAAGACAAAAACCCCTTCCAGCGGCACCCTAAAATGGAAGATTGCCACTGGTGTATCCGCTGCTCTGTTTGCCGTGACCATGATTGGTGGCCCCATTGCAAACAGCTATGCTTCTATTATCAACATGGTTTTGGGCACAGAATCCACCAAAACCATTGGTGACCCTGGCAAGATTTATTTTGAGCCGGATTTTGCAACTAGCGCCGAGCAAGCCGCCTCTGCTGAGGCGCTTTGTGAGGAAATCGTAGCAAACGGCTCCACCCTTTTGCTGAACCGGAATCAGGCTTTGCCCCTGTCCAGTGGCGCAAAAGTTACCCTGTTCGGCACCACCAGTGCAGACTTTATCTATGGTGGCACCGGCTCTGGCGGTATGGATACCTCCAAAGCAACTAACTTAAAGCAGGCACTGGAAGCAGACGGCTTTACAGTAAACCCCACCATGTGGGACTTTTACACCACCGGCGCAGGCAAGGATTATGGTCTGGTGACCGCCTCCGGTTCCTTGAACAACTATATCTTCAACAACGCAGAATTTCTGGTAAATGAAGTGCCCCAGTCCGCCTACACCGATACCGAGTGGAACTCGGTGGCAGAGTACGGCGACGCTGCCATTGTTGTTCTGGGACGCATCTGTGGTGAAGGTGCAGACCTGCCCTGGTACGGTGCCGGCGACGGAAACGGCAACCTTTTGGAGCTGAGCACCGAGGAAATCGCCTTGTTTGAGGCATTAAGCGCACAGAAGAGCCAGGGCAAGATTCAAAAAATCATTGTACTGCTCAATGCAACCAACCCCATCGAGCTGGACTTTTTGGAGCCATCCATCTGTGGCACTGATTACGGCATCGACGCTTGCCTGTGGGTTGGCGAGGTTGGCCAGACCGGCATCAACGCTATTGGCGAAATCCTCAACGGCACCACCAACCCCTCTGGACGACTGGTGGATACCTACTGTTTTGACAACCTGACCAGTCCCGCCCTTCAAAATGCCCATGCCACTCCCTATACCAATGCGGCAGCAGCTGGCCTGTCCTTCACCGCTGGCAACAACGAGCATTACGTTGTGTACCAGGAGGGCATCTATGTAGGCTATCGCTACTACGAGACTCGGTACGAGGACATGGTGCTTGGCAATGCCAACGTGGGCAATTTTGATTACAGCAGCACCGTGGCATATCCCTTTGGATACGGCCTGTCCTATACCCAGTTCAGCTATGGCCCTCTTTCCATGGAGGACAAGGGTGACTCCTTTGAATTTACTGTGGATGTAACCAACACCGGCTCGGTGGATGGACAGGAAGCTGTCCTGCTGTATATGCAGTCCCCGTACACCGAGTACGACCGTGCCAACGGCATTGAAAAAGCTGCCATTGAGCTGGTTGGTTATACAAAGCTGTCCATCCCCGCCGGGGAAACCAAAACCGCCGTAGTCACCGTTGCAAAATCCGAGATGCGCGCCTATGACACAAACGGAGAAGGTACCTACATTGTGGATGCGGGCAACTATTACTTCTCCACCGGTAACGGCGCACACGAGGCACTGAACAACATCCTTGCCAAAAAGGACCAGCTTCAGGACACCTCCAACGGCACCGTAAACCTGTCCCTGATTTCTGGCAACTACAACCCGGATTTGGCTGTACAATATGTGCAGGAACAGCAGGATAACTCCACCTATTCCGTTGCATCCACTGGACAGCCCATCACAAACCAGTTGAATCACGGTGACCTGAACCGTTTTGACCAGGATACCAGCAACGATGTTGTGTATCTGACCCGTTCTAACTGGGAGGGCACCATGCCTCAGGCAACCATCACCAAGGACAGCTATCAGGCTGCGGTTCAGCTTGCCGCAAACGACACCATGATTGCCGCCCTCACCTCCACCATCTCCTCCAGCG
>JAHLFP010000069.1 GCA_018883715.1 Candidatus Allofournierella pullistercoris | reverse complement strand
CAGCCTTGACGGTTGCCCGCTGTCCTGCTACTTTTCCGGGAGTGTGGCCACAACTTCGGGACACTTTATCCACAAGTCGGAGCGTAGGACGAGGGACGGGGGCTTTCATATACGCCCTGTCTGCTGTCGAAAACAGACCTGCGCTTGCGGCTCCACGCCACACAAGCACAGCCCTGTTTTCCTGCCGAAGCTTCAGAATTTTATTGCCAAATGTCATAGTAAGTATCCCCCTTACCTTCATGGTAACCGTAGTACCTGATTGACGTTATCCTGTTGCCGGTCTATGTGGCGCAGTGCTGTCTTCTTTGCACCTACCAATTCCTCTCTGGTTGCCATAATTGTATGCTTTTGAGTGGATGGTCGTCAACTCATTTGAAATGGAAATTTCGCAACTACAGGTTGCAAATGACGCATCGCAAGGTTGCGACCTGGTAAACCCTGCTTGACGCTCCAGAACCAATGTCTCATTGTATGTCAATATATCCTAAACAGGAATTGTCTTGGGCAGATAATCGGCTGTAAAATGGTCGAAATGAATGTGTGTCACCAGGCAAAAATCCACTCCATCTAAAATCTGCTCCACCGACAGGGGCAAATCGCACAAAGGATTTTTAACATCAGCCATCTCTGGCCGCACCGTAGGTGCAGACCTGCCCTCCCCCTTATCCTGCAACCAAGGGTCCACAAGAAACGTAGTTCCACCATACTGAATTTTCAGGGTAGCATTTCTAATCTGTTGCACATTCATCTTTTTATCCCCCATTCAACAGAATCGCTTTGCAGCAAAAATTTTCACGGTGAAGCATCGGTGTCTTGTTTTTTACACTAAGCTTATACCACATTCATCTATACGCTTATAATAATAAAAGGAATGGAGCAGTAGCAAGACCGCCCCATTCTTATGCCTTGAGCATTAACCGGTGCTAGCGGTTGATGCTCTTTTTATTTGCCCTCGTCCAGAAGAGCCTCTACCTTCGCTCTTGCCTCTTCGATACTCTCACTGCCTTTGAGAATTTCAATCACCATCTTCAGGAAGCCCTTGAGCTGAAAATCGGTCATTGGTTCGTTCATTCTGTTCTCCTTTCTGGCCTTGCCACACAATTTATCCGGGTTTCACCTTAACTCTATTTTTATTATGCCACGCACATAAATGTAAACCAAGGGGTTTCAGCAATTTTTTCGCAAATTTCAGGCAATTTCCGGCATAGCTCTATAAAAACTGCCACCGGTTCTGAGCTTACCTTCACAGCGTTTTACGACAGAGCTGTGGGACACTTGTGTGCCACAGCATTCTTTTTGGCTAGTATTTCAAATCACAGTCAATCTTTAAGATGCCCATTTCATAAACATCGTTGTCTTCACGAATACAGGAATCAATAATGTCACACATTTTTCTTGCGTCATGTGCATGAACATAAACGTGGGAAAACAATCACCAAATGTCCTTTCATACAGCTTCAGTTTTTCATCCAGCATTTTTATCTCATTCCTTTGAAGATTTCTTTCATTGCCAGCAAACTTCAAATACTTCTACCTCGACTGTTCATCAAACCAAAGCATGGATTCTTATGAGGTGTACGCACATCACCTTGACAGAAAAGATGAGATGACTCATAGCTTAGATTCCCTATTCAGTAAAATCTTTCATCAAAGGTAAGCAAAAGCACTGTCAAAACACAAGTGTGTACGTTTAAGTGTACCCACAACGCAAAAACCCCGGTAGAACAAACGTCTACCGGGGTTTTTCTGGCGGAGAAGGAGGGATTTGAACCCTCGCGCCGGTTTCCCGACCTACGCCCTTAGCAGGGGCGCCTCTTCGACCTCTTGAGTACTTCTCCAGAGCAAAGTTAAAAACAAATTGATTCAATTTGTAATGGCGGAGAGGGTGGGATTCGAACCCACGGCCCTTGCGGGTCACCGGTTTTCAAGACCGGCTCCTTAAACCACTCGGACACCTCTCCCCAGTGGACACCAGTTCGCCACTCCCTTGTGCGTTATCTATATTAACACAGCTTTCTTTGCTTGTCAATACTTTTTCTAAAATATTTTTTGCAATCTGCGACTTTCTTTTCGAAACGCTTTTGCCTGTTCATTTTACCACAGTTTTCTTTAAATAGCAAGCACTATTCTCCCGCCCCCTTGCAGCTTCACCCATCCACAACAAATAGATGTTTTTTCTTCCATTTCGTTTACACCTACAATTTTTAGTTGTATAATGATAGAAAAACCTGAAAAAGGAGTTCAACAGGCCGATGTTACAAGAGCGTTTGCGTGCCCTGCGAAAACAGCAGGGCCTAAGTCAAAAAGAGTTGTCCCAGCATCTGGGCATTACCCAGCAAGCAGTGGGAAAGTGGGAAACCGGACGTTCCTCCCCCGACCCAGATACCCTGCTTCAGCTGGCACAGCTGTTACAAACCTCGGTGGATGACCTGCTGGGGCATCCTTCTGCCCCCTCCCCCGCTGGGGATGAATACGCCATCCCGGTGATTGGCACCGTGCGGGCAGGGTACAACAGTTTTGCCATGCAGGAAGATTTAGGGGTGGAGTATGCCCGAGTGAAAAACCCTGACCGCTATTTTTATTTAATTGTAAAAGGCGACAGCATGGAGCCCCGGATTCACGACGGTGACCTGGCACTGGTACACCGGCAGAACACCTTGGAAAACGGTGACCTGGGTGTCATGGTCTACGGCGATGGGGAGGGCACTCTCAAACGGTTCATCCGCCAGGGGAATTCGGTTATCCTCCAGCCCTTTAACCCCAGCTACCAGCCCCAGGTTCTCATGGGGGAGGAGCTGGAACATCTTTACATTGCGGGCCGTGTGGTGGAAACCAAAACAAAATGGTAATCCACCTGCCTTTGGGGGATAACAGGAGGACTTTCCCATGGATTTAATGCAAAAGCTCACCATCCTTTCGGACAGCGCAAAGTATGACGTGGCCTGCACCTCCAGCGGCTCCAACCGCCGGGGCGGGGCGGACGGCCTTGGCAGTACCCACATTTCCGGCATTTGCCATGCCTTTTCTGCGGATGGCCGGTGCATCAGCCTTTTAAAGGTTCTCCTTACCAATATCTGTTCCTTTGACTGCGCCTATTGCGTCAACCGTTCCTCAAACGACGTCCCCAGAGCTGCCTTCACTCCCCAGGAACTGGCACAGCTTACCATAGAATTCTACCGCCGCAATTACATCGAAGGCTTATTTTTATCCAGTGCCGTTCTGGTGGACGCAAACCACACCACCGAGCTGATGATTAAAGCCTTGGAACTTTTGCGCCACACCCATAAATTCCGGGGATACATCCACGCAAAAGCCATCCCCGGCGCTGACCCACAGCTGATTCACCGTCTGGGGCTTTTGGCGGACAGGCTCAGCGTCAACGTGGAACTTCCCAGCGGGGAAAGTCTGGCTCGTCTTGCGCCGGATAAATCCCGCCACTCCATTTTTACCCCCATGCGGCAGATTGCCACCACCGGGGCACAGGCCAGCCAGGATCTAACCCGGTATCGCCATGCACCCACCTTTGCACCCGCAGGGCAAAGCACCCAAATGATTGTGGGAGCCAGCGGAGAAACCGACCGACAAATCCTGAAACTTACCCAAGGGCTATACCAAAATTACAGTCTGCGCCGGGTGTTTTTCTCCGCCTATGTGCCGGTTTCTGCGGACAATCGCCTGCCCGCTCTGGACACAAAACCGCCTCTCTTGCGGGAACATCGGCTCTACCAGGCGGACTGGCTGATGCGGTATTACCAATTTGACGCAGAGGAAATCCTCACCCCAGAGACACCCAACTTTGACCCGGCTCTTGACCCCAAATGCAACTGGGCCATTCAGCATCTGGAACAATTCCCCATGGATGTAAACCGGGTCAGTCTGGCACAGCTTCTGCGCATTCCTGGCATCGGGCCAAAAAGTGCCCGCCGGATTGTGGCCGCCCGCCGCCACGGAGCACTGGGGCTGGAAGAACTGCGCCGGATTGGTGTGGTACTTAAGCGGGCACAGTATTTCATCGTCTGCAAGGGATTTAACGGGCCAAAACAGCTCCGGCCCTCTCTCATTGCCGCTTCCCTTGTGGACCCTGCGGTGTACTCCCTTCACACCCAGCAGCTCAGCTTCTTTGCCCCTGAACCTCTGCACCAGCAAATCGCCCAGGGAGCAGACCCGGTCAAGGCAATCACCGCCGCCAGAGAGGAGGCCATCTCGTGCATCGCCCAGCGGATTTAATCTACCGATACGACGCAAGCTGGCATGGGTTTTTATGCTGTGTCTTTGAGAGCTTTCGCTGTAAAGAGCTTCCCTGTTCCATCCTGCCTTTGGACTGTCCCAGCATGAGCCTGTTTCCGGAAAAAGAAATCTCCACGGACAGCGCCCTTGCGCAGCGGGTGGCGGCCAGTTTCCCCAAAAAACTGGGCAAATCCGCCCACCGCATCCTCTCCACCGCTTTTCTCAGCGGGCAGGAAAACAAGGAGCATACCCTGCTTTCTTTCCTGATCCTCGCCTACCAAACCGGCCCCCCTGTTTTTTCCATGTTGGGGCATCCACTGGTATCGGCGGTGCACCAGATGCAACGGCAGGTACGGATGGAAGCCCACCAGTTCACCGGTTTTCTCCGGTTTCAGGACTACGGCGAGTTCCTGGGTGCTTCCATCCAGCCTAAACACCAGGTTCTTCCCCTGCTGGCACGGCATTTTTCCCAGCGATTTCCCGGTGAAGAATTCGTCATCTATGACCAGACCCACTGCACCGTCCTGTTCCAAAAACAAAAGAAACTGGAGTACGCTGTCCTGGAACAGCCACCCCAGTTTCCCTCTGTCTCCCGGCAAGAAGTCCAGTGGCAACAGCTTTGGAAACAATTTTACAATACAATTTCTATCCCAGAGCGGGAAAATCTGGACCTTCGGCGCAACCACTGCCCCAAACGATTCTGGAGCAATATGACCGAATTCCAGTAAGCCTTATTCGCTCCACTTTCGTGCCTGTTCCAGCAGGGCCTGCCGGGTGTTTTCCACCCGGCCTTCCACCACTTCGTGGAGCAGCCATTCCAGCAAGCGGCTGGTGGACGGGCCGGGCTGTGCCAAACCTTCGGTAAGCAGGTTGCCCCCGGTCACCGCAAGCTGGTTCACCGTCCAGCAATCCTGTTCTTTGCACCGCTCCAGCTCCTTGCAGAACGCTTGCAGATCCTCTTCTGAATCCCCTCGCACCTTGGCATCTGCACGCCAAATCTGCACCAGGTATTCCAGTTGTTCCGGGCCAAGCAGTTGCATCCATCGGCGCACATTCACCGCATCCCGTGCAGGACGCACCCCATGGAAGCGAATCAACTGGCAGATGGTGTTCCTACCTGCCTTATCCAGCTTCAGTCCATGGAGAATCTCCTGTGCAATCTGGGCGCTTACCTCGGCATGGCCTCGATACCCCTCTCCACAGTAAGGCTTACCCACATCCCGCAGCAGCATCGCCCAGCGCACCAGCGGATTCTGCTCCGCATCGGACAGGGTATCCGCCGCATGTTCCCACAGGGTCTTATCTTCCGAATATGGATGGGTCAAGGCCGGCTCAATCTGGGGCATCAGGCAGGCCAGCACCAGCCCATACTCTGCCACCACCGGGGCCGCATACCCGCCGCACAGCATGGCATTCAGCTCCTTGATGCTTCGCTCTGCCGCCACCCAGCGCAGGATATGCCGTTTTTCCATTGCCGCCTTTTTGGTGCTCTCCTCGACGGAGAAGCCCAGGGTTGCGGCAAACCGAACCAACCGCAAAATGCGCAGTCCATCTTCCTCAAACCGCTTTGCAGGTTCCCCCACACAGCGGAGAATCCCATCTTGCAAATCCTGCTGACCGCCAAAGGGGTCCACAATGGTGCCATCCACATCCATGGTCATGGCATTGATGGTAAAATCCCGCCGGGCAAGGTCCTCTTCCACGCTGGACACAAACTGCACCTGCTGGGGGCGGCGATGGTCCGCATAGTCCGACTCCTGCCGGAAAGTGGTAATTTCATAGATTTCCTTGTCGGCCAGAACCGTAACCGTTCCGTGTTTCAGCCCAGTGTCCAGCACCCGGTAAACCCCAGAAAAGCAGGCTTTTACCTCTTCCGGCTTTGCGCTGGTACACAAATCCCAGTCGGTGGGATTTTTTCCAAGCAGGCTATCCCGGACACATCCCCCCACAGCCCAGGCTTCATGCCCGTTTTCGTGCAGGATGCGAATCAACTGGGCGGCGGTGTGGGGCATCTGCACCCGCTCCATCTGCCGGTCGGCGGCAAGTTTTTGCACAAGGCCCACGTCCGCCGGGCAAAATTCATATTCCTTCAACTGGCTGGGCAGTACCCATGCCATCTCTTCATGTACCCGCATCTCCGGCTCTCCGGACACAATCCGCCCATTAAAAAAGGTGAATTCAATGGTTTTATCCGGATAGCTGTACTCGGTTTTTGCGTATACCCCGCCTAAAACCACCTGCACACCCAGTTCTTCCTGGCACTCCCGCACAGCGGCCTGTTCCGGTGTTTCCCCCGGCTCCAACTTACCGCCGGGCATCTCCCACAAATGGGCACAGCTTGCCCCTTGCGCTCTTTTGCAAATCAAAATCCGTCCATTTTCATCGGTGAGAATCACCGCCGCTACCTGAATCATCCAAAAAAGCCTCCCTTCTATCCCTGTGGCCCAGTCACGGCCACCTTTCATCCATCTGGTCGTTCCGCTTTTCACGGTAAATTTTTCAAGGTATCACTTCAAACAAGCAGAACCTGATTTCAGTATAACACAAACAAGCCGCAGGACAACCCTGCGGCTTGTTTTGTTTTGGTAAAGAACCCCCATTGCAAGGGTGTTCCGTTTGTGTTATCCCCTGCAAGGCCACCCAGCAAGATTGAGTCATGGTCTTACAGGACAACGGAAAATCACCGCTCTTCCCGGAAGTAGTTGTTGCCCAAAAAGGCGGGGATATGGGTTCCTTTCACACCTCTCATGCTGGTGCCAATCAGCACCAAGGCGGTAATCAGGAAGGGAAGCATATCAAAGAAGGCATCCGGCATACCCACCATAAAGCCCACTTTATAATATTTCAGCACCCGCAGTGCACCAAACAAAAAGCTTCCCAAAATGGCCATGTGGGGCTTCCATGCGGCAAAGATAACCAATGCCACCGCAATCCAGCCAAGGCCGTTCACGCTGTTGGAAATCCACACACCACCGTTGATAATCATGCCACAGTATGCACCGCCAAGGCCGCAGATACCGCCACCCAAGAGCAGGTTGATGTACTTCCAGCGGGTCACTGGGATGGAAGCCGCATCGGCCGCGGCAGGGTTTTCACCAATGGCCTGCACATTCAATCCGGTTTTGCTGCGGTACAGATACACTCCGCACACCGCCGCAATCACAATGGCAAGATACACAAACACATTATAGGAAAACAGCAGTTCCCCCAGCACCGGAATATCACTCAGCACCGGGATATGAATGTTTTGAAGCTGTTTGCTAATCTGGGCGGGCAGTTTCAGGGTGCTGTTTTCCGAGTGACTCACCATGTACACACCCACAAAGTTGGAAAGGCCCACACCAAAGATGGTCATGGTTAAGCCCGCCACGTTTTGGTTTGCCATAAAGGTTACGGTCAACACCGCATAGACAAGTGCCGCCAGCACACCAGCCAAAAAGGCGCAGAGCAAGGCCACAAACAGGTTGTCGCTCATGTAACCACCCATAAAGCCGGCACAGGCACCAATGGCCATCATGCCTTCTACGCCCAGGTTCAGGTGACCCACCTTTTCGTTCAGGATTTCACCCACCGTACCAAACAGCAGGGGCGTACCGGCTCCAATGGCCGCCACCAAAAATTTTACCAGCATTTCCATCAGCGAGCGCCTCCTTTCTTGTGACGGAACACAAAGGAATACCGCACAAAAAATTCACTTCCTAAGATAAAGAACAGGATAATACCCTGAAGCACGTCCGCACAGTCGGAGGAAAGCCCAAAGGTGGACTGAACCACACTGGAACCTTTCTCCAGCACGCCGAACAAAAAGGACACCACCAAAATCATGCCCGGGTTCAGCTGGCACAGCCACGCAATGATAATTCCGGTGAAGCCTACACCGCCGGCCACACCCATGGACAGGGTCATGTCACTGCCTGCCACCTGGCAAGCACCTGCAATGCCAGCAATGGCTCCGGACAAAAACATGGTGCGCAGAATCACACGTTTTACATGAATGCCCGCATACCGGGCGGTGTCCTGGCTTTCGCCCACCACGCTGATTTCATAGCCCTGCTTGGTGTACTTTAAGTACACCCACACAGCCGCCACCAGCACCAGCATGATAATCCAGCCAAAATGCACGCCCAGCACCTTATCCAGTGCCACGTTTTTGGCAAACCGGGCAATCTTGGAAAATCCATTGGCGCCCGGATCCCGCCAAGGCCCTGCCTGCAAATAGGACACAATGTGCAGGGCGATATAGTTGAGCATCAAGGTCAAAAGGGTTTCGTTGGTGCCAAATTTCACCTTAAACCCAGCAGCCAGCAAACCCCAAAGTCCGCCGCCTACTGCACCAGCCACCAGCATCACAACCACCAGCACCCAGTGGTTCCAGTCTGCACAAAACAGCGCAAAATAGCTTGCAAAAATCGCACCTACAATCAGCTGACCTTCGCCGCCCACATTCCAAAACTTCATCTTAAAGGCCAGCGTCACCGCCAAGGCACAGATGCACATGGGAATGGTAAACTTCACCGTGGCCTGAATTGCCATTTCACTTCGGAACGCACCCTCCAGAATGGTTCCGTACACCGCAAAGGGATTGTATCCAATGGCCCAGATAAACACACCGCCAGCCAGAATACTGCACACCACTGCCACAAGGCGAAGCAACAACACCTGAACCGCACTGCGCTCCTGGTGTTTCACCACATGGAACAGCGGCTCATGGCTCATGTTGGAAGAAGTCGTCATGGTTATTGTTCCTCCTTTTCCTGCTGGTTCATCTCTCCGGTCATCATCAGGCCAATCTGCTCCTTTGTGGTGCTTGCCGCATCCACAATGCCGGTCACCTTGCCATGGCACAGCACCATAATCCGGTCACACAGTTCCAGCAGCACATCCAAATCCTCCCCGATGAACACCACCGCAACACCCTTTTCTTTTTGCTCGTTCAGCAGGTCGTAGATGGTATAGCTGGAGTGAATGTCCAGCCCTCGCACGGGATAGGCGGTAATCAGCAGGTTGGGCTGGGATTCAATCTCCCGCCCCAAAAGCACCTTCTGCACGTTGCCGCCACTCATCAGCCGCACCGGGGTTTCCACCCCTGGGGTTACAATGGACAGCTTCTCCACCAGCTTTTTTGCAAGTTCCCGGGCGGGGGCACGGTTGACAAAAGGCCCTTTTCCATTGCGATAGCTTTTCAAAAGCATGTTATCCGTCATACCCATGCTGGCAACCAAACCCATGCCCAGCCGGTCCTCCGGCACAAAACTCATGGAAATTCCAAGGTCAATAATCTGTTCCGGTGTCTTGTTCAGGATATTTTCCTTGTGGTACAGCACCGCCCCTTCCTTGGCAGGAAGCAAGCCTGCAATGGTTTCACACAGTTCTTTCTGACCACTGCCTGCAATACCAGCAACGCCCAAAATCTCCCCGGAACGGATGGTAAAGCTCACGTCATCCAGCCCGATGCTGCCATCCGGTTTCTGCACCGTCAAATCCACCACCTGCAAGATGGTCTGGACATTTTTAGGCTCAGGACGGCGGATGGACAAACTCACCGAACGGCCCACCATCTGCTCGGTCAGGCTTGCCGCATCCATCTGGCTTGTCTGCACGGTGGAAATGGTCCGTCCCTTGCGTAGGATGGTCACACGGTCGCTGATGGACAGCACCTCGCCCAGCTTGTGGGTGATGATGATAACCGCACAGCCCTGGGCACGCATCTGGCGCAGGATTGCAAAGAGCTTTTCCGTCTCCTGGGGGGTAAGTACCGCTGTAGGCTCGTCCAAAATCAGGATTTTTGCACCCCGGTACAGCACCTTTAAAATTTCCACCGTCTGTTTTTCGGACACGCTCATCTCGTAAACAGGCTTTTCCGGGTCAATCTCCAGCCCATACTCCAAAGAAAGCTGGCGTACCTGCGCCCGCAGTTCACGTTTGCTGGGCAGTTTGCCAGGGGTTCCCAACACGATATTTTCCATGGCGGAGAACACCTCCACCAGCTTAAAATGCTGGTGAATCATTCCAATGCCCAGATTCTGAGCATCCATGGGGGAAGCAATGGACACCGGGGTGTCATCGACGTAAATCTGCCCCTCATCTGGGTGGTAGATGCCACTTATCATATTCATCAAGGTGGTTTTACCGCTTCCGTTTTCGCCCAGCAAAGCCAGAATCTCACCATACCGCACTTCCAGCTCGATGCCGTCGTTGGCCACCACACTGCCAAACGTCTTGGTGATTCCACTGCATCGGATGGCGCTTTGTTGCTGTTCCATCTATATCCCTCCTGTTTCCTTTTCCATCCAGTGAAAGAGAAAAGGGCAGCCAGCGGGGGCCGCCCTTTTCCGAAGTTTTATCCAAGGTATTCTTAAGCCTGCTCTTTCACGTTGGATACATACCAGTTGCAGGTGCCATAGTCCACACCATCCAGCACATGAGTCTGACCCTCGTTGTCCATGATTTCGGTCTTGCCGTCAAATACATCCCACTCGCCGGAGATGATTTTGGCCTGCACTTCCTCAATCTTTTCCGCAGTGCCCTCAGCCACCAAAGGCTCATTCAGGTCACTCAGCTTTACAAGGCCGTCTGCCATATCGCCATAGTAGTTTTCAATCTTCTCGCCTGCTACCCAAGTTCCATCCATCACATTCTGAACTGCCTTGGTATAGTACACGCTCCAGTCCCACATAACGCTCACCAGGGTGGCATTGGGGGCATTCAAAGCCATATCGCTGTTATAGCCGATTGCATATGCACCGGCCTGTTCTGCTGCCAGCTGAGGACCAACGGTGTCCACATGCTGTGCCAGCACGTCACAACCAGAAGCCAGCAGGGCGTCTGCGGCCTGCCGCTCGCCTTCCGGGTCAAACCAGCTGTTGGTCACTTTTACATATACCTCTGCATCCGGGTTTACGCTGGCAACACCCATAGCAAAGGCATTGATGCCGCTGGTTACCTCGCCATTTTCCTTACCCATGGCAGCCACGTAACCAATCTTGTTGCTTTCGGTTTTCAAGCCGGCAGCGATACCGCTCAGGTAACGAGCCTGATAGATGCGGCCAAAATAGTTGTTGAAGTTCACACCGTTGGACTTGTTTCCGGTGGCATGGCTGAAGATTACATCCGGGTACTCTTCTGCCAATGCTTCGGCGGTGTCCATATAGCCCCAACTGGTGGCGAAGATAATGTTACAACCTTCCTCCAGCAGCTCGGTCATGGCATTTTCCACAGCAGCCGCATCGGTGTCATCAATATTGATTTTCTCCACAAGCTGGTTCTCGTCCAGATTCAGATTTTTCATCATGCCCTGAATGCCCAGCTCATGGGTGTAGCTGTAACCTGTACCCTCTGCCGGATCGGACAGATGAACCACGCCGATTTTTAGTTCCTCTTTGGGGATACCTGCTCCGGTAGTGGTGGCGGCGCTTGGGCTTGCAGGGGTGGAAGATGCGGAATTACCAGTGGTGTTGCCACCGCAAGCAGCCAGGCTCAGTGCCAGTGTCGCAGCTAAAACTGCACTCAGAACTTTCTTCATGTTGAAAAACTCCTCCTCGTTGTTGATGGCTCGAGTGTATAATCGGCGGCAAGGGGGCAAGTCCCTTTCCGCCTCGAATATGCTCCCATTGTAACGGCCCATTCCCCACATTGCAACCGTTTTTTTCATCTTTGTCAACATCGTGCACAGACAAAAAGATTTGCACAATCCTTTTTGTTCATCTCACACAATAAAAAACGCCTATAAACCGGCTTGTAAAGCCAGTTTATAGGCATTTTATCCCCATCAAAAGTCATACTTTGTACAATCGTTTTGCGGACGATTATACAAATTTTTCGCACTGCAAAAGACATACTTTTTCAGGTTTTCAACATCCAGCATCCGTTAAAAATAACTGCGAACCTGGAACTTATCTTTCTGTTCTTTTTTCTGTTCCATAAGCTGGGTATGGCTCTCATCCCAGGTGACAGGAATCGCCTCACTGCGGGTCAAGCGCAGCAGCTCTTCCACCCGCCGGGTTTCCTCCGATGTGTACAGCAGATAGGAAACGCCCTCTCTACCTGCACGTCCTGTCCGCCCAATGCGATGGGTGTAATGCTCGTTGCTGGTGGGCACATCATAGTTAATCACCGCATCCACATCGTCCACGTCAATGCCCCGTGCGGCGATGTCGGTGGCCACCAACACCCGAATTTCCCCCTGGCGCAGTCGCTTCATAATCTGGTTGCGGTCGCCCTGGGACAAATCCCCATGCAAGCAATCCACCTGAAAATGCAGTCTTGCCAGCTGGTTTGCCAGAACCCCGGTGGTAAATTTGGTGTTACAGAACACCATCACACACTTAAAGTCCCCGGACAGGATAATCTGTGCCACATCCGCCAGTTTATTTCGGGCGGTGGTTTGCAGGGTATACTGCTTGATTTTGGGCCGGCTCTGCTGGATGGGCTGGACGCTGATTTCCTCCGCATCCCGCTGGTACAGCCAGCCAATATCCATCACTTCCCGGCTGATGGTGGCGCTGAACATGCACAGATTCTTCCGATTCTTCATCAAATCAATCAGATGGCGCACATCCTTGTAAAAGCCCATACCCAGCATCTCGTCCGCCTCATCCAGTACCACAGTTACCACCTGAGATACATCCAAATTCTTGTGTTTCAGGTGATCCAGCAACCGCCCTGGGGTTGCCACCACAATCTGGCAACCCTTTTTCAGCCGTTCTGCCTGTCGATGAATGGGTGCGCCGCCATACAAACAAGCCACCGTCACCTGGGGCATAAACTGGGCAAGCTGGCGCAACTGCTCCGCAATCTGCTGGGCCAGTTCCCGTGTAGGTGCCAATACAACCGCCTGTACTGCCTTTCTTTCCTTGTTGATGCGCTCCAAAAGGGGCACACCAAAGGCGCAGGTTTTTCCGGTTCCGGTGGGTGCTTTTGCGGTCACATCCTTACCGGCCATCATCAGGGGGATGGCTTTGTATTGCACCTCGGTCATCTCCACAAAGCCCATCTGTGCAATCGCCCGCTGTAACTCCGGGCTTATCTGTAAATCCTTATAAAACATGGTTGCTATCTCCCTTTTATACAGCTCGCTGGCTGTTTATTCTGTCAAAAAAGAACCTTTTTCGTATTATACCATGGATGCCCCCACGCTGAATAGTACACCCCCAGCCGGAACTTTTCTGCCCCTCTCCAGCAATTCCAACCGCCCCGCCCGGCTTACCCCAGCCAGAGTGCATTCACGCAGAATCCCGCTTGCCAAACAGTACCCGTTCCCCCTTTTTCTCCGCCTCTTTCACCCGCCTTCTTCTGGCCTTGCTACCTATGCGCCCTTTCCATCCTGCACACTCCCCATCCTGCCCCCTGATTCACACCCGTTTCCCGTTCCAGCTTCCCGCTTTTCCCACCTTGCCCCACAAACAAAAATGCCCTGCCCCAGCAAGGGGCAAGGCATCTTTTTTACAGGGTGGAAATATCAATCAGTTCCACATCATCCATATTTGCACCACTGCGCAGGGTTTCCACCAGCACCTTGGCGGTGTCGATGGAGGTCAGGCAGGGCACACTCAGTTCCACTGCCTTCCGGCGCAGACGCACGCTGTCCAGCTCCGGGTCACGGCCCTTGTCCGAGGTGGAAATCACATAATCCACCAGACCGCTTTCCAACAGGTTCAGCAGGTTGGGTTCTTCCTCGCTGATACGACGAACGGTATTGCAAGCAATCATGTTGCTGTTCAGCACCTTGGCGGTTCCGCTGGTACCATACAGCTTGTAGCCCATGGACTTCAGCTGCCATGCAGTATCCAGAATCTCCAGCTTATCTGCATTCTTCACGGTAATCAGGCAGCAGCTTCCGGGACGGGGAGCCTTAAATTTATATCCTGCTCCCACAAGACCTTTCAGAAGTGCCTCGCTGAAGGTACGGGCGATACCCAGCACCTCACCGGTGCTCTTCATCTCAGGGCCAAGCTGGGTATCTACGCCGTGCAGCTTTTCAAAACTGAACACCGGAACTTTAACCGCCACATAAGGCGCATCCGGACGCAGACCAGTGCCCCACTCCATATCTTTCAGCTTTTCGCCCAGCATACAGCGCACTGCCAGCTCCACCATGGGAACGCCGGTCACCTTGCTGATGTAAGGCACGGTTCGGCTGGAACGGGGGTTTACCTCGATGACATACACCTGGTTGTTGTACACCACATACTGGATGTTCACAAGACCCACGACCTTCAGTTCCCGCGCCAGACGTCCGGTGTATTCCACCAGCATCTGCTTGATACGGGGAGACAAGGTGCGGGTGGGGTACACACTGATGGAGTCGCCGGAGTGGATACCCGCACGCTCCACATGTTCCATCATGCCAGGAATCAGGAAGTCCTCCCCGTCGCAGATGGCGTCCACTTCGCATTCGGTACCCATCAGGTACTTGTCCACCAGAACCGGGTTTTCCATGTCGGTGTTCTCAGCGATAACCTTCATGTACTCCACCACGTCTTCCGGGCCGTAGGCGATAATCATGTTCTGTCCGCCCAGCACATAGCTGGGACGCAGCAGTACCGGATAGCCCAGTTCACTGCCAGCTTCCAAAGCCTGCTCGGTGGTCAGGACGGTGTATCCCTTGGGACGGGGAATGCCGCAACGCTCCAGCAGAGCATCGAAACGCTCTCGGTCCTCTGCCTCGTCGATGGCATCCGCAGGAGTACCCAGCATCCGAACCCCCAGCTTGGTCAGGTGCTTGGTCAGCTTGATGGCAGTCTGTCCACCAAACTGCACCACACAGGCCCAGGGCTTCTCGGTTTCCAGAATGTTCTCCACGCTCTCCGGGTCCAGGGGGTCAAAATACAGACGGTCGCCGGTATCAAAGTCGGTGGAAACAGTTTCCGGGTTGTTGTTGGCGATGATTGCCTCATAGCCAAAGTTTTTCAGGGTCCAGACACAGTGTACACTGCAATAGTCAAACTCGATGCCCTGTCCAATGCGGATGGGGCCAGAGCCAAAGACCAGCACCTTCTTTTTATCGCTGTTCTTCCCGGCGATGAACTGCTCCGCCTCGTTTTCCTCGTCAAAGCTGGAGTAGAAATAGGGGGTACGGGCGGAAAATTCTGCCGCACAGGTGTCTACCATCTTAAAGCCAGCCCGCAGACGTGCAGGAACCGGCATACCGCTCAGACGCTCGATGGCCTTGTCGGTGAAGCCCTGCCGCTTTGCCAGCTTGTACAGCTCCATATTCGGCTCTTCTGTCGCCAGACGGTGCTGGGTTTGTGCCAGTTTTTCCATCTTGTGCAAGAACCACAGGTCAATACGGGTAATGCGATGAATCTCCTCCAGCGCAATGCCCCGCTTGATGGCCTCGTACACCACAAAGCTACGCTCGGAATCACAAACATGCAGTTTTGCATGGATTTCCTCATCGGTGCATTCCGCCAAGGCGGGCAGGTTCATGGTATCCAGCCCCAGCTCGATGGAGCGAACCGCCTTCATCAGTGCTTCCTCAAAGCTCTGACCAATGGCCATCACCTCACCGGTGGCCATCATCTGGGTGCCCAAATCCTTTTTGGCATATACAAACTTGTCAAAGGGCCATTTGGGGAACTTTACCACACAGTAGTCCAGAGCAGGCTCAAAACAGGCGCAGGTCTGTCCGGTAATATCGTTGGTGATTTCATCCAGGCTGTAACCAATGGCAATCTTGGTTGCCACCTTGGCAATGGGATAACCGGTTGCCTTGGAAGCCAGGGCAGAGGAACGGCTTACACGGGGGTTTACCTCGATGACCGCATACTCAAAGCTGTCCGGGTTCAGGGCAAACTGACAGTTACAGCCGCCCTCAATGCCCAGCTCGCTGATGATACGCAATGCGCTGGAGCGGAGCATCTGGTATTCCTTGTCGGTCAAGGTCTGGCTGGGAGCAACTACAATGGAGTCACCGGTATGTACGCCCACCGGGTCAAAGTTTTCCATGTTGCAGACGGTGATTACATTGCCTTTGCTGTCCCGCATCACTTCGTACTCGATTTCTTTCCAGCCTGCGATGCACTTTTCAATCAACACCTGATGGATGGGGGACAAGCGCAGACCGTTGGTTCCAATCTCTCGCAGCTGTGCCACATCTGCACAGATACCGCCGCCGGTGCCACCCATGGTAAAGGCGGGACGCACAATCACCGGATAGCCGATTTCCTCGGCAAATGCCAGTGCATCGTCCAGATTTTCCACCACCTTGCTGGGGATGCAAGGCTCGCCCAGCTTTTCCATGGTGTCCTTAAACAGCTGGCGATCCTCAGCACGGTCGATGGTGTCCGGCTTACAGCCCAGCAGTCGCACCCCCTCCTGTTCCAAAAAGCCTTCTCGTGCCAAGCTCATTGCCATGTTCAGGCCAGTCTGACCACCCAGGTTAGGCAGGATGGAGTCCGGCTTTTCTTTCTGGATGATGCGTTTGATGACCTCCGGGGTCATGGGCTCCACATACACCCGGTCCGCAATGTTGGGGTCGGTCATGATGGTGGCAGGGTTGGAGTTCACCAGCACCACCTCAATGCCCTCTGCCTTCAAGGCACGGCAGGCCTGTGTACCGGAATAGTCAAACTCAGCGGCCTGACCGATGATAATCGGGCCAGAGCCAATCACCAGAACTTTTTTAATGCTTGTATCCTTCGGCATGGCTTACCGCTCTCCCTTCATCATATCCACAAATTCATCAAACAGGTAGTCGGTATCCTTAGGACCGCCACAAGCTTCGGGGTGGAACTGCACAGTAAAGCAAGGCATATGCTTGTACCGGATGCCCTCCACCGTGTTGTCATTTGCATTCACATGGCTTACCTCTCCCACGCTGGCATCCAGGCTGTCACCCACCACCGCATAGCCATGGTTCTGGCTGGTGATATAGGTGCGTCCGTGGGCAAGGTCGGTAACAGGCTGGTTCACACCACGATGACCGTATTTCAGCTTTTCAGTGGTGGCGCCCTGTGCCAGTGCCATCAGCTGATGACCCAGACAGATACCAAAAATCGGCAAGCCCAGAGCTGCAATCTCTTTCAGGTTTTCGATAATCTCCACATTTTCCGCCGGGTCGCCGGGGCCGTTGGACAGCATGATGCCATCCAGATGCATCTCTTTCAGCTGGGCGGCGGTGGTGGTGGCGGGCACCACAGTCACCTTGCAGTCCCGCTTTACCAGACTGCGCAGGATGTTGTACTTGCTGCCAAAGTCGAACAGCGCCACATGATACTGTCCGTCCTCCTGGTGCACCACCGGCTTTTCACAGGTGACACTCTCCACCGCTTTGGTCACGGTGTAGTTGCGGATACGCTCCATCAGCTCTGCATCTTCCAGCGCCTCTTCGGCAGTTTCGTACTCGGTGGTCAAAGCGCCATTCATGACGCCGCTTTCCCGAAGCAGACGAACCAGACTGCGGGTATCCACCCCTGCAAGACCAATGATTCCCTGCTCTTTCAGATAGGCATCCAGCGTCTTTTTGCAACGGAAGTTGCTGGGTGCGTCGCACAGTTCCCGCACAATGTACCCAAAAGCCCAGATTCGGTCGGACTCTGCGTCCTCACCATTGATGCCATAGTTGCCCACCAGCGGGTAGCTTTGGGTGATAATCTGACCGTAATAGCTGGGGTCGGTGAGGGTCTCTTCATAGCCCACCATTCCGGTGTTAAACACAACCTCGCCCACACGGGTGCCCGTTGCGCCGAAATGCTGACCTTCCAGCACGGTGCCATTTGCTAAAACCAAAAACGTTTTCAATGGGATCTTCCTCTCGTTCTCGATACATTCAGTCTGCGGTTACAGGGTTTGCTTTGCTTCCTCTTTCATCTTGCGGCTGCCCAGATGAACCAGGGGCAGTTTGCCCTCCTTGCAGATGGGGCATTCCTCCGGCAGATAGTTAGGCAGGTCCAGCTTTGCGCCGCTTGCCAGGATGGGAATGGGGCTGGGTGCTTCCGCCTTGGTGCGGTCCACCACGCAGACAATACCCAGGCACTCGCCGCCAGCTTCTTCAATCACACGCTTGGTTTCCAGGCTGGAAATACCAGTGGTTACCACGTCCTCTGCAATGATGCACTTCTCGCCCGGCTGGATGGAGAACCGTTTCAGGGTCATCACATTGTCCACCCGCTCGGTGAAGATGGCACGCTTGCCCAGCTGGCGGCCCAGCTCGTAAGCGTATACAATGCCGCCCATGGCAGGGCCAACAATCACGTCCACCTCAATGCCCTGCTCCCGCACCTTCTGGGCAATCTGCTCCATCACCTTGGCGCACTGCTCAGGATACTGCTGAAGGTAGGCCATCTGGCAGTACGCACTGGAGTGACGTCCACTGCTCAACAGAAAATGACCTTCCAAAAAAGCCTGACATTCCTTGAGAATTTCGATGGTAGTATTCATTGCTGCTTCTCCTTCTCCTTTTCTTTTTCTATTCCGTCCTGCCGTTTGGCATCCTTATACCCGTGCACAGCCCCGGATTTCTTCCAGGCTGTTCACGCCGTTTTTCTGCATCCAATCTGCAATTTCGTCGGTGATTCGCTCACAGGCGGTGGGGTCCATAAAGTTGGAAGTACCCACCTGCACCGCAGTGGCACCTGCCATGATAAATTCCAGTGCGTCCCGTCCGGTCAAAATACCGCCAAGACCCACCACAGGCACATTCACCGCTCCGCACACCTGGTACACCATCCGTAGCGCAATGGGGCGGATGGCAGGGCCGGACAGTCCGGCAAACACGTTGTCAAACACCGGACGCCGCTTTTCCAGATCAATGGCACAAGCCTGGAAGGTGTTCACAAGGCTGAGGGCATCTGCACCCGCCTCCACACAGGCCACCGCCATCTGGCAGATATCCTCCGCCTGGGGGCTGAGCTTTACCACAAGGGGCTTGCGGCAAACACTGCGCACCCGGCTTACCACTTCCTTGGCGCTCTCTGCCTTAATGCCGTAGGCAATGCCGCCCTGCTTTACGTTGGGGCAGCTGATGTTCAGCTCCACAAAATCCACTGCGGTATCATTCAGCAACTCTGCCCCTTTTTCATAGTCCTCGATGCTGCCGCCACCCAGGTTTGCCCAGATGCTGGTGCCAAGCCGCTCCATAACAGGCAGTTCATGCTGGATAAAATGCTCCACACCCGGGTTTTGCAGACCGATGGAGTTCATCAAACCGCTGGGAGTTTCCAGCAAACGCTCTCCCTCGTTGCCGTATTTGGGAATCAGGGTAATGCCCTTGCTGGACACACCGCCCAGCTTGCGCAGGTCAATCATGCCGGCATACTCTGCGCCAAAACCAAAGGTTCCGGAAGCGCCAATCACCGGGCCAGCCAGTTCTTTTCCCAAAAAGGATACTCTCAAATCCACTCCGCTCACTGACCAAACACCTCCTGTGCATCAAATACCGGGCCTTCCTTGCAGACGCACCGTCCGCCGGTGCTGGTGTGGCAGGTGCAACCAAGACATGCACCAATGCCACAAGCCATCTTCCGTTCCAGGCTCACCACACAGCGTACCCCCTGTTCAGCGCACAGCTTAGCCACTGCACGCATCATGGGTTCTGGGCCACAGCAAAGCACCAAATCATAGTCGCTGGGGTTCAAAAGCTGGGTTACAAGACCCTTTACCCCCTCCAGACCGCTGTCCGTTGCCAGCTGTACCTTGCCGCACACGCTGGACAGCTTGTCCAGTTCATAGGCTCTCTCCCGGAATCCAGCATAGTAGTCCGGGGTGGTTCCCGCCTGGTTCAACTCCACTGCCAGCTGGTACAGGGGGGCAGTACCAATGCCGCCACCTACCAAAGCCACCTTTTTACCCTTGGCATCTTCCAGGTCGAACCCGTTTCCGGTGGGGCCCACCAGCCGCAGGGTTTCCCCCTCGGTGAGTGCCGCCAGCTTTTTGGTACCCTCTCCCCGCACTTCGTACAAAAACTGTACGGTGGCGGTAGTCCGGTCATAGGCATGAACACTGATGGGGCGGCTCAGCACCGGGCTTTCGTTTGCGGCCCAGCAGCGGAGCATAAAGAACTGACCCGCTTTGGGGGCAGGGTGCTGGCTGGGCCAGGCAACCGTCATCAGCTGGATGCCGGTTGCCACCTGCCGATGTTCCAAAACCGTTGTATTACAGCAGATTGCAGGCATTCTGGATGGCCTCCTTCATTGTTACACATTCGTTGTAAGCGGCCTGGGCAAACTCAACACCCGGCTGTTTTTTATATGCCAGAAGCACACCACGGCTGGAGTTCACCACGCCGCCGTTGCCGTTGCTCAGGTACTGGGCAATGTCCTGTGCTGTGCCGCCCTGTGCACCGTAACCAGGAATCAGGAAGAAGCTGTCCTTGTATCGTGCCCGAATCTCGGTAGCTTCCTCAATGTGGGTGCCGCCAATCACCAGACCCAAGCTGGAATAGCCGCTTTCACCCATGCAGGAAAGGCCCATCTGGTGCAGTTTATCGCCCACCATGTCATATACATGGCGACCGTCTGCCAGCTTTTCATACTCAAAATCCTTTGCGCCGGGGTTGGAGGTACGCACCAGCACAAACACGCCCTTGCCCTGCTCCACAAAGGGCATGTAGGGCTGGATGGAATCCAGACCCATGTAAGGAGCCAGCGTAATGAAGTCTGCCTCAAAATCGCCGCTGAAATGAGCCTTTGCGTACATTTCGGCAGTTTTGGCAATGTCGCCACGCTTGATGTCCGCAATCACAGGCACACCGGTGGACTTGATGTAATCCAAGGTCTTTTTATAGGCCATCATGCCATCCAGACCCAGTGCTTCATAGTAGGCAATCTGTACCTTGAAGCAACCTGCCACACCCTTGGTGGCATCCACAATGGCCTGGTTAAACCGAACAATGTTTTCGCCAGCGGTCAGCTCACTGCGCAAAAACTCCTGGGGCAGATAGGAAATATCCGTGTCCAGTCCCACACAAACAGGGCCACGCTGGGCCACAGCCTGATGCAATTTATCCATGTTGGTCATCATTTCTCGTCGCGCTCCTTTTCTAATCCTGTCGGGATTGCTCCCGGTTTATCGTTCAAAGACCAGCTTTCCGGCCTTAATGGTGTAGTCCACCCGTCCATACAAGGTTTCCCCTGCAAAGGGGGTGTTGCGGCTCTTGGAATGCATCTTGTCCGGCTCCACCTGATAAGGGGTGTCCAAATCCACCAGAATCAAGTCTGCATCTGCACCCACTCGGATGGCGCCCTTGTCCTGCAATCCCAAAATTGCCGCCGGGAATCGGCTCATCAACGCTTCCAGATAGTACAGTTCCAGTCCCTGCTGTTTGCACAGCTTGGTGTAGCAAACACCGAAGGCAGTTTCCAGCCCAATCATGCCTGCGGCTCCAGCCGCCTTTTCCTCCTGGGTGTGGGGGGCATGGTCAGTGGCGATGGCATCCACCACCCCTTCCCGGATGGCCTGTACCAGCGCATCCACATCCTGCTGAGTACGGATGGGCGGGTTTACCCGGTAATCCAAATCCGCAAACCACAGATGATGGGGTGTTACCTCGCAGGTCACGGGTACGCCTTTCCGCTTTGCGGCGCCGATGGCCTCAACAGCCTCCTTGGTGCTCACATGACACAGATGCAACCGAGTGCCGTAGTATTCGCTCAGGTGCAGGTTGCGCACCGTTTCCAGATTTTCCGCCAGCCGGTAGTCCCACTTGGAGATTTCCATATCCTCCGCATGGCTCATCAGCACCAGATTCCGCTGGGCACAGATGGCAAAGGCCCGTGCCATCACCTGGTTGTTCTGCACCCCTTTTCCGTCCTCGGTAATAAAGCGCAGATGCTCCGGAAGGGGTTTCAGGTGGTCCAACGTCTTGCCGTCAAAGTTCTGGGTAATGGATACGGTTTGAAGGGCACTGCAAACGCCATGCCGCTCCACCTGTTCCATCACCTGGTTTGCCTGCTCTGCACTGGAGCAAACCGGGCTGGTGTTGGGCATCAGGGTCACAAAGGTGTATCCACCTGCGGCCGCCGCCGCACTGCCGGTGATTACATCCTCCTTGTGCTCCTGCCCCGGCACCCGCCAGTGACAGTGCAGGTCAATCAGGCCGGGCAACACGGTGCGTCCTTTTGCGTCCAGCACCTGGTGTCCCTCTGCCGAGGCATTTTGCAGAATCCCGGTGATTTTGCCTTCTTCCAGCAACAAATCCACCAGACTGCCATCGCTCAGCCGTGCATTTTTAATAAGCATTACCATCGCCTCCCCCAAAAAAGCTTAAAAAAAATGACTCTTCCGCAAATGGAAAAGTCAACTAAAACACCAATAGAAAAAACAAATAGAAAAGGAGAACAGACCCGCATCGGCAGGCAAACTCTGTACGCAAGAACCCATCGCCATGTCTGTCTCCTCCCTTCCTCAATGTAAATCAACTGATTATACCACACCGGACATATACTGTCAAATATATTTTATCTGTTTATAAGAAAAATCCCCCGGAGCAATCCATCACTCAGGGGGATTTGAGCCAGGTTTTCCACAAGTAAAGCCTTGCGCCGTTGAAAAACCAGTCTCTCTTTTAAAACATTAACGATGCCGCTTTAAAACCGAACTACGCACCAAGGCACGCTTGAGCCGTGCAGAGGCCAGTTCCACCTCTGCGGCATCCGACTTTGCATCGTCCAAAATCTGCTGTGCCTGCTGGCGGGAAGCTTCCACACGCTGTTCATCCAGCTCATCCACCCACTCAAAGGTGGTGGCAACCAGGCGAACCTGGCCATCCCGCACGGTGAGCAAACCGCCAATGCAGGCTGCAGGACGCACGGTGGAATCTTCAAAGGTTACACGGGCTTCTCCCATGCCCAAAGCAGTAATATAATCGCAGTGACGGGGCAGAATACACACATCCCCGGCAATGGTTCGGCAGAGTACCCGCTGTGCCTGGCCGTCAAAAACAGATCTCTCCGGCGTCACGATTTGCAGGTGAAAGGTACTCATACCGCACCTCCCTGTTTTGCCTTCTCCACTGCTTCCTCAATGGTTCCCACAAACAGGAAAGCGGATTCCGGCAGATTGTCGTGACGACCTTCCAAAATCTCCTTAAAGCCACGGATGGTATCCTGACGGGATACATACCGTCCTTCCATGCCAGTGAACTGCTCGGCAACGGTGAAGGGCTGGCTGAGGAAACGCTGAATCTTACGAGCACGGCTTACCACAATCTTGTCTTCCTCGCTCAGTTCATCCATACCCATGATGGCAATGATGTCCTGAAGCTCCTTGTACCGCTGCAACACCCGCTGTACCTGACGTGCCACCTGGTAATGCTCCTCGCCCACCACATCGGCGCTGAGAATACGGCTGGTGGAATCCAGCGGGTCAACCGCCGGGTAGATACCCAAAGACGCAATATTACGGCTCAAAACCGTGGTTGCATCCAGGTGGGCAAAGGTGGTGGCAGGTGCCGGGTCGGTCAGGTCGTCCGCAGGCACATAAACTGCCTGTACACTGGTGATGGAGCCACTGGCGGTGGAGGTGATACGCTCCTGCAATGCGCCCATCTCGGTGGCAAGGGTAGGCTGATAGCCCACGGCGCTTGGCATACGACCCAGCAAAGCGGAAACCTCGCTACCTGCCTGGGTAAAGCGGAAGATGTTATCTATGAACAACAGCACGTCCTGGTTTTTCTGGTCACGGAAGTACTCCGCCATGGTCAAACCGCTCAGGGCCACACGCATACGTGCTCCCGGTGGCTCGTTCATCTGACCATACACCAAGGCGGTTTTGTTCAAAACGCCGCTTTCCTTCATTTCGTTGTACAGGTCGTTGCCCTCACGGGTACGCTCGCCCACACCGGTAAAGACGGACAAGCCGCCGTGCTGTTTTGCCACGTTGTTGATAAGCTCCATAATCAGAACGGTTTTACCAACACCTGCACCACCGAACAGACCAATCTTACCGCCCTTTGCATAGGGGCACAGCAGGTCTACCACCTTGATGCCGGTTTCCAGAATTTCGGTGGTGTTTTGCTGCTGATCATAAGAGGGGGGATTGCGGTGGATGGGCCAGCGCTCGGCCTGCTCCGGGGCAGGCTGTTCGTCCACCGGCTCGCCCAGCAGGTTAAAGATTCGGCCCAGGCAGTCCTCGCCCACCGGAACGGTAATGGGGCTTCCGGTATCCACTGCCTTAGTGCCACGCACCAGTCCGTCGGTGCTGCTCATGGCGATACAGCGGGCCACATTGTCACCAATATGCTGTGCCACCTCTACCACCAGCTTGTTTTCGCCTTCGCCTACCTCCACTGCGTTGAGCAGATCCGGCAGCTGGCCGTCCGCAAATTTAATGTCCAGCACCGGGCCAATCACCTGGCTGACGGTGCCCACAAAGTGTTTCGACATAGGATGGTTCTCCTTTTTATCCACAGGACAGCCGCAAGACAATTAAGCCTCTGCGCCTGCCACAATTTCGGTGATTTCCTGGGTAATAGCCGCCTGACGGGCACGGTTGTAATGCAGGCTGAGATTCTCAATCATCTCCTCTGCATTCTTGCTTGCCGCATCCATGGCGGTGCGCCGTGCGCCCAGTTCGCTGGCGACCGACTCGCACAAAGCACCATACACAAGCCCTGCCAGATATTCCGGTACGATGGCGTTGTACACGCTCTCGCAATCCGGCTCATACAGGGTCAGATTCCGTGCCTTGCCGCCCTTTTCCGGTCTTTTGGCATTCAGGGGCAACAAGTCCAATACCCCCGGCTGTTGGGTCAACATGGAAACAAAGTTTGTATACACCATACGCACCTGACCAAAAGACCTTTCCCGGAATCTCTTTGCCAGAAGCTGTGCCACCCGGAAGCAGTCGCTCATCTGCATCCCACCGGCCAAGGTGTAGTCCTCACTCAACACAGGAATGCCCCGGCGCTGGACGTACTCCACCGCCTTTTTTCCAATGGGCAGCACGCAGATGTCCTGTCCTTGGGACTGCTCTTCCAGTTCCCGGAACAGATTGGCATTATAACCACCAGCAAGCCCACGGTCACCTGCAATCACCACATAGCAGATTCGGGGACTTGCCCCCTGTCGCAGATAGGGGGAGCTAAGTTCCAGATTGGAGGCGGAAATCTCGCTGAGGGCCTCGTGCAATACGGTAAAATAGGGACGGCTTTGTTCCACACGCTCCCTGGCTCGGCGCAGTTTGGAGGATGCCACAAGTTCCATGGCCTTGGTAATCTGCTTGGTGCTTTCCACACTTTTAATGCGCAGCTTAATGTCCTTCATGGACGCACCTGCCATCTCCAATCCCTCCTTACTGCTGGCCTAAGAACTGGCGGGTGTATGCCTCCAGTGTCTCTACCAGTGCCTGTTCGGTGTCTTGATCCAGCACCCTGGTGGTACGGATGGCATCCAGCACCCCGCCGGCATTGGCCTGCATATAGGTGTACAAACCGGACTCATAACGGGCCACCTGTGCCACGTCCACCTGGTTCAGATACCCCTTTGTCACTGCATACAGGATGCAAACCTGCTGTTCCATGGGTACAGGACAGGCACGGTCCTGGCACAGCACTGCCACAATCCGTTCGCCCAGTGCAAGACGGGCTTTGGTATCCGCATCCAGGTCACTGCCAAACTGAGCAAAGCTCTGCAATTCCCGGTACTGGCTGTAAATCAGCTTCAGACTACCTGCCACCTTTTTCATGGCCTTGGTCTGGGCATTGCCACCTACACGGCTTACCGAGATACCCGGGTTTACCGCCGGCATAATGCCAGAGTGGAACAGTTCGCTTTCCAGGAAAATCTGACCATCCGTAATGGAAATTACGTTGGTGGGGATATAGGCGGACACGTCGCCCGCCTGGGTTTCAATGATGGGCAGGGCGGTCAAACTGCCGCCGCCATGGGCTTCGGACAGACGAGCCGCACGCTCCAGCAGACGGCTGTGCAGATAGAACACGTCGCCGGGATAAGCTTCACGTCCGGGGGGACGACGAATCAGCAGGGACAGGGCACGGTAGGCCACTGCGTGCTTGGACAAATCGTCGTATACCACCAGCACGTCCTTGCCCTGTGCCATAAAGTACTCACCCATTGCACAACCGGCATAGGGGGCAATGTATTGCAGGGGGGACAGCTCGCTGGCACCTGCACTTACCACGATGGTATAGTCCATTGCGCCATGTTCGCTCAGGGTGTTCACCAGCTGTGCCACGGTGCTTTGCTTTTGGCCGATGGCCACATAGATACAGATAACCCCTGTGTCCTTCTGGTTCAGGATGGTATCCGTTGCAATGGTGGTTTTACCGGTCTGACGGTCACCGATGATCAGCTCACGCTGACCCCGACCGATGGGAATCATGCTGTCAATGGCCTTGATGCCAGTCTGCATGGGTTCGCTTACGCTTTTACGAGCCAGAATACCCGGGGCGGGGCTTTCGATGGGACGGTACTCACTGGCCTGAATGGGGCCTTTTCCGTCAATGGGCTGACCCATTGCGTTAACCACACGTCCAATCAGCTCCTCACCCACCGGAACACTCACCATCTTGCCGGTACGCTTCACCGAGCTTCCCTCACGGATGCCCACATCGGTGCCCAGCATAACGATGGAAACTGCGTCCTCCTCCAGGTTCTGCGCCATGCCGTACTGACCGTTGGAAAATTCCACCAGTTCACCACTCATGCACTTTTCCAAACCAGTTGCCCGGGCAATTCCGTCGCCCACCAGAATTACGGTTCCGGTTTCGCTCTGCTCAATCACGGTTTCGTAATGTCTGATTTGGGCTTTGATTACTTTGGATAATTCTTCGGGTTTCAGTTGCATTTTCTCACCTTCTTACTTACACAGGCTGTGCCAGCAAACGGCGCAGCCGCTCCAGCTGTGCCTCCACCGTGCCATCCAGCTGGTATCCCTGTAAATTCAGCCGCACTCCGCCCAGACAGGTGGCATCCACCTGATAGGAGCATTCCACCTGCTTGCCGGTTACCTGTTCCAGCTTTTGGCGCAGTGCCTGTTTTTGTCCTTCGGTCATGGGAATCGCACTTACGGCCTGCACCCGGACAATGCCCTGTTGCTGGTCGTACAGGTGGCGAAATTCCAGCCAGCTTTCGTGCAGTTTATGGTTGTAAGCCGCACGGGTCACCAGCTTTAGACAATGCAAAAGATAGGGGTGTAGGCTCTGGCCAAATACCTGATCCAGAAGCTGGGTGCGTTCCTCTTTGGGCAGACTGACCAAGTCCAGCAGCCTCACATACTCCGGATGCTGTTGCCAAAGCGTATCCACCAGTTCAAACTGCTCAAACAGCAGCTGGCTTAAGCCTTCCTCCTGCCCCAGCTGGAACAATGCCTGACCAAACGCCTTTGCCTGATGACTCACGAGGCATCCCCCACCTTTTCAATAAATTCATCAATTAACTTGCGGTGGGTGGACTCATCCAGTTCCTTCTCCACCACCTTGCCGGCAATCTCCACTGCCATATTGCCAATCTCTTCCTTGGCACTGCTCAGGGCCATTGCACGCTGACGCTCAATGTCTGCGGCGGCCTGCTGCTTGATGTTCGTGGCCTCTTGACGTGCCTGCTGAATCACCTGCTGTGCCTGCCGGGCCGCATTTTTTTGTGCCTGCTCCATCATTTCCTGGGCACGCTCGCCAGCTTCTGCCAGCTGCTTTTGGCACTCCTTGTTAGCCGCATCGGCCTGTTTTTGGCTCTCTCTGGCCTGCTCCAGCAGTCCGTTGGTCTGCTGCTGACGCTCGTCCAGAATTTTCTGCACCGGCTTAAACAAAAAGCGTTTTACCAACAGCATCAAAATCAGCAGGTTGCCCAGCTGCATGATAAAATCCCACGGAGCCAGGCTGACCAAATCTTTGTATTGTTCCAAGGCCTTTGCCCCCTTTCTTTAAAAGTGGCAGTGCCTTACAGCATGCCGATGAACATACGGGGTGCAGCAAAGATGAGCAGCAAACCAGTTACAAAGCCGTAAATACCAGTAGTCTCAGCGATAGCACAGCCCAGCAGCATGGTGCTGGTTACGTCGCCCTTGCACTCAGGCTGACGACCAATAGCGGCACAAGCCTGACCTACTGCATAGCCCTCACCGATACCAGGGCCAATACCTGCAATCAGAGCAAGACCTGCACCAATGGCACAACCTGCCAAAACAATCGCTTTATCCAACATAATAATTCCTCCTAAAATTACAGTTTGTATTTCTATGAGAAGTGCCTAAACCGGCCCTTTCCCTGCTTCAAGCCCCAGCCATGGGCCGGGACGGATGCCAATAATAAGTTATTCTTCGGCGGCGTTTGCAATATACAGCGTGGTCAGCATACAGAAGATAAAAGCCTGCATAAAGCTGCCGAATACATCAAAATAAATGGACAAAATAGCAGGAATACCCAGCTGTAAGAAAGGAATCCCTCCCAGTACTTCGCCCAGTACCCCCGGCAACCAACCAAATACCGCCTGGTTCAGCAACGCCAAAGCGGCATACAGCAGGGTGCTGATTACACTACCGGACACAATGTTGCCGAAGTGACGAAAGCCCATGGAAATGGGGGTAGCCAGCTCGCTGATGATGTTAAAGGGGGTAAAAACGGCGATGGGGGTGGTAAATCCTTTCAAATAGCCCACAAAGCCGTTGGTTTTGATTTTGGTATAGGTGATCAGTCCAAACACCAGCACCGCCCAGGAAAGCACGGTGGACAGGTCAGCCGTTGCCGGGAACGCCCCCACAAGGCTGGACAAACTGCACAGAGCAGATATGCTGAACAGTGCGCCGATGAAAGGCACAAAATGGGCATACCGCTCACCCATGTTGCCAATTACAAACTTCTGGCAGGTGGTTACCAAAAGTTCTGCCACAACCTGCCTCTTGCCGATGTTTTCCACCTTCAGGCCACGGGTCAGCCAGATGCACAGGCCGGTGATAATCGCCATCACCACCCAGGCATTCACCATACTTGCAGTGATGGGAATTCCACCAAACAGCGGCAAGGTGGTATAAATTCTTGCACCTTCGATGCTTACATTCATCGCTTTGATCCCTCCGTTTCGGTCAAGGTTTCTCTTGCTGGGATGAACTGGTGGTATCCTTGGGGTACTTGCCTGTGATTTGCATCACCCCAATGGTCAACCGGGGCATCAGCAAGGGAATCAGCCCTGCCACCCAGTTAAGTGCTGGCACCGCAATGGCAACCATCAGCCAAACCACCATCAAAAACATCCGGGTATTATAGGAAAATTGCATCCATTTACGAGCCTGATCCTCCTGGCTGTTTGCCGCTTTCTGCACCGTCAACCCCAGCAGAAAGAAGTTCAAAACCGCCACGATGCCACCCAGTACACCACTGATGAGCACCGCCATGCTAAATTTCCCCAGTAGGGCAAATACACCCAGCATAACAATGACGCCCAGCAGGGTCCCCCCGCCGATGCGCAGAGTTTCTTGTTTTACCGCAGGTTCCACTTTCATGGTTCACAGCCTCCTTTAATGATGTTGGTTAAATGCAGTGGGGGTATCCTTTTGCTGGCGCTTTGCTCTTCGTTTCATCATCCGCCAAAATCCCATGCCGGATGCCACCGAGCCGCCAAAGCCCACCGCCAGGGCAACAAGAATTCCCGCCGGGGGAAATCCCCAGTGTTCCACCATCCAATTCCATCCAAAGGCGCATAAAATCGGCGGCGCAACCAGGGATATGCCAAGCTGAGTCAACCAGGTAAGATTCTGCATTTGTTTGACCCAGTGTTGCATTCCTGTTCACCTCGTTTTTTTCATCTACTCTTTCAGTATAGCAAATGGCCTTTACAATTTGCAAGACGCTTTTCCCCGTCGATACTTACCTGCCGACCACACAAAGCAAGGCTCTATTTTTCATCCAATCGCCTATTATAAATAGGTAGGGAATTCCCACTTGCTTTTTTGTTATCATAGTCATTTTGCCCAAATTCAGACGGTAAATTTATAACTTTTTTTATTTTTTCCCAGTCTCTTCCAGATAGTTCTTTCTGCATTCTCTGCTTGCTATTGTCAAAAAACTTATCTATATGGTATACTAACAAAGCTATTATTCATTTGCAGGGCCATCCCCCTGCTACAAACCAAGTTACAGGTGTCCAGCCCTGCCGCTGGAAGAATAGGGAAACGGGTGCAATTCCCGTGCGGGACCGCCGCCGTAAGGGGTAGTACCAGGAACCCGTCACTGCTTACACGGTAAGCGGGAAGACCTCCTGGACACACCACTCCCCAAGCCGGAAGACCTGCCTGTAACCTTGCATGACTGCCATATTGGACAAGCAGTCGCCTTTTTGCCGCGGGCGGATTAACCGCAGTACAAAAGCCTTCTTACACGCTGGGACGTTTTCGATTCTGGCCTGGTTTGGCGTGTGCTGTGGACAGCCGCTGTGGTCGTTTCATTTTGCCAAATCAGTCCTTGCTGTTTGGAATAAACACAGACTTTGTGTAAGGAGAATCATTTTTATGAAAAAAGTTGTTTCTTTGTTGCTCAGCCTGGTGGTTGCCCTGAGTGTTGCTGCTTGCAGCACCCCCGCCACCTCCACTGACGCAAGCTCCAGCACTGCCTCCAGTGCCGCTTCCAGTAGCGCTTCCAGCTCGGTGGACGCTACCGAAGCAAAGCCCACCACCGACCGCAGTGGTGCCGCTATCACTCTGCCTGATTCCGTTGGAACCGTCATCTCCATGGCTCCCTCCATCACCGAAACTCTGGTACACCTGGGCTGCGCTGACTCCATCATTGCTATTGATGTAAACAGCGCTTCTGCCGTTGAGGGCCTGTCCGCAGACCTACCCCAGTTTGACATGATGGCTCCCGATGCAGAGAAGATGGCTGCCCTGTCCCCCGACGTGGTATTTGTTTCTTCCATGAGCACTGTGGATGGCCAGAACCCCTTCCAGCCTCTGATTGACCTGGGCATCAGCGTGGTATCCATCCCCACCAGCGCCACCATCGAGGACATCCACAAGGACATCACCTTCATTGGTCAGGTTATGGGCCGCAACGAGGAAGCTGCCGCAATCAACGCTGAGCTGAAGAGCCAGCTGGACGAGATTGCTGCTCTGGCCACAACCGTAACCGAGCCCAAAACTGTTTACTTTGAAATTGCTCCCGCTCCCTACGCTTACAGCACCAGCAGCGGCACCTACCTGAACGAGATGATTGAGCTGGTGGGCGCTAAGAACATTCTGGCTGACCAGAACGCTCCGGAAGGCTGGATGAGCGTGGACCCGGAAGTTGTAGTAGAAGGCAACCCCGACGTTATCTTCACCAATGTAAGCTATGTGGACGACCCCGTGAACGAAATCCTGAACCGGGAAGGCTGGAGCGAGGTTAACGCTGTGAAGAACCAGCAGGTCTTTAAAGTGGACACCAGCGCTTCTGCTCAGCCCAACGAGAACATTGTGACTGCCCTGTGGGAGATGGGCACCGCTTTGTACCCTGAAGTATTTGTAAAAGAATGAATCGAATAGGTTTTACAAGCCTAAAACTGGTGCTGCTGGTGCTTTTTGCTCTGGCAGCACTCTTTTTTGGTGTGGCAGTGGGCAGTGTGAGCATTCCTTTCTCCCAAATTTGCTCCATTGTGGTTCACAAACTGTTTGACACCCCTTTGCCAGAGTCCATTACCGGCGTAACCCCCGACCTTGTCTGGAACATCCGGCTTCCCCGGGTACTGCTGGCCTTTATTGTGGGTGCCGCTTTGTCTGTTTGCGGTGCCGTGATGCAGTCCATGCTTCAAAACCCCCTAGCCTCTTCCTATGGACTGGGGGTTTCCTCCGGTGCAGGTGTGGCGGTGGCCCTTTGCATGGTTTTTGGCCTGTCCCAAAGCAGCTGGAGCAACTGGCTCATGCCCCTTATCTGCCTTGGTGCAGCACTGTGTACCATCCTGCTGGTGATGACTCTTTCCCAGCGGATTGACCCATCCCTTTCCAATCAAACCATTATACTGGTGGGTATGGTGCTTTCCCTGTTCCTCAGTGCCTGTATGTCCACCCTTGCCACCTCCTCCCCGGACCATTCCCAGCGGATTCTTTCCTGGCAGCTGGGCAGTTTCTCCATGAAAAGCTGGAGCCAGGTAGTTCCCCTCGCCCCTGTTGTGCTGGTAGGAAGTCTTCTGCTTTGGCGGTTTGGCCGAGAGCTGGACCTGCTCAGCTTTGGGGACGAATCAGCTACCACCCTTGGCCTGTCCACCAAACGATTTAAGTGGATGCTGCTATTCCTGATTTCCCTGCTTACCGGTGCATCTGTGGCCTTTGTGGGAATCATTGGTTTTGTGGATTTGGTTACTCCCCACATTGTCCGGCGGTTTCTTGGCCCCTCCCACCGCCTGCTGATTCCCGGATGTGTACTGTTTGGCGGAGGCTTCATGGTCTGCTGTGACCTGGCCGCCCGCACCTTGACCTCCCCGTCGGAGATTCCCATTGGCTCCATCACCGCCCTGCTGGGTGCTCCCTTCTTCCTGTACCTGTTCTTGGCCAGTCGGAACAAGGGACAGCAGATGTAATTCAGCTCTATTCTAGTTCGGAGGTTTCCCCATGTTCTCTGTCCATAAACTAAGCTGTGGCTATCGCCCCGGCCATCCCATCGTAAAAAATGCCTCGTTCCAGCTGGAAGAAGGCCAGATGCTTTGCATCCTGGGGGCAAACGGATGCGGTAAAAGCACCCTGCTGAAAGCCCTCTGCGCCCTGTTGCCCCATACCGGTAGCATCCGCCTGAACGACACGGATTTATCCTCCCTGAACCAGCGAGAGCTGGCACGGAACATTGCCCTGCTGGGACAGCAATCCAGCCTGTCCTTTGATTACACAGTGGAGCAAACCGTGCGGATGGGCCGCTATGCCCACCAAGGCGGCGGTTTTTTTGCAAACAGCAACCCGTCTGAAGATAACCAGCTTGTGGAACAAGCCCTCCAGCATACCGGGCTGTCTGACCTGCGGCATCGACCCATTACCCAGCTTTCCGGCGGACAGCTGCAACGGGTCTTTCTGGCACGGGTTTTTGCACAAAATCCCCGAATTATTCTTCTGGACGAGCCTACCAACCACCTGGATTTGCAGTACCAGCTGGAACTGATGGAATACCTGCGCAGCTGGCTGACCCAGCCCGGTCGTTATGTGGTTGGCGTGTTGCATGACATCAACCTGGCCCTCCGGTATGCGGATTCGCTCCTGCTGATGCAGGATGGAAACATTCTGTGCCAGTCCCCCCGCCAGCAGCTGGACATGAAACAACTGAACAACCTCTACCACCTGGATGTGGTAGAATACATGCAAGAACTCCTGCGTATCTGGCAAAAGCCCTAATCTTGAAAAGGTAGGTGTGAAGATGCTACATATAGCAATTTGCTTTTCCATCCAGAAAAGGAAAATCCCGCCCTACATTGCTCCGACCTGTTCCTAGATACCAAAAAGCATGTGTGCCAGGTGAATGATACACCCATATCTTTAACACCCACTGAGTTTTCAATTTTACAGATACTTTTAGAAAACAAAGGAAACGTCATCAGCGGGGAAGCCTTGTTCCACAAAATCCGGAAGGACGAGTATTACACCAAGTCAAGCAACACCATCACCGTCCATATCAGGCGGTTGCGGGAAAAATTAAACGATACCTTGGAACATCCTAAATACATTCAAACCATTTGGGGAGTGGGGTATAAAATTGATGAACCATAAACAGCAGGGGTATTCCCATACACAAGCAGTCAAACAGGCTGAGCAATGGGTTGCCGTTCCCGGATATAGCGAGCATCAGTTAGGAATTGCTGTGGATTTAAATGGCGCCACCTATGACCTTTACCTTTGGTTGCAAGAAAACAGCTATAAATACGGGTTTATTTTTCGCTACCCCGGTAACAAAACGGATATTACAGGCATAGCGGAGGAACCATGGCACTACCGGTATGTGGGAGTAGAAGCCGCAACAAAATATACCAGCAAGGACTTTGCCTTGAAGAATATTTAGATTCTGATTTGAATGAAGCGGCGTAACGTCAACGCCAACACGCCAGACTTTCTTAAAAAGTTTCCTGACAGTTGATTTTTTCGATAAAAGTGAAACACGCCTCCATTGAACTCCCACATCTTCCTGCCTTATAATTACAACATGAGGTGAGTACGATGAAGGAAATGAATTTTGGCCGCATCCTGGTTGAAAATCGCCACAAAAAAGGAATCACCCAGGATGAATTGGCCGCTCATATTGGCGTTTCAAAAGGAGCTGTTTCCAAATGGGAAACCGGCTCTTCTCTACCGGATATTTCCCTATTGCCACAACTGGCGTCTTACTTTGATATCAGCATTGATGCGCTGATCGGATACCAGCCGCAGATGGAGAAAGAGGATATTAAGAAACTGTATATCCGCTTTTCAAAGGACTTTTCTGTGTTGCCCTTTGATGAGGTTCTGGCCCAGTGCCTTGAAGTGGTAAAAAAATATTATTCCTGCTACCCTCTCTTGTTCCAATTAGGCTCTCTTTTAATCAATCATGTGGCACAGGCTTCCAGCCTGGAACAAAGGACACAGGTTATGGAAACGGCTTTGGGCTGGTTTCATCGAGTGAGCTCCCAGGCGGATGAACCAAATCTGCAAAAAGAGGCACTGCTAATGGAAGCATTTTGCCTTCTCCAGCTTCAGCGTCCCTCCGAAGTCATGGATATTCTGGAGCCAATTGAAATGCAAACCCCTTCTCCTGAACCGCTCTTGGCTTGTGCATATCAAGCGATGGGCAATGACCGGGAAGCCAAAAAAATCCTTCAGGTGGGACTATACAAGCAGATTATGACCCTCTTTGATTTGTTTCCGTCCTATCTGAACCTATGTTTGAATGATGCACAGCAATTTTCAGAAGCCTGTCAGCGATTTTATCAAACAGCGGATATTTTTCAAATAAAAACACTGCACCCCAGCATCCTGTTCGGAGTCTATATCACCATCGCTCAAGGCTGGCTTGCACTTGGAGATACCGAAGAGGCGCTGAATACCCTCGCCCAGTATACCAATCTGGCTGTCAGTGACATTTATCCATTGCGTCTGCATGGAGACAATTTTTTCAACCTTCTGGATGAATGGTTTGACAGCGAACTCATGTTAAGATCCTTTCCGCCAAGAGATGAGACACTGATACGGCACAGTATGACACAAGCTCTTAGTGAAAACCCCGCCTTCCTGCCGTTAGTAGAAAACCCACGGTTTCAGGCAATGGTCGATAAACTGAGAGCAAATGAGGAGGGAAAATAAATGGAAACCGTTACCATGCAAGCACTGTCCAAGACATATCCCGGTGGAAAGGAAGCATTAAAACAACTCTCCCTGTCCCTAGGCGCAGGGGAGGTGTTCGGTTTTCTGGGACCCAACGGCGCAGGAAAAACCACAACGGTAAAGCTATTGACGGGAATCCTTGCCCCATCCAGCGGTTGCTGTTCTATCATGGGCATCAACCCCAATACCCAGCCGGAAAAAGCCCATCTCCTTTCCGGCATTGTAACCGAACATGCCCAGATGTACGATAATCTGACTGGTATAGAAAACCTTATATTCTATGCCGCCGCCTTTGGACTGGCGCAAAAAGACGGAAAACAGCGTGCGGAATCCTTGCTCAAAGAATTAGAGCTAACAGAAGCCAAAGATCGAAAACTGGCCACCTATTCTACCGGTATGCGGCAGAGACTTTCCCTGGCACGGGCCTTGCTACACCGTCCCAAAGTCCTGTTTCTTGACGAGCCTACCTCCGGCCTTGACCCGGAAAGCGCACAGAATGTAAACCAAATGATTCGCAATCTGGCCCATAAAGAGGGAATCACGGTTTTCCTGTGTACCCATCAGCTTAGATATGCGCAGGAAATCTGCACCCGCTACGGACTGATTGAACAGGGTTCTCTCCTGTCCTCGGGTACAATAGAGGAACTTCGGACTCAAGCATTCCCCTCGAAATCGCTTCAGATTCAGGCATCCGCTGTTCCGGAAAGCCTTCATCTGACCAAATGCGGAACGAATGAATTCACGGCAGAAATACAGGATAAACAGGAAATTCCACACCTTGTGCGAAAGATTGTGGAAGCCGGTGGAAATATCTATTCTGTAAATCTTGTACAGCCCAGTCTGGAAGATATTTATTTCGCCTTAACTGCCGGCAAAAAGGAGGATTGAGCGATATGAAAACCGCCATGTATGCCCTTATCAAAAAGGATTTTCGCGGTGTTGCCAGTAACCGCAGGTTATTTTCTGCTCTTTTAATTGTTCCTTTGGTACTAACGATTATATTGCCCTCTATTTTCCTCGTTACCATTCATTTTGTGCCGGATAATCCGGATTTTGCAAATCTGCTATCATTGCTTCCTGAAGCCGCCGGGATGGAAAGCCTGGAACTTACCCTTTCCAGCATGATTTTAAATTACATCCTTCCGGTCTTTTTCATGATGATTCCCATCATGACGGCTTCTATCATGGCGGCCAGTGCATTTGTGGGAGAAAAAGAACGTCATACACTTGAAACATTGCTCTATTGCCCGCTTACCCTCAAACAGATTTTTCAGGCAAAAGTATGGGCTTCTTTCCTTTTAAGTATGGTTGTATCGCTGATTTCATTCACGGCTATGCTTCTGGTCATGGAAACAGAATTATTTTTCCTGATGGGAAAATTGATACTTCCCAGCGTAAACTGGCTGGTTGTTATGTTGCTCCTTTCTCCCGCCATATCACTGATTGCCGTCACTCTCATCGTCCGGGGATCTGCCAAAGCCCAGAGTGTGGAGGAATCCCAGCAGTCTGCCGTTTTTCTAATCCTTCCGCTTATTCTGCTTATAGCAGGACAGTTTACTGGTGTTCTGTTGATGAATGTCTGGATTCTCCTGGGACTGGGTATAGTATGTGTGGCTCTGGCCTGGATTCTGCTACAAAAATCTATGGGACGGTTTACCTATGAAAAGCTTCTTCAGTAAAAAAGGCTCGGTACATCCCTGTACCGAGTCTTTGAATTAGCAGGCCTGCATCGCAAAAACATCCAAAAGCGCTCCTTTTCTATCTTTCCAGCTCTTAAATTTGTTCCGGGAAAAGCACTATAATAAAGCAGTACGGAGGAACAAGCCATGAAGATATTCATTGTTGAAGATGATCGAACCATACAGGCACAGTTAAAAACCCTCTTGTCTGGCAACGGGTACACCGTTGAAACCGTTTCGGATTTTTCAAACACAATCCAGCAGATAAAAGCTTTTGGGCCCCACCTGGTTTTGCTGGACATAAAATTGCCGGGGGTCAGCGGGTTTGAAATCTGCTCCCAAATTCGCAGTTTTTCGGACCTTCCCATCATATTTGTAACCAGCAGCAACACGGATATGGACGAACTGAACAGCATCATGCTGGGTGGAGATGCCTTCATCACAAAGCCCTATAACACCGCCATCTTGCTTGCCAAAATCGCATCCCTGCTACGACGGGCATATGGCGGACAGTCCAAGGCACTCACATGGAATGGTGCAGCGTTACATCTGGAAAGCAGCCTGCTTGCATACAACGGCCAGAAAGTGGAACTCACCAAAAACGAGCTGAAAATCCTCTACTATCTGTTTAAACACGCCGGGAAAATCTGCCCCCGCAGTGATATTTTGGATTTTCTTTGGGACAATCAGCTTTATGTGGATGATAACGCCCTGAGTGTGAATATGACCCGCATCCGTGAAAAATTGACCTCCATTGGCTTGACCGGATTTATCAAAACAAAGCACAGACAAGGGTATACATTATGGGTGCAAGACAATATCTAAAAAACCAGCTACCAGTTGTTTTAATCCATCTGCTGGGCATGCTGGCCCTGGCTCTGTTTTTAATTGCCAGCGGCAATCCGGTTCAAATGGTTTTATTCATTCTTGCCGTCTGGCTCCTTGTCCTTGTTGTCTGCCTTGTGTGCTTCTATCTCTCCCGCAAGAAACATCTGGACAAATTGCTGTCTTTGGCCCAGCAGTTGGAAGAACGGTATTTGTTGCCGGAAATCATGCAAAAGCCGGAACGAGCAGATGAACAGGTATTCTACCAAATGATGCAGATGGCGGAAAAATCCATGCTGGAACAAATTGGCCAGATACGGCGGGAGCAAAAGGAATACAAGGAATACATCGAGCAATGGATACACGAAGTAAAAACACCCATCACCGCCATGAAACTAATCTGCGAAAACAACCGTTCTCCTTTTACCAGGGAACTAATGGCAGAGCTGGAGAGCATCAACCGCTTCACCCAGCAGGCTTTGTACTACGCCCGGAGCGAACAGACAGAGAAAGACTATTCCGTCCGTGAAATTCATCTGAGTGATGTGGTACACGGAGCCATTGCAGACAACAAATATCTTCTGCGACAGAACAATGTGGCTGTTACCGTAGAGAATGTGGAGTACAGCATTTATTCGGATGATAAGTGGCTGCGTTTTATTTTAGACCAGCTTATCAGCAATGCAGTAAAATACCGTACAAGCCAGCCACTTTTACATTTTTTGCCGTCAAAGAAAATGACAGCATTATCCTGTCTATCTGCGATAATGGCATCGGCATACCAGCGAGTGATTTGCCCCGTATTTTCGAGAAAGGGTTTACCGGACAAAACGGACGGACAATCAAAAGTTCTACCGGGATTGGCCTGTATCTTTGCAGGCGGCTTTGCGACAAGCTGGGAATAGGTATTTCAGCAAGTTCCGAAGGAGAAGAAACCATCATTTCTCTTACTTTCCATATTAACGATTTTGTGACCGGGGTGCAGGGCTGATAAGCGCTGCACTTCTTACATTTTTGTAAGGACTGCGTAAGAAAACTTGATACAAAAAGCCGTGAATACAGATTACAATAAGGGCATGGAAGATTTAGAAAGGCAGGAGGACACATGGAACCGATTTTGAAATTGGAGCATATCCAGAAATATTACGGCAACGAGGGAAATCTCACAAAAGCCATTCAAGATATTAGCTTTTCCGTAGAAGCAGGTGAATTTCTGGGAATTATGGGAGCGTCCGGCTCTGGGAAAACAACGCTTCTCAACTGTATCTCCACCATTGACACGGTGAGCGCAGGCCACATTTATCTGAGAGGAACAGACATTACCGAGATAAAGGCAAAATCCCTTGCCCGGTTCCGGCGGGAGAATTTAGGATTTGTGTTTCAGGACTTCAATCTGCTGGATACCCTGACCATCTCCGAAAACATTGCGCTGGCGCTTGCAATCAACAAGACTCCATCAAAAGAAGTGGAACCCCTTGTTCAAGAGATTGCCGACAAGCTGAACATCAGTAATATTCTGGACAAATATCCCTACCAGGTATCCGGCGGCCAGAAGCAGCGCTGCGCCTGCGCCAGAGCCATCATTAACAATCCAAAGCTGCTTTTAGCTGATGAACCCACCGGCGCACTTGACAGTCATTCCTCTCAAATGCTTCTGTCTACGATACAGAGTATCAATGAACAGATGGGAGCGACGATCCTTATGGTAACACATGATGCTTTTACAGCCAGTTATGCAAACCGTATCCTCTTTTTACAGGATGGAAAGATTTTCACAGAACTCCATAAGGGCAGCGACAGCCGGAGCGCCTTCTTTGATAAAATCCTGAATGTCCTTACCATGATTGGAGGGGGACAAAGCCATGTATGCTAAACTCGTTTTAAGAAATGCAAAGCGGTCTGTCAAAGACTATCTGATTTACATTGTAACCATGACGATCTGCGTCACGCTTTTTTATTCGTTCCTGTCTATATCCAGCAGCTACTACCAGCCGGATATAGGCAGCGAATACGATTTCACAATGTTAAGTGACGGAATGAAAGTGGCAATCTGCGCCGTCACTCTGGTACTGCTGTTTCTAATACGGTTTGTCAACAATTATATGCTGCGCCGCAGGCAGAAGGAGTTTGCAATCCAGTCTGTCATGGGTATGGAACAGAGAACCATTGGAAGGTTATTCTTTGCGGAAACCTTTGTCATGGGGATGATTTCGATTGTGATTGGAATTTTCCTCGGCGTGTTCTGTTCGCAATTTATCACAGCCATGCTTCTGACTTCCTACGGGAAAAGCTATGAACTGTCATGGACACTGTTCCCGGATACCGTCCTGTTGACGGTCTGCTTCTTTATCATTAGTTTTATTGTGGTAGGGATGTTCAATACCCGTACCATTCAGAAAACAAAAATCATTGATATGCTTGCGGCAGACCGGAAGAATGACCCGGAACTGAAAAGAGGCCGCTGGATTGTCATTGCTGCCGTCCTGTTTGAACTTTTCACAATATGGATGGCTGTAACAGGCGTTCAAAAGGTCTGGTTCTTTTATGACAGCCGTTTTGCCCTGCCGGTAAAAGTCATGTTCTGGGGAAATATCATTCTGCCCACAGCGACCTTGCTTTGGTCTGTATGGTGGCTGATCAGGAAGAAAAAATACGGTTTTTCAAAATGGATTTTGGGGCTGTTCATCTGCTCCGCCTTGAATGCCTGCATAGCAGCCAGTGTACCAGCTTTAATCAATCGGTATTATCTTCCGTTGGGGGCAGGCACAGTTAATCAATATTTATTGTTTGTTCTGGTTGATTTGATTTTTTTCATCTGTTCCCTGATTTACCTTGCCAGCAGCTTCATAGTTTCATGGAAAGAAAAATCACCAGAGCATAGATACAAGGGGGAAAATCTATTCTTCTTTGGGCAGGTTATATCAAAGCTGAATACCACCAATAAGACTATGACGCTCATCAGCGTAACCCTTGTGCTTGCCATGTTCCTGTTTATAGCCGCTCCCATTTTGACAGGTTGGGCTTCGGGCTATCTGGATATACGGTCAATGTATGATGTTCAGATTTACACAAGATACAATGATGTATATGACGAAAAAAATCTTCCTCACGATGATTATGAAATCGTGACGGAATATCTCACGGAGCATGGAATCGAAGCAGACTATGACTGTACGTTCAGCCTTTATCTCCCAGAGAAAGAGGATTTCCATAATCGGGTAAAGTATGATTTCCCCGTTGTGGCAATCTCGTTAAGCGATTATAACCGGGTACGGGAAATGCTGGGATATGAGCCAGTTTCTTTATCGGAAAATGAGTTTGCAACACAATGGCAGGCCATTGCCACCGAGGAAGAACGGGACAGCTTTTTGAAAGAGCATACCAGTATTATGACAGACGCAGGAGAATTGACACTTTCCGGGCAACCATATTACGAAGAAGCAATCGGAGAGACAGTGTACAATTCCTACACGGATGTACTCTATATATTCCCGGACAGTGTTTGCGTAAAGCTGCTTCCAGTAATGCGTAACCGCTACATCACTACATCCGAAAGCATTTCCTATGAAAATGCCCGTGAATTAGAGCAGGCTTTTTCTGACGAGTATCCAGAGATAACAGATACCGGCGTCAGCTATGGTATTCGTTTGAGTACCTTGCAAATCAACAGTACAAAAGCAAGCAATTTTGTATTGCAGGCCACTATGCTTTACGGCGCTGTTGTGTTGATGGTTATTTGCCTTACGATATTGTCCTTACAGCAGCTATTGGACGCAGGCAAATATAAATATCGTTTCGGTGTTCTGCGAAAGCTGGGCGTAGAAGAAGAAAAAATAGGCAGACTTGTGCTAAAACAATTAAGCGTCTGGTTTGGACTTCCCATCCTTGTGGCTGTCATAGTTGCCACTGTTGTAATTGCCTACTTTATCCAGACTGTTTCAGCAGAAATTTCCGCTTATATCGGGTTTGAAATCTTGGCGTTGCAGATGGGCATGATTGCGGCAATCTTAGTACTTCTGCTTATTTGCTATTTTATCAGCACATGGATTCTGTTTAAGCGGTCTATTTCCAAATAACCATCTTGGTTTTTATAAGAACGAGAACCTCTTAAAGGCTGCATAGCGTACCGCTATAAATCATAGAAAAAGTCCCCCGGTGTAGGAAAACAGAACTACATCGGGGG
>JAHLFP010000068.1 GCA_018883715.1 Candidatus Allofournierella pullistercoris | reverse complement strand
TCATTACGAGTGAGCTGCTCTACCAACTGAGCCACTTCAGCAAAAATCTGTAAGGGTGCCCTTACAGATTGCTTTTCTATGATAGCGAAAAATAAGGCCAATGTCAAGAGGAAATCACCGGAGGTCGATTTTTTGCCGGGTGGGTTTGCTCCTTGCATCCTGAATGACAGGCGGACAAAACCACACAGCACATTGCAAATACCACCAGTGCTACATCCGGGGCGGTTTGGCTTGTGACAATGACCTGGGGAGCAAGGGTGCTGGCCACCGATTGACTGACCGGCCAGAGGACACAGCTTGCCTGAAATAGTCCCACCGTAAGCAACATATGCAAGGGGCGAATCCCAATCAGCCATCCCATGGAAAGAAGGGGGTGAAGCAATGCTTTTACCTGCAAGAGGACGGACAGACTTTGACCGCTGAGCAGTGCGGCGCAGAGCAGTGCCGCCCCGTGGACACTGCTGGCAACCTGACAACCGCTGGTCACTTCCAGTGTGCCGTACAAAATGGCCTGGGCCAGGGGAGAAAGCTCCATCAGATGCAACAGGCTTTGTCCCAAGGCACGGAAAAAGACCACAAAGCCGCACACCACAAGTATGGACTGCACCGCCCCTTGAATGGCAGATGCCAAGCCAAAGGAGGGGGGTGCAACCGATGCAGGTTTTACGGACTTTTGGGATTTGGAGGTGGGAACAAACCGCAACGCCATGGCACAGATTAAGCTGGCCACAAGATGAGCCAGCCAGATGCGAAGCCCCAGCTTGCTGCTGCCAAGAAACAGAAGTCCCACTGTGTTAATCACAAAAGCTGGACTGGAGCCGACGGCGCACACCATGAGCCGCTGGGATTGGGATGGAGTAATCTCTCCCTCCTGGTAAATCTGAGAGATGGAGCGGGCGGCAACTGCAAATCCACCCAGCCAGCTTACCAGCAGAGCGGTGGCGGCCCGGCGGCTTGGGATGCCTAAGACAAATTTTGTGTAGGGAATCAGCAGACAGCCCAGCCACTGGGACAAGGGGCTGGAGACAATCAGGCTGGATGCAACAAAAAAGGGGAACAGGGAGGGAATTACCTGCCGATAGCAGAGCAAAAGTCCCTGTCGTATGCCCTCCAGGGTGGGAACGGGTAGGGTGAGAATCAGTACGCCCATCCCGCATCCCAAAAGACCAAGAATCCAGCCGGAAAAAAGTTTCTTCATAACGCAATCCTTTCTTCTAATATACTTTTCTAACCAGACAAAAAGGGGGAGAAGGGTTTGAAAAAAGCCAAAAAAACCAGTTCAGAACCATTGAAACAAACCATAGCGGATTTATTCGGCCAGCCACCCCAGGAGTTTTACCGCCAGCCGGTGCTTCACATCAACTGCAAGGGCAAGTTGGAGATTGAAAATTGCCGCCAGATTCTGCAATACGATGCCCAGTGCATCCAGCTGGATATGAAACAATGGAACGTGAAGATTGAGGGGGATGGCCTTCAGTTGAAAACCATAACCCGACAGCGGCTTTTACTGGAGGGCAAGGTGTTCCAGGTGGTGCTCTCCTACGAGCAAAATCAGCAGAAAAAGGAGGGGAAGGGATGAATTGGGGATTTTGGTTTGCCCAGGTGGAGTTTACCGCCTTGGGTGGACGGTACGAGCGGTTTATCAACCTGTGCAACGAAAAGGGAATTCCCCTCAGCCAGATTTCGCCTCTGCCCGGCGGGGTGCAGGCGGTGATACCAGCCCGGTATTACCACCGGGCGGCGGGGATTGCCCGCAGCTGCCAGACCCGGCTTTCGGTACAGGAGCGGCAGGGAATGTGGTTCCGGCTGGGCTGGCTCCACCGCCGCTGGGGGATTTTGGTGGGGGCGGTGTTGTTTTGTGTCTCCTGCCATCTCTTCGGCAAAACGGTTTGGAGCATCCGCTGGCAGGAGGATTTAAGCTGGGAACAGCGACAGTCGCTCCGACAGGGGCTTTATTCTATGGATATTTGTGAGGGCACCATTTTAAGCCAGGAAACCCTGCGGCAGAGTGAAAAAATTCTGTTAAGCGAATATCCGGAGTTTGCCTGGGTGGCGCTGAATTTGAACCGGGGTCGGCTGGTGGTGGAGGCCATGCCCGCCGACCCTGTGCCAGAAATTGAAAACAACGAAGCGGGGGATTTGCTGGCAAAGGCGGATGGCTTGATTCTTTCCATGAATGTACAGGAAGGAGTGGCGGCAAAACAGGCAGGTCAGACGGTGGCAGAGGGAGAAGTTTTGGTGCAAGGCTGGCACACCGATGAAAACGGAACCCACATCCAAGCCCACGCAAAGGCAGAAGTAATGGGGCAGATACAACGGAGTTACCGATGCGAACAACCTATGCAGTACACGGCACTGGTGGCACAGCAGGGGATGGAACAGCAAAGCCGGCTGTACGCATTTGGCAGATACTGGGGCAAAGAACCTGCCCAACAGGCTCAGGCGGCGGAACGTATCATCCGCACCCCGGTGAACATCTTGGGGTTTGCACTGCCTGCCACCGTGGAACAGCGCATCCTGCTTCCCAGACAGCAACAGCAGATTTCCCTCACCGAACAGCAGGCGGTGGACTATGCCCGCATGGCCTGCATGCAACAGTTGTATGCCCAGTTCCCGGATGCAAGTTCGCTGGAATACCGGGAGGAGTGGACGCTGGAGCAGGGGATGCTTTTGTACACCATGCACACAAGCTTTCAGGCAGATTTGGTAATCCGGAATAACCCAACCGGTTCGGTGTAATCCTATTTCTATTGCAGTTTTTTTGAAAGAATGGAATATGCGCAAAAAATTAGAGTTCCAAACAGAAAATTTTGTGCTATAATATTTGTTGGAAAATTGTCTATGGCATTTCCTGTATGGAAGATACTGGATGCAAGACAAGGGGTGAAAACCCCAAAATGATGTAAAGTAGGTGTAGCATGGCGGAAAAGAGAATTGAATTGAATAGCATTGATATAGCATTGGCTATTTTTGGAAGCTGTGACGAGCATATCCGCTTGCTTGAGAGCAGTTTTGGCATCACTGCTGTATGCCGAGGAACCGAACTGAAACTGTGCGGTGAACCGGATGCGGTGGCGGCGGCAGGCCGGGCGGTGGATGCAATGCTTACCCTGCTGGAGCATCACACCCCGCTGGAGGAACAGACGGTGCGCTACTGCATTGGGCTTGCCACCCAAGGGGAGGAAACCCGGGTGCAGGAGTTGACCGAGGATTTTGTGGCAATTACCGCAAAGGGTCGGCCCATTCGCCCCAAAACCCTGGGACAGAAGGAATATTTGCAGACCATTAAAAACAATGCCATTACCTTTGGTGTTGGCCCGGCGGGTACAGGCAAAACCTATCTGGCGGTGGCCATGGCGGTAAAGGCTTTTAAAAGCAAGGAAGTAAGCCGCATTATCCTCACCCGTCCTGCGGTGGAAGCGGGAGAAAAGCTGGGATTTTTGCCCGGCGATTTACAAAATAAGGTTGACCCCTATCTGCGCCCGCTTTACGATGGCTTATATGATATGATGGGGCCGGAAACCTTCCAGAAATTGATGGAAAAGCAAACCATCGAGGTGGCACCCCTTGCTTATATGCGAGGACGCACCTTGGATGATGCGTTTATTATTCTGGACGAAGCCCAGAACACAACCCCGGAGCAGATGAAGATGTTCCTGACCCGTATGGGCACCGGAAGCAAGGTGGTGGTCACGGGGGACGTGACCCAGATTGACCTGCCGGACAAGGCACGCAGTGGCCTTGTGGATGCCCTGAAGGTGCTGAAAGGGGTGGAAGGCATCGGCCGGGTTTATTTCAGTGAAAAAGACGTGGTGCGCCACCGGCTGGTACAACAAATTGTCAAAGCTTATGACCGGGCCGCCGCAGCACGCAGTGCCCGTCAAAAACACACCTGATAGCTACAGGCAGGGGACAGGGGGTATCCTGTGCCCTCCTGTGTTTTGGTGGGATTGATAAATTACAAAACGTTTTGAACAGCAAATTTTAAGGAGTTTTATTGATATGTCCAATAAGGTATACATTACAAATCAGCAAAAGACGGTGAAAATTCCGTCCGGTTTGCGCATTTTGATTCGCCGCAGTTGCAATGCGGTGCTGGAGTATGAAAAATTTCCTGCTTCCGCAGAAATCAGCGTAACCTTTGTGGACAACAAATCCATTCAGGAGTTGAATGCCCACTACCGCAACAAGAATATGCCCACCGATGTACTTAGCTTTCCTTTGGGACAGGATGGCGTATATGACAAGAATCAGGACACCGGGGCATTGATGCTGGGGGATATTGTTATCTCCATGGAAAAGGCAATGGAGCAGGCAGAGCTGTACGGTCATGCCCTACAGCGAGAGGTGGCCTTTTTGACGGTGCATTCCATGCTCCACCTGCTGGGTTATGACCACGAGGCCGGCGGTTTGGATGCTGTGCGGATGCGTGAGAGGGAGGAAGCGGTGCTGATGCAGTTGGGTCTGCCCCGTACCGTTTCTTATGTTCCCCATGAAATCTGAACATAAGGAGTTCCTAAAGGGCTTTGGCTATGCGGTGCAGGGCATCGTGGTGGCGGTAAAACAGGAGCGCAACCTGCGGTTTCATCTGTGTGCTGGGGGATATGCGCTGGTACTCAGCTGTTTTTACCCCTTTTCGGCTTCGGAATACGGTTTGCTGTTTTTGACCATCGGGCTGGTGATTGCCTTGGAGCTTGTGAACAGTGCGGTGGAACGTGCGGTGGATCAGCCGGATGTGGCCCACTGGCATGCGGCGGGTGCGGCCAAGGATATGGCGGCGGGTGCAGTGCTGGTGGCAAGCATTGCTGCCATCGGGGTTGGATGTGCCTTGTTTTTGAAAAAAGAACCGCTGATTCAGATGGTGCAGTGGTTTTGGAGCCATCCGCTGGCGTTGCTTGTGGGGGTGGTCAGCCTGTCGCTGGCTCATGGTTTTGTGTTTAACTCAGGGAAGAAAGGATAACAAAGAGTGGAAACTTCGTCTGTATTTGTGGCGCTGGTAGGCCGTCCCAATGTGGGAAAATCCAGCTTAACCAACCGACTGGTGGGAGAAAAGGTGGCAATCGTTACCTCCAAGCCCCAGACCACCCGTACCCGGATTACCGGCATTGTGACAAAAGGGCCGGTTCAGTTTGTATTGCTGGATACGCCGGGAGTGCATATCCCCCGTACCAAGCTGGGAGAACGGATGAGCAAGGCCGCCAGTGATTCGGTGGCGGATGTGGATGTGAGCATGATGCTCTTTGAACCCTATGGGGCTTTTACCGATGCGGAAACCGCCATGATTGAGGCGCTGAAAAAGAGCGGTGCCCCTGCCATTGCGGTCATCAATAAAACCGATACCCTGAAAAAGGAGAAAGACCTGGAGGTTCGCAAGCAGGAGCTGGAGGATTTGGGCGTTTTTAAGGGGGTTTATGCCACCAGCGTGCGGGAGGATAAAGGCTGTGAGGAGCTGTTTGCCGTGCTGGAACAGTACGGTCAGCCCGGACCTCACTTCTTCCCGGAGGATGCCTACACCGACCTGCCGGAAAAGGCGCTAGTAAGCGAAATTATCCGGGAAAAGATGCTGCTGAACCTGTACGATGAAATCCCTCACGGAATTGCCGTGACGGTGGAACGGTTTAAGGAGCGGGCAGACAAAAATATCATTGATATTGATGTGAATATCTACTGCGAGCGAAAGAGCCATAAAGGTATGGTCATTGGCAAAGGCGGTCAGATGCTGAAAAAAATTGCCAGCCAGGCACGGCTGGACTGCGAGGACTTTTTGGGAACCAAGGTCAACCTGCAATGCTGGGTGAAGGTGAAAGATGACTGGCGTGACAGTGACTTTTTGCTCAATGACTTTGGCTTTCGCCAAACCAACTGATAGGGATAGCATGGAGGGGGCGGTTTAACTGCCCCACCTGCTTTTGCTGTATAAATCCGTCTTTTTTTGACACACTAGCATCAAAAGGAGGCGGATTTATCATGAAAGAATGGAACGCCTGGCAACAGTTTGTCCAGACGGGCGGTGTGGCAGAGTACCTGCAATACAAGCAAGAACAATCGGTGCAAGGGGCTGTGCCTGTAAACCAAGCGACCCCCGCCGGAAAGGAAAAGAATGCAACTTGTAACACCCGGCCTGGTGCTTCGTGAGGTAAAACTGGGGGAAGCAGACCGGATTTTGACAATACTCACACCGGAGCATGGAATGCTTACGGTTTCTGCCAAAGGCAGCCTGCGACTGAAAAGTAAGCTCTTCAGTGGGTGCGGGCTGTTTTGCTATTCAGAATTCACCCTGTTTGCAGGGAAAAATATGTATCAGGTGGACGAAGCCCAGGTGAAACGGGTCTTTTTTGGCCTGCGGGAGCGGATGGAAGCCACTGCGTTGGCCATGTATATGGCGGAACTTGCCATGGCATTAAAGCCTATGGAGCAAGAAGGGGCAACCCTGTTGCGGCTGCTGCTCAACAGCCTGTATCTGCTCAGTGAAGGGAAAAAAGACCTGCGGCAGATTAAAGCGGTGTATGAACTGCGTGCCGTGTGCGAAAGCGGTTTTCGTCCCAATTTGCTGTGCTGTGAAAGTTGTCACCGATATGACGGGCCAGGTTTTTATTTTGACCCAGTGGAGGGCAGACTGCTGTGCCAGGAGTGTGCAAAAAGCCACAACCGCCCTTCCAATTTGGATTTGGGTGCATTGACGGCATTGCGCCATATTGCGCTGGTGGAGGATAAACGGATTTTCTCCTTTTCCATCAGCGAGCAGAGCCTTGCCTATCTTGGAAAGGCGACTCAGAGCTATGCGCTGTGCCAGCTGGATAAACCCATGAAAACACTGGATTTTTTGAATACAATGCTCTCCTGATGGT
>JAHLFP010000067.1 GCA_018883715.1 Candidatus Allofournierella pullistercoris | reverse complement strand
GCCTGACGGTACCAGTCGCTTACCCAGCCGTACCGCATGTTATTGAAATCGTTCAGATTGGTGGTGTTGCCGCCAATCATCCGGCGCAGACGCACTTCGGTATCGCCACCGGGATTGAACAGAGGCTTTTTCACTAGCTGTGTCATTGTGATTTACACTCCTTTATAGATTGGTAACGGATTGCAAGGTCGTTCCGACTTAGGAGGAACAGCTCTCGCATTCCTCCACTTCCAGCGACTTGCTTCGTACATAATAGACGGTCTTGACGCCCTTTTCCCAGGCCAGCAGGTACAAATCCAGCACCTGGCGCATGGTGAAGTCGTTGGTGATATAGAAGTTCATGCTCTGTGCCTGGTCAATGTGGCGCTGGCGCACACCTGCGGCACGCACGCTCCAGGACTGGTCCATCTGATGGGCGTTTTTATAGAACCAGTAGGTGGCAGGGGAAAGCTCCGGTGCCACACGGGGCAACATGCTTCCCTTTTTCTCCTCCAGGAAGAAACGATTCATCACCGGGTCAATGCCTGCGGTGGTGCCAGCCAGAATGCTGGTGGAGCTGGTGGGGGCAATCGCCAACAGATAGGCGTTGCGCATGCCCTGCTTTGCCACGGTTTTGGCCAATTCTTTCCAGGCATCCGAGGTGTAACCCCGCTTTTCAAAGTAAGCGCCAGTCTGCCAGTCACTGCCTTCAAAGAAGGAATAGCTGCCCTTCTGGGCGGCCAGCTCGCTGCTGGCAGAGATGGCGGCCATGTTGATGGTTTCAAATACTTGGTCCACCAGGTCCAGATGCTCCTGGCTCTCCCACCGGATGCCAGCTTTGGCCAGCATATGATGATAGCCGCTTACACCAAGGCCGATGCTGCGATAGCGTCGGTTGGTCAGCTTTGCATAGGGCAGGGGATAGAAGTTCAGGTCGATAACGTTGTCCAGCGCACGGACAGCGGTGTGTACCACCTGGGTCATGTACTCCTTATCCTGCACCGGCAGGTTGCCAAGGGACAGGCTTGCCAGGTTGCAAACTACAAACTCGCCGGGGCGGGTGGTGGTAACAACAACGGTGTCCCCGTGCTCGGTCTGGATTTCCGTGCTTACCGTTTCGATGGGGGACATATTCTGGGCAATTTCGGTGCACAGGTTGGAGCAGTAGATAATGCCCTTGTGGTTGTTGGGGTTAGCCCGGTTTACCACGTCACGGTTAAAGGTGAAGGGGGTGCCGGTTTCCACCGCACTTTTCAGCACAAGACGGACAATCTCCTTGATGGAAACGGTACGCTTCTGGATGCGAGGGTCAGCTACACAGTCCTGATACCGCTTTTCCCATTCCTCGCCGTAGTAATCCTCCAGCGCATAGCCCTTGATGGTCAAAATCTGGTGGGGACACATCAGATGCCAGGAGGAATCCAGGTTCTCCTTGGCCAGCTTCCAGAACAAATCCGGATAGCAGACAGCGGGGAACACGTCGTGTGCCTTCATACGGTCGTCGCCGTTGTTGGTGCGCAGCTGCAAAAATTCCGGCAAGTCCTTGTGCCAAGCATCCAGATATACCGCCACAGCACCCTGACGCACACCCAGCTGGTCCACCGCCACAGCGGTGTCATTCACCAGTTTAATCCAGCGGATTACACCACCAGCCGCACCCTCAAAGCCTCGGATGCTGGCGCCAGCCGCGCGCACCTTGCCGAAGTACATACCCATACCGCCGCCAAACTTGCTCACCTGAGCAAAGTTGTCAATACTGCGGTAGATACCCTCCAGGCTATCCGGTACAGTGTCAATGAAGCAGCTGGACAGCTGGTGGTAGGGTTTGCGGGCATTGGACAGGGTGGGGGTAGCCATGGTAACTTCCATCCGGCTGAGCATATCGTAAAAACGCTTGACCCACATCATCCGGTCGGATTTTTCCTCCATAGCCAGATGCAACGCAATGCCCAGGAACATCTCCTGGGGAGTTTCCAGAGGTATATGCTGGCGGGTGTGGATGACGTACCGCTTCAGCAGCAAATCCAGACCGGAATAGGTGAACAGGTCATCCCGCTGGGGGCAGAGGAAAGCTTCCGCTTCCTGGATTTCCGCACGGGAGTAGTGCTCCAGAATATAGCTGCCGTACAGCTCCTCGTCGGTCAAGAAGCGAATCTTGGAATACAAATCCGTGATTCCACGGCTTTCCAGATGGGGTGCCAGCTGCAACTGGAAGGACAGGTTCAAAAGACGAGCCGCAATGAACTCCCACTGGGGTGCTTCCGGGGTGGTCAGCTCCACGGCGGCCTTCACCAGAGCCGCCATCATCTCTTTCTGGTTCATGTCCGGTTTGGCAAAGCCGGAAAATTTAGCCCACAGAGCAGTCAAGGGGTAGGTTAACTGTTCAAAATCCTTCTGGATGCGCTCCAGGCATTCCTCCAGCTGGGGCACCCCTGCATGGGTCACAATCTGAGCCCGTGCCTGGCGCAGTTCACTGCGTTTGGAGCGGTACAAAATGTAGCTTTTGGCTGCGTCAAAGTAGCCTTGTGCCATCAGGGTGCGCTCCACCTCGTCCTGAATCTCCTCCACACTGGCGCACTCATTGCCCAGGTGTGCTTCCACGGCTTGTAGCAGTTCTTCCAAAACAGATTGCTGGGGTACAGCCCCCACGCTGGCAAAGGATTTTTTCATTGCTTCCACAATTTTACTGCCATCGTAAGGTTCCAATTGGCCACTGCGTTTCTTGATTTCCATTGCATAGCCTCCTATAATAACCCTCTGCCAGCGGAAAACGGGCGCAGAGGGGCATGATACGGTTACTATATACACTACCAGAAAAGTTTTGTTATCACAAGACTTGACATTGCAGGAATTTACAACATATAGCATCCGCCCGGAAAAGCCCAACAAGATAGCGTGGATATTTCACAACAAATGCTTTGCAGTGGCGAACACATCCTGCTATAATATACGGGTCAATTACCTACTAAATAGGGGGGTTACGCACATTCTTTCCAAATTGAAAAACGGTATGGACCGCCAAACCATTGAAGCCATTGCGCTGTTTACCATGTTTTTGAACCATAGTGCCCGTGCACTGCTGGACGTGGATTCCATCTAGTACACACCTTTAATTAATATTGGTTATTTTGCTGCCATCACCATGTGTTACCTTTTGGTGGAAGGCGCACGGCACACCCGTTCCCATTGTGGTTACGTTATCCGGTTGCTGGCCATGGGGCTTATCAGCCAGCTACCCTACCAATGGGCGCTGGGACTCAACCACCTGAACATGATGTTCACCCTGTCCCTTTGCTTTTTGCTGGTGGTTGTGGTGGATAGCGACTGGCCCCAATGGGCCAAAGTGATTTCCGGCCTTTCCATTGCGGGCTTGTCCATCATGTGCGACTGGTCGGTGCTGGCGGTGTTCTTTACCGCTCTGTTTGCTTGCCTAAAAGGGCCTAAAGGAACCAAGATTGCCTATGCAGGAAGCTGGCTGCTGTTCTTTGGCTTCGAGCTTGCCACCTATGGGCTGTCCCCCATAGGTGTGTTGCAGGGATTTGCAGCCACACTGGGCGTGGCGGCGTCCGGCTTTGTGATTATCTACCTGTACAACGGCAAACAGCGCAAGGGCAACCCGGGACGCTGGTTTTATTACTGGTTCTATCCCTTGCACCTGATTGTACTGGCCTTGCTGCGCTGGCATTTCTTCTATCGGTAAAGTACTTAAAAGACGCTCCCCACCAGAGGTGGGGAGCGTCTTTTAGTATATCTTAGACCCGGTGGTTTTGATTTTTTAACATAAAGCCGGAAACAACGGCACAGAGCACCAGCACGGCGATGCTGATTGCCACATTTTGGCTGGAGGTAATTTGATAGCCGCTGAAATTGAACAAGGCGGTGATGGGATAAAGGTTTCTCAGCATATGTTGCTGTCGTCAAAGGTGTATTCCTCTGCCCACACCTGGGTGTAAATTTGCTTTTTGGTAAACAGCCGGCCTTTATTGGACACCAAAAACAACAGCAGGTCAAACTCCTTGCCGGTCAGCTCCACCGGACGATGTCCCACAGTCACCTTGCGACTGGCTGTGTCAATGACCATGTCTTTCAGCTGGATGATGGAAGGCTCACTTCTGGTTAAGGGGTTAAAGGTGGTATAACGGCGAATCAGGGAGTGGACACGGGCCATCAGCTCCTTGATGCTGAAGGGTTTGGTCAGGTAATCGTCTGCCCCCAGCCGCAGACCACAAACCTTGCCCTCCTCGTCGCTTTTGGCGGTCAGCATCAGTACGGGCACATTGGTTGTTTTTCGGAGTTGTTGCAACACCTGGAAACCGTCCAAATCCGGCAACATAAGATCAAGAATCACCAGGGAACAGGTGTCCGTGTTTTCCCACAGCAGCTTTAGGCCGATAAAACAGAAAGGTGCGGGATTCCACGCTGTAAATGCCTGTATGAAATCGGCGCTTTTTGCATCGGCGGGGTTTGGTTTACAGCGGGTTTTCCTTTTCTGCATCAAACGGCTTTAAGGCATCTTCCAGTTCCTTGCTGCCCTGCACAAAGTCCAGATTCGCATCTTCCCGGATGGATTTAATCAAGGTGTTTCGGATGTTATAGCCAAATCCTTTTTCCACCGGTTTTGTCTTGAGGTGGCAGTACAGCGGGCTTTGGTTAATTTCCCAAGGGCGGGTCAGGGATTTTAGCATGGGGACAAGCACTTTCAGAAACTTCATCCGGTTTTTGCACCGGGAATAAAGCTCAAAATGGGAAAGGTAAGAGCTGTACTCCCCCAGGTCAAATGCCTTTGCGCTTTTTTGGTAAACATCGGCGATGTACTCCGCATCGTCCATCCGGCCTTCTTTGATGGCAATGTCCATTAGGGTCAGCAGGGTGGAAGCAAGTTCCTGTGTGGTGGAGAGTAACTTTTCTTCCTCCAGTTTTGCGGCTTCGCCAAACTTGTCCTGAGCAATCAGCAACTTTATTTGAAGCTGTTTTTTATCCACTGGGGATTTATCCGGCAGCTGATCGAGCAGTTCCTGCGCCTTATCGTATTCCTTTCGCTCCATACAGCGGGAAATCAATTTGGATTGGGCCAGATGTTTGGTCCTGCTGTCCTCACTGCACAGGGCACGCTGGTACAGGGATTCCGCCGTGGCCCTGTATTCCGGGATGGAATCCTGCTTGCCCTGCAACACAGCAAAACCGTCCAAAAATGCGGCCACGTTTAAAAGCAGGGGATAGCAGGTGGGGTATTCCTGTACCTTTTCCATGGCATGGGTGTAGGCGGATTCAAGCCCCTTTTCCTGTGCAAGTTGGGCCAGGTCGTTCAAAAATAAGGCGATTTCCCGTTCGGTTAGCTCCTCTTTAAAGGAAAGCAGGGTGTTTAAATCTGTACCCAGCAGCCTCGCCAAGGCGGGAAGCAGGGTTATATCCGGATAGGATGCACCTTTCTCCCACTTGTTCACTGCCGGAGCAGTAACCCCCAGGTACTTTGCCACCTGCTCCTGGGTAAGCCCCTTTGCCAAACGACGTTCCTTGATAACCTCGTTGATTTTCATGATAGTCACCTTCTCTACAAAGTTCTTTTTGTAGCTACAGTCCCATTGTACCCCCTTTTTGAGGGCTGTTCAATTGAGCAGTTTTTAAACCGGGGCTATAAAAAATAAACCAACAGTAAAGGAGTATATATTACAAACAAATCAAGTCACAAAAATTATTGGTGGCAAAAAACTGGTTAGCAATATCAATCTCCATGTAAAAAAAGGTGAAATCTATGGTTTTCTTGGCCCCAATGGAGCCGGAAAAACGACCATGATGAAAATGATTACAAATCTCTGGAAGCCCACAACTGGTGATATAGAAATTTTTGGAGAAATTTTAATCCCAAAATCTTATGCAGTCCAGAAAAAATCGGCAGTATGATTGAATTTCCAACCTTTTATGAACATATGACAGGGATGGAAAATTTACAGCTACATTGTAAGTACATGGGCTATTCTAAATTTGTTCTTAAAGAAAAAATGGGGATTTCCAATTTCAAATCTGCGGGAGATAATAAGTTCCGCATTTACGAAGATAGCACTACGCCACAAGCTGTTGCAAAGGCGTTAGTCCTGAATGATGTGGGGATTGTTTCTATTGGTAAGCACCTGGAAACGCTGGAAGATTACTTCCTTAAACTAACGGGGGAGGTGAGCAAGGATGTTCGATTTGATTAAACTGGAATGGAAGAAAAATGGCATTATTAGATACCTGCGTAACGCGGCTATTATGACAGCTATTCTATTGGTCTTTATCGTTGCAATGGCTGGTGAGTTGGCTTCGGATACTTCGATGGCAGAGTATGGGCGCAGTGCCATTAATGCGTCAGTTGATTTGTTTGTGAATATGTGTTACATCGTCTTTACAGGCGTTATGTTGGCTTCCTTTGTGGTTATTGATAATCAGCATTTAAATGAACATGGCATTCGCTATTTTTGTGCCTTGTCAAAAAAATTTGTGCTGGTTACCACTAATCCAGACCACCCCGCTTTTCAGCTGGATCAGGACAATCTTCACATTATATTTCAAAAGGAATTATCGCTGAAAGATGTACTTGTAAAACTTAAATCAGAACACGGCTGTGAGAGGATTACAATACAAACGGGCGGCACATTAAACGGGATGTTTCTTCGGGAAAAGCTGTTTGATTATCTGGACATTGTGGTTGCACCCATTTTAATTGGCGGAAAGGATACATCTACCCTCATTGATGGAAAGTCGCTGTTGTCGGATAGCGAGCTATCCAAATTGGGGGTGTTGAAACTAAAGGAATGTACCGTTTTGGAGGACTCCTATATCAGATTGCGTTACCAAGTGGTGGGTTGATACCATCCTGCTTTGCAATTAGCATATTTTTAAAACCACAACAAAAAACTCGCAGGAGAGGCTTGTGCCCTTTCCTGCGAGTTTACTTTTATCTTACTGGCGTTCGCCCAGGGGTTTCAGTTCATCATTGTCTGCAAAGGCAACGGTGCCAAAGCCCTGTTGCTCCAGGTTGCCCAGCTGTTTGCCCAGTTTCTTTGCCTGGGGCAGTACGGTGACGGTGTAGGACTGGCGAAGCTGTGCCGCCTTTTCCAGCACTTGGGTGAAGTTGTCCTCACTGCGGTAGAGCAGAGCCAGTTTGCCCTTTTCGGCGGGGATGGCAAAGTTTTGTTCTGCCAAGATGCCGCAGATGCGCTCAAAGCCAATGGAGAAACCAACGGCGGGCACCTGCTGGCCCAGGAACTTGCCAATCATGTTGTCATAGCGTCCGCCGCCTGCCACAGCACCGGAGAAGCCAGCGCAGGTGATTTCAAACACAATGCCGGTGTAGTAGCCCTGTCCACGCACCAGGCTGGGGCTGTAGGCAATCTGGTATGCGCCGCCGGACAGGGTGGTGATGCTCTGGATTACCTTGCGCAGGTTTTCCCCAAGAGCGGCATCCTGGCACAGGCTTGCCACCTTGTCCAGGCTGAACTCGCCCTGGTTCAAAAACTCCACAAGAGCCTGAATGGCACCGGCGGGCATCTCCTTTTCTTCCAGCTCTTTCTGGACGCCATCCACCCCGATTTTGTCCATCTTATCAAAGGTGATGCAGACGCTGTCCAGCGCCTCATCTGCAAAGCCCATGCTGGAGAGCATACCACGCAACAGACGGCGGTCGTTAATGCGCACGGTAAAGTCGGAGAAGCCGATGCGCAGCAGGGCACGGGCGGTAACGTCAATCAGCTCGATTTCCGCATTGCAGCTTGCATCCCCCAGAATATCAATGTCGCACTGGACAAACTCCCGCATACGGCCCTTCTGGGGACGCTCGGCACGGAATACCCGGTCGGTCTGAATCACCTTAAAGGGGGTGGGCAGCTTGTCCCGGTTGGCGGCATAATAGCGGGAGAGGGGCAGGGTCAGGTCATACCGCAAGCCCATGTCACATAGGGCCTTTTCATCCCCGCTTGCCAAGGCACTTGCCAGCTTATCGCCCCGCTTGAGTACCTTGAAAATCAGGTTCAGGTTGTCGCCGCCCTCGCTTTTGTCCAGGTTTTCCATGTCCTCCAGAATGGGGGTGGAGATACGCTCAAAGCCGCTGGCACGGTAGGTGTCCAGAATACAGCCTTGTACATAGTCCCGCAGTTTCTGCTCCGCAGGCAGGTAGTCCTTCATACCTTTTAATGGGTTGATTTTCATGGTTGTCCTCCCCTTATACAGGGCAGCGCGCAACCTTGTCAGCCGCCCCATCAAAATTCAAAATATAGGTGTTTCCATGATACCGTTTAACCGGCGGACTTGTCAACCATTCCCCGGTATGAAGAGAAGAACTCTGGGCATACTAGAAAAAATGCAAAAAAGGGGAGAACAGGGGTGCAAAAGGGCAGAACCGATTGGGCGGCATGGGTGAAAGACCATCGCTGGAGTGTGCTGGCGGCAGGGGCGGCGATTCAGCTTTTTACCGGGATTCCGGCGGCTTGGGGGGTGTTCCAGCCCTCGGTGCAACAGGAATACGGCTTTGAGGAAAGCACCGCCAGCATGGCATTCTACCTGCTAATTTCCGCCTTTGGGGTGGGCAGTGTGCTGGGCGGATGGCTGGGGGACAAAAAAGGCCCTCGCACGGCGGCCTACCTTGGTTCGGCTTTGGTAACAGGGGGCTTTGTGGCGGCGGGTTTTGTCCCGGCGGAGCGTCCCTGGCTGTTCTATCTGCTGTTCAGTGTTCCGGTGGGGATGGGATGCGCCTTTTTGTACCCGGCGGTGATGACCTGTGCCCAGCATTGGTATGCCCAGAAAAAGGGGCTTGCTACCGGGGTGATTGGTCTTGCAGTGGGACTGAGCGGCGGCGCTTTAACCTTGCTGGTGCGGTTTGTGGGGCAAAGATGGGGCATCCGGGTGTGTTTTTGGGTGCTGGCGGGCATCATTGGTTTGCTGTGCGGCATCGGTAGTTTCTTTCTGGTACTGCCCAAAGGCAGGGGAGCGGAGCAGGATAAGGGTCGCAGTTTGCGCCCGGGGCAGATGCTCAAAACCCGGCAGTACTGGATTTTGCTGGTGATTGTGGCCATGGCTACCCCCAGCGTGCTGCTGTTCAGTCCTCAGATTGTGGAGCTGGCACAGCAACGGGGATTGGAAGAACAAGCGGCATATTGGGCGGTGGTGATTGGCTCGGCCTGTTCCGCTTTGGGACGGCTCAGCGTCACCTGGCTCAGCGACCGGATTGGCCGACGACGTGCCGACCGATGGGTGTATGGGGCGCTTACCCTGCTTTCCATTGGGTTTATCTGGACCAAAGGCTATTGGCTTTTGGCGGGGTATGGGGCACTTACCTTTTTTTATGCGGCGCAGGGGGCACTTTTGCCCAGCCTGTCCACCGACTTGTTCGGCATGAAGTTTGCCGGGGTGAACTATGGGTTTGTGGCACTGGGCATGACCGCAGGAAGCCTGGGCTTTGGCCTTGTGTCCACCGGGTGGGAGTCCATGCTCCTTCGCCATCTGGTGGCGGTGGGGGCAAGCCTGCTGGGCTTTGGACTGCTCTTTGCCCTGCGCCCGGTGAAGCAGGTGGGCAATGCGGAAAATACCCAATAAAAAAGCACCCCCTTGGGATAAGGGGGTGCTTTTTAGTAAGAGGCGAATCACATGAAAAAGAGTGTTTTTTGGTTATGCGGCGGGCAGTTTCAGTTCCTGACCCACCAAAATTACAGAGGGATTCGAGACAGAATCCTTGTTCTGCTCGTAGATTTCCTTCCAGCGCTGACCATCGCCCAGCTTGCTCTGGGCAATCTTCCACAGGCTGTCCCCAGCCACAACGGTGTACTGGCCGTCCTTCTGGCTGATGCTGGTGGAAGTGCTCTCAGAGGTAGTCTCAGAAGTGCTGTCGGAAGTGGTGGCAGAGGTTTTCACGGTGATGCGGCCCTGGCCATAGGGGTCGGCGGAGTCCTTGCCCACCTTACCGGATAGACCTTCCTTGATGTAGTTGATGAGAACCTCGTTGTCCGGCCTATGCTTTGTATGAGCTGGAACAACAGCCTTTGCCACAAATAGGAAAATATGACGTGATTCTGGACTCTACAGGAGAAGCGGTGTGCATCATCCAGACCAAAAAAGTATACGTTACCCCTTTTTGTGATGTGACTGAGGAACACGCATATAAGGAAGGAGAAGGGGACAGGTCGCTGGACTTCTGGAGAAAGACACACCAGC
>JAHLFP010000006.1 GCA_018883715.1 Candidatus Allofournierella pullistercoris | reverse complement strand
GAACCTCGGCAAGCACACCGCTGCGGGCGCAAGAACGCTTAAAACGGCGCAGCGCGCTCTCCAGCGACTCGTTGTCCTTGACACGAATTTCCGACATCTTATTCCCTCCCTTGGACCTGAGGCAGGAGTTTCGTTGTTCATCCCTCTCCCACGGAAACCCATGGAAAGAGTACTCAACATGACAATTATACTATGCCTCAGTTGGTTCTGTCAATAAAAATATTTTACGGCAATAAAAGTTTGCTCCCGGTTTATAATCCCGTTCAAAAGCAAGCCTTTGCCTTGGATAAAATCACCAATAAAAGCGGTTTGCGCTCCGGCGATTAGCGAACCACCAGGTTCACCAGCTTGCCGGGAACTGCAATCTCCTTGACGATGGTTTTACCGCTCAGTTCTGCGGCAACCTGCTCGTTCTCCTTCACTGCCTGGAGCAAGGTATCCTTGTCCAGACCGGCGGGCAGATGCAGACGCACCTTGGGACGACCGCTGAACTGCACCAAAATTTCCACCGTGCTTTCGGTGCACTTGTCCTCCTGGTATTCCGGCCAGGTGGTGTGAGCAATCTGGCCCTCAAAGCCCTGCTGCTGCCACATTTCCTCGGTGATGTGGGGTGCAAAGGGGTTGACCAGAATCAGCAGAGTGCGCAGCTCGTCACGGGTCACACCACCAGCGGCGTACAGCTCGTTCAGCAGACTCATCAGGCTTGCGATGGCAGTGTTGTGCTTGAGCACCTCAATGTCCTCGCCCACCTTTTTGATGGTCTTGTGGAAGCTGGTTTCCAGCTCAGGGCGATAGCCCTCGCCCTCCACCACCATTTCGCCCAAGTTCCACAGGCGGTCCAGGAAACGCTTGCTTCCCTTGATGGACTTGGTGGACCAGGGAGCAGCCTTCTCAAAGTCACCGATGAACATTTCGTACAGGCGAAGGGTGTCTGCGCCGTACTCTGCAATCACGTCGTCAGGGTTGATGACGTTGCCGCGGCTCTTGCTCATCTTTTCGCCATTTTCGCCCAGAATCATACCATGGCTGGTACGCTTTTCGTAAGGCTCCTTGGTGGGCACTACGCCGATGTCATACAGGAACTTATGCCAGAAGCGGCTGTACAGCAGATGCAGGGTGGTGTGCTCCATGCCGCCGTTGTACCAGTCCACCGGACCCCAGTAATTTACTGCTTCCGGGCTTACGGGTGCAGTGTCGCAGTGGGGGTCCATATAGCGCAGGAAGTACCAGGAAGAACCTGCCCACTGGGGCATGGTGTCGGTTTCCCGCTTGGCTTCACCGCCACAGCAGGGACAGGTGGTGTTCACCCACTCGGTGTGACGTGCCAGGGGGCTTTCGCCGCCTTCACCCGGCTCAAAATCACTGATTTCCGGCAATTTCAGGGGCAGTTCGCTTTCCGGCAGGGGCTGCCAGCCGCACTTCTCACAGTGAACCATGGGAATAGGCTCGCCCCAGTAGCGCTGACGGCTGAACACCCAGTCACGCAGCTTGTAGTTCACTTTTGCCTGTCCTTTATTATGCTCGGTCAGCCAGGCAATCATACGCTCCTTGCCCTGTTCCACGGTCAAGCCGTTCAGAAAGTCGCTGTTCACCAGCACGCCGGTGGTGGTATCAGTGTAAGCTTCCTTGTCCAGGTTGCTTTCCTTGTCGCCACGGACAACCTCCTGGATGGGCAGGCCGAACACCTTGGCAAACTCATAGTCACGGGTGTCGTGGGCAGGAACTGCCATGATGGCACCGGTGCCGTAGGTAGCCAGTACATAGTCCGAGATAAAGATGGGGATTTCCTTTTCGGTAATGGGATGGATGCCCGCTACCCCTTCCAGCTTGACACCGGTTTTTTCCTTGTTCATCTCGGTACGCTCAAAGTCGCTCTTGCGGGCAGCCTCTTCCTGATAGTCCCGCACTGCCTGCTGGTTGGTGATTAGACCCTGCTCCAGCCATTTCTTCACCAGTTCATGCTCCGGGCTTACCACCATGTAGGTTGCGCCAAACAGGGTGTCAGGACGGGTGGTGTAGACGGTCAGGTTATCGCCACAGGTGGTACCAAACTGCACCTCTGCACCAGTAGAACGGCCAATCCAGTTCTTCTGCTGGGTGACCACTCGCTCCACAAAGTCCAGACCATCCAGGTCATCAATCAGACGGTCCGCATAGGCGGTAATGCGCAGCATCCACTGGCTCTTCACCTTGTGGACAACCTCACCGCCACAACGCTCACAGCAGCCGTTCACTACCTCTTCGTTTGCCAGTACCACCTTACAGCTGGTGCACCAGTTCACGTTCATCTCTTTCTTGTATGCAAGGCCGTGCTTGTACATCTGCAAGAAAATCCACTGGGTCCACTTGTAATAGCTGGGGTCGGTGGTGTTAATCTCCCGGTCCCAGTCAAAGGACAGGCCCAGGGACTTCAGCTGAGCTTTAAAGCGAGCCACGTTGTCCCGTGTCACAATTTCCGGGTGGATGTGATGCTTCATGGCAAAGTTTTCGGTGGGCAGGCCAAAGGCATCCCAGCCCATGGGATACAGCACGTTGTGACCAGTCAGCCGCTTTTTACGGGAAACAATATCCAGTGCGGTATAGCTGCGGGGGTGTCCCACATGCAGGCCCTGTCCGCTGGGGTAAGGGAACTCTACCAGGGCATAAAACTTAGGTTTGCTGTGGTCCATCTTGGCAGCAAAGGTTTTTTCCTCATCCCAAACCTTCTGCCACTTTTTTTCAATGGATTTAAAATCGTACTTCACCTAATATCAACTCCAAGCATAATTTGTCCGCCCGCTGTCGGGACGGTATAAAACGGCCCAAAGCCAGCCCCATCAGGACTGGCTTTTGCCGGTTGGTTTACTCTGCTTCGGCTTCAAAGCTGACGGGACATTCCTGTGCATCCGCCCACAGATGTTCCAGGTCGTAGAACTCTCGTGCCTGGGGGTAGAACACATGCACAATCACACTGCCGTAGTCCAGAAGAATCCAGTTTTTGGAATCATATCCTTCGGTGCGCAGGGGCTGAACACCCTGCTGTTCCATCTGGAATTCCACTTCCTCTGCCAGGCTCTTCACATGGGTGGTGGAAGTACCGTTGGCAATGACAAAGTAATCGGTCAGGACGGTCAGGTCCTCCACCTTGAGAACCTTTACATCCGCTGCTTTTTTATTGTCCAGCATCTTTGCAATGCTGGTGGCAAGCTGTAAGCTTTCCATGAATTTTTGCTCCTTTCTGTTATGGGCAACTTTTAGCCCTGCTCTCCATTGGCCAGAGCACCATCCACTGTGGTGTCAAGCTGTCCCATATACTGCACGTTGGGGTCACTGGAAGAACCAGCTGTGGCAAGCACGGGGATATCCAGGTCATCCACCGGGCCGGAATAACTTCTAAAGTAGGTATTCAGCAAATCCCGGGTTTTGTCCACGTCGCAGATTTGAATCGAATGTTGTCCGTTGTAATACTGGGCACCGTTAAAAGTAGGCACCTTGCACAGCATAATATCAGCGCTGTCCACCTGCAAAAAGCTAACTGCCATGCTAATCAGGGTGGAAGCCGGTGCGTCGGTGGTTACATAGTTAAGTACCACCGGCATCAGCTTTGCAATATCCCACACGGTGGCGGTACGTACCCGCTTGAACAAACCCTGGTAGAAATACCGTTGCATATCCAGTCGAGCAATGTCACCCTGGGCGTAACCATCGCCGTGACGGTTACGAACCAGGAATTCCGCCGCCGCACCATCCAGGTTGCGGTAGCCCTGCAACAGCTTACTACCGCTGTACTCGATGTCCTGGGGAATGTAAACCTCGATACCGCCAAACAAGTCCACAATCTCCTTCAGAGACTGCATGTTGATGCTAAAGTAATAGTCAATGGGTAGTTTGTACTGTTCGCTGATGGCCTGGGCAAGGCTTGCCACACCATCGTTTTTCAGGGCAACTGCATTGATTTTACCTGTTCCGCCTGTGTTGTATTTTTCGCCCACATAGGTATCACGGGGAATCTGCAACAGGTTGATTTTCTTGTTCTTTACGTCAAAGTTCATGTACATGATCATATCGGTCATGCCATCGTTGGACTGGGGATCGTTGGAATAGGCTCGTCCATCTTCATAGTCCACACCGCATACCAACAGGTTAATCACATCCCCTTTGTACTCACTGGGGGTATTGATTAGCTCACTGATGGTGGGTACACCGCCGCCGGGGCTGATGCTGTGCACCACCCACTGGTACAGGCCAAACAAACCTACCCCCAACACCAGCACAAAGCTGAGCAGGGCAGTGAAAAAGCTGCGCAGTAGGCTTTTCTTTTTCCGAGGTTTTGCTTTACGACCGCTGGAATCTGCCGGCTGTGCCGGTGCAGTGCCTCGATAGGTCTGGCTGGTGCGCCGACTCTGCTGGGTGCGAGAGGTTTGAGATGTGGTGCGCCCGGTGCCACGACCTGCCTGTCCCTGGCTGGAAGTCCGGTAGACAGTACGCTGCTCCTGATTGACCCGATAGGGCTGCCGGGCGGGCTGGGAAGAGGTGCTGTTGCGTGGGCGTCCCGATGCGCCGGAGGTATTCAGCCGTCTGGGCTGCCTTGGTTCATTCATGGGTGTTCCCTCCCTTGGGTTGCACACAGCGACGCAGGTCCTCCAGCGCCTGCTGTGATACTGGATCAATGGTTTTTCCTTTTTCGTGCATCCAATTCAGATTCATCTCCACCGCAGTGGCGGTAGCCAAATCCAAATCCTGCTCTGCAAGCTTGCGCAGGGTGTGCACTTCTGGATAATCCCGCTCTTCACAAATCATATCGCTGAGATAGATGATTTTATCCAGTTTGGACATGCCCGGTTTTCCGGCGGTATGACAGGCCACAGCGCTGAGGATTTCCGGGTCGGTGATGCCCCATTCCTTTTCCGCCAAAATGGCGGCACAAAGGCCATGCCACACCGCAGTAGGGCGATGAATGGCGGTTTGTGCTATTATAGCATCTTGGTTCAAAATCCGCAACATTTCATCCTTGGGCAGTTCCTTTGCTGCATCATGGAGCAAAGCGGCCATCTCCGCCTTTTGTTCGTCCGCACCATAGCGGCGAGCCAGCTTTACGGCGGACTTTGCCACATTGACGGTATGGCGATAGCGTTTTTGGCTCAGCCGCTTTTTTACCAGTTTTTTCATCTGCTCTGTGGTCATGCTTGCTCTCCCTTATATAGATGGTACTGCTGAACAATCTGCTGAACCTCTCCTGGCAGTACTTCCATGCCAAGGGTTCCGCTTCGCACGTCGCTGGACGCAATGGGAAGGACTTTCTGCCGGGCAAAGAGGACACGACCGCCCTCCTGCACAAGGGCATCTGCCGCCTGGGCAAGGGCCTGGTCATCCCCCTGATAGCGGCTTTGCACCACCAAAACCACCCGCTGTAACAGCTCCTTCCAGCATTTCCAACTGGAAAAACTGGTGAGCATATCACTGCCGATGCTCAGGTAAATCTGGGCATCCGGCCAGCGGTTTTGCAACATCTTCACTGTATCAATGGTGTAACTGCATCCACCCTGCTGTATCTCCCAGTCACTGATTTCCAAATCCAGGTGAAGCCCTGCAAAGCATTGGCACATGGCAAGACGCAGTTTTGCCGGGGTCTTGCTGGCGCTTTTGTGGGGCGGGATGCCCGCAGGCATCACCACCACCTTGTCCGGCTGGCAAGCCTGGATGGCACTTTGTAGCAGATGCACATGCCCCAGGTGGGGTGGGTCAAAGGTTCCACCGAACAGCAGTACTTTCATAACTTTTCTCCTGTATGGGGATACAAATCCGGTTAGCGTTTCATCTTCAGGATGTCTTCAAACTTGGATTCTTTCTTTTTGGGTGCAAACAGCACAAATTTAGAGCCAATCACCTGCACCACATCCGCACCAGTGGCCTCTGCCAAAACGGCGGCGGCTTCCTTGGCGGTGTACATGCTGGTTTCCAGCACCTTCATTTTAATCAATTCCCGGGCAGCCAGGCAGTCGGCAGTGGACTGAATCAGGGTTTCATCAATTTCGCCCTTTCCCACCTGGAACACGGGGTCGAGGGTATTGGCGGCGGCACGCAGTGCGGCACGTTGTTTGCTTGTGAGCATAGGATTCTCCTTTATCTTCTTGGGATTCTAACATTTGCTTGCAGGTTATTCCTGCTGTAAAAATTGGGGCAGTTCCTGCTGGAGCCGCTCCAAAACCTTGCCCCGGTGGCTGATGGCATCTTTCTGCCAATCCTCCAGCTGGGAAAAGGTAATCTGCTGGGTGTTGGGGTGCAGGTTTCCCTGCTGGTCCGGAAGCTGAGTGGGGATAAAGAGCGGGTCATAGCCAAATCCACCCTCGCCCGTCAGCTTGTCGGCGATAAAGCCGGGGCATTCTCCTCGCAGGGTCAGGCTTCTGCCGTCCGGCATGCACAGGCACACCGCACTGACAAACCGACCAGTGCGCTGGCTGGGGGGCACATCCCCCAGATTTTCCAGCAGTTTTTGATTGTTTGCGGCATCGTCTCCATGACGGCCGCAGTACCGGGCGCTGTATACCCCCGGCGCACCACCCAGGGCATCCACCTCCAGGCCGGAGTCATCCGCCAAGGTGGGCATACCGCTTTCCTTGCAGATGGCGGCGGCCTTGATGTGGGCATTTTCCTCAAAGGTGGTGCCGGTTTCCTCCGGCTCCAGGGTGATGTTCAGTTCTTTCTGGCTGACAATGGTATGTCCTGCCAGTTCCAAAATCCGGCGCAGTTCCGCCAGCTTTTTTGCGTTTCCAGTTGCGGCACAGATTACCATGGCATTCTCTCCTTTATGGTTTTTATACGTCCTGTGCAAACAGGGCCTGCACAAAGTCCTCGGCAGAGAATTCCATCAGGTCATCCACACCTTCGCCCAGTCCCACAAACCGAACCGGAAGTCCCAGCTTTTGCTTTACACTAATCACCGAACCACCCTTGGCGGTGCCATCCAATTTGGTAAGGATAATGCCGGTGGCATTGGCGGCGCTGACAAACTGGGCGGCCTGATTGATGGCATTCTGGCCAGTGATGGCATCCAGCACCAGCAGACTTTCCACGCTGGCAGTGGGGCAGGCTTTTGCCACACTGCGGCTGATTTTGGCAAGCTCGTTCATCAGGTGTTGCTTGTTGTGAAGCCGTCCGGCGGTATCACAAATCACAATGTCATACCCACGGGCAGCGGCAGACTGCACTGCATCAAAAATCACAGCGGCAGGGTCTGCGCCCTCTGCGTGGCGCACCACCGGAACATCCACCCGCTCTGCCCAGATGCTCAGCTGTTCTGCGGCGGCAGCCCGGAAGGTATCACCTGCGGCAAGCATCACCTTTTTACCCTGCTCTTTGTAGAGATTAGCCAGTTTTGCAATGCTGGTGGTTTTACCCACACCGTTTACACCAATCACCAGAATTACCGCCGGGTGTCCGGACAGGTTCATGGGTGCTTCCGGTTCCAGCTCCTCCTGAATAATCTCTTTTAGGGCAGTGAGTGCATCTGCCGCCGTCTTAATGTGGTTTTTGCGGATGCACTCCCGCAGTCGCTCCACCAAGCGGGCGGCCTGGTCGGCACCGGTATCCGCCAAAATCAGCTGTTCCTCCAAATCGTCATAGAGGGAGTCGTCAATATCACCTGCATTCAGCATATCCAGAATGCTGGCAAAAAAGCCTTTACGGGTTTTCTTCAAACCCTCGTCCATCTTCTTCTTTTTTTCTTTTCGGCTGAAAAAGCCCATAGGGTATTCCACCTTTCCACAAGTGGTCTGCGCCCCTTAGTGGGGCAGCTTACTTCTCTTTTATATCACGAAACCAGAGCCGCGTCCACCTGCTCCAGGTCCAAACGCAAAATTTTGGACACGCCGTCCTCCTGCATGGTTACACCATACAGCACATCGGCGGCCTCCATGGTGCCACGGCGGTGGGTAATAACGATGAACTGGGTGTAGGCGGTGATTCGCCGTAGGTACTGGGCATAACGTGCCACGTTCACATCATCCAGCGCCGCTTCAATCTCGTCCAGAATGCAGAACGGTGCAGGGTTTACCGCCAAGATTGCAAAATAGATGCAGATGGCAACCAGGGACTGTTCTCCGCCGGACAGCGCCGCCAGATTCTTAATCACCTTGCCGGGAGGAGCAACCTGAATCTCAATGCCGCTTTCCAGCACGTCATCCGGCTGGTCCAGCAGCAAGCTGGCACTGCCGCCGCCAAACAGCTCGTGGAAAATGCGTCCAAAGTTTTGGTTGATTTCATCAAAACTTTTCCGGAAGATGGTTTTCATCTCCTGGGACAGTTCCTCGATGAGGCGGTTCAGCTCGGTTTTGCTCTTCTCCACATCTGCCACCTGTTCTTTCAGGAAGGTATACCGTTTGCTTACCTCCTGATATTCCTCGATGGCGCCCACGTTTACGTTGCCCAAACTGCGGATTTGACTGCGGGTCTGCATCACTTCCTGACGCAGTTGCACCAGACTTTCATAAGGCACGCACAGGCTTTGCGCATCGCTTAAGGTCAGCTGGTATTCCTCCCACAGCTTTGCAATCACCTGGTCGTATTCCTTTTCTGCCCCGGCTTTTCTCTCGTTCAGACGGGCAATTTCCTGGCTCATCTTTTCCCGGTCATCTGCAACCCGGCGCTGGTGTTGCATCTGCTGGCTGATACTGCCTTCCTTTTCCATACGCAGTGCAACCGCATCCTGAATGCTCTGTTCCAGCTGAGCAATCCGCTCCAGCTGCTGAGCCTTGGTGGTATGAATGGTTTCAATCTCCTGCTGGTGGGTCTTGTTTTCCCCCTCCAGACGCTGGATGTTTTCCTCCAGCTGGTGCATCCGGGCATGGCTTTCTTTATGGCGGGTGTCCAGCTGTTCCAAAGCGGAGCGATTCATATCCAGATCCTTTTGGGTGGACAGATGTTCCAGCTGGGTCTGGCTCAGCCGTTCGCTCAGCTCACTGCGTCTGCGCAAAAAGTCGTCATCTGCCCCAGCAAGCTGACGAAGCTGCTCTTCCAGCTGGGCAATCTGCCCCGCCAGATGCTGCTGCTGGGCCTCGGCACGGGTTTTGTCCCCCCGCTGTTGCTCCAGCTGTCCGCTTAAATGCTCAGAGAGGGCAGTTTGCTGGCGGGCTTGCTCCCGGCTGGTTTGCAGGGCGGCCTGAATCCGCTCCAGCTCGGTGCTGGCTCGCACCTGGTCGTGTTTTGCGGTGGAAGCCTGTTGCGCCGCTTGTTCCAGCTGGGCGGTCAGGGTGTTCATCTCCTGTTCCAGCTCTTCCAGCTGGGTCTGGGCCTCCTGCTGGCGTTTGTCCAGCTGGGCCAGCCGTTTTTCCAGTTCCTCAATTTCCTGTCGGCGGGTAAACACACCAGCGGACTGGCTGACGCTACCACCTGTAAAGGAGCCGCCGGCGTTGATAACCTGCCCATCCACCGTCACAATCCGGTTGCGATAGTCCAGTTTGCGTGCCACCTGGCTGGCTTCTTCCAGTTCATCTACCACCACAATCCGTCCCAGCAGGTTTGCCACAATCTGCTGGTAGCGGGGGTCGTATTCCACCAGGCTGGATGCCACCCGGGCACTGCCGGACAGCCGGGAGCCATCAAAGACGGTTCCTTTTACCGTGTCCAAAGGCAGGAAGGTGGCTCGGCCTGCCCGCTCCTGTCGCAGGAAAGCAATGGCGGACTTTGCGGCCTGTTCATGCTCCACCACAATGTTTTGCAAAGCAAATCCAAGGGCGGTTTCAATGGCTACCTCATAGCCGGGCTTTACGGTCAAAATCCCGCTCACCGGGCCAATGATACCGCCAAGACGGTGATTCTGTGCGGCACGCATTACGGTTTTTACGCTGTGCTGATAGCCGTTCATGTTCCGCTCCAAATCCTTCAGCACCTGCAACCGCTGTGCCACACCCTCCCGCTGGCGGGTGGCTTGATGGGCAGTTGCCTGTGCCTGCTGGTGAAGCTGGGTGCGGTTTTCCAGTTTCAGCTGTAAGCCTTGACGGATGTTTTCCAGCCGGGTCACGTTCCGGTTGACGGTCTCCAGATACCGCTGGGTTTCTCCCTCCTCCTGCTGGAGGGAGTCCTGTGCCTGCTGGTGTTGCTGGCGCTGGTTTGCCTGCTGTTCCAGCTGTTCCAGTGCGGTCTGTGCCGCCGCTTCACAGCTTGCGGCCTTTACCTTTGCATCGGTATGTTGCTGGGACAACTGGGACAGCAAGGCGGTAAGTTCTCCCCGCTGTGCACCGGATTTCGTGTTTTCCTCGGCCAAGTGGGCCAGTTCCTGCTCCAGCTGGCGGGCGGTTCGGGAAAGCTGCTCCTTTTTCTCTGCAAGGGCGTCACCCTCCTGGGTCAAGCGTTGCTTTTCGGTCAGGTAACTTTTTTGTCCCTCGTCGCTCTCTTCCATTTCCCGGCGCAGGTTCTGGATGGATTCCAGATTGTGCTCCATCTTGGTTTGCAACACCGCAATCTGGCTTTCACTGCCCGCTTGTTGCTGGGTAATGGTGCGAATTTCCTGCTGGTGCTGTTCCACCTGGATGGTAAGCTGGTTCATCTGGTGGCGCACCTGCTCGGTGTCCTCCTCCAATTTTTCCAGCTCGGTGCTCAGCCGCTGGTAGTCCGCCTGGGCGGTTTCAAAAAGCCGCTGTTGCTGGCGCATGGTTTCCCGTGTTTGTTTCACACTGTCCACCCACAGGGTCACTTCCAGCTCCTTGCGGCGGGCGGCGAGTTTTAAAAACTGTTCCGCCTTTTTGCTCTCCCGCTCCAGGGGCTGTACCCGGCTTTCCAGTTCATCCAGAATATCCCGTAACCGTTCCAAATTGTCCTCGGCACTGGCAAGACGACGCTGGGCTTCGTTTTTGCGATAGCGATAGCGGGCAATGCCGCTGGCTTCCTCAAAAATTTCCCGGCGCTGGGCACTTTTTGCGCCCACAATTTCCGCAATGCGTCCCTGCCCAATGATGGAGTAACCATCCCTGCCAAGGCCGGTGTCCAAAAGCAGTTCATAGATATCTTTCAGGCGCACCGGCTTGCCGTTGATGGTGTATTCACTTTCCCCACTGCGGTAGCATTTTCGGCCAATGACCACCTCGTCCGCATCCACGTCAATGCGGCGGTCTGTGTTATCCACTGTCAGGTTGACGCTGGCAAATCCCATTGCACCCCGGCTTTGGGTACCGCCAAAAATTACATCTTCCATCTTTCCTGTGCCACGCAGCTGGCGACTGCTGGTTTCTCCCAGCACCCAGCGGATGGCATCCGAGATATTACTTTTGCCAGAGCCATTCGGCCCCACCACCGCTGTAATACCCTGGTCAATGGGGATGCGCACCCGATCGGGAAAGCTTTTGAAGCCCTGGATTTCCAGTTCTTTTAACAGCATAGATTTCTCCTAAGGTATCAAATTAAGGCACCAGTCCCATCAGGCGCAAGGCTTCCTTTGCGGCGGCCTGTTCTGCCGCTTTTTTGCTGTGACCGGTTCCCTCTCCAATCTGGTTGGAGTTCAGGTAAACCGCCATGACAAAACGCTTGTCGTGATCCGGGCCTTGTTCGGCTTTCAGCTCGTAATGCAGACGCTCTTCCGGGTTTTGCTGTACCACTTCCTGTAGCTGTGTCTTGTAATCTGCATCCGCCGCCTTGCCCTCAGACAGGAACGGCAGGATAAAATTGCGGGCTACTTCCAGTCCGCCATCCAGATACAAAGCGGCAATCAGTGCCTCAAAAGCATCGGATACCACGCTGGGGCGGTTGCGTCCACCCCCACGTTCTTCTCCCTTACCAAGGCGCAGAAAACTGCCCAGATGAATTTCCTTCGCAAATTCGTACAATGCGCTCTCGCACACAAGGCTGGCACGGGTACGGGTCAGTTCCCCCTCCGGCCGGTCCTTCCATTGATGGAACAGATAATCCGCCACCACAATGCCCAGCACACTGTCCCCCAAAAATTCCAGCCGTTCGTTGTGCCGGATGGGGGTTTTGCTTTCATTGGCAAAGCTGGTATGGGTGAGTGCTGTTTCCAAAAGCTGAGGGTTGCGGAAGGTATAGCCAATTTTTCGTTCTAATTCATGCATAACGTTACGCCTCTTCCTCCTGGCGGCTCAACTGCTCCGCCATCATGCCGCACAAATCCTGTTCCACGCATCGAATTGCCTGGCCAATGGCCTGATGAATGGCTCTGGCCTTGGCGGAACCGTGGGCCTTGATCACCGGGCGAGCCGCTCCCAGGAAGGGGGCGCCGCCGTATTCATCTGCGTCCATGCCTTTTTTGAAATCCGAAACGCCCCGCTTCACCAGCAGATAGGCAAGATTTCCCAAAAGGCCCTGGGTAAACAAACCTTTTAACTTACCCCCAAAGTAACGAGCAAGTCCCTCGGTCAGCTTCAAAATCACATTTCCGGTGAAGCCATCTGCCACCACCACATCGGCCAGACCTTCCGGAATATCCCGGGGTTCCAGGTTGCCCACAAAATTCAGGTGGGGGTTTGCTTTCAGCAGTTGGTGCGCCTGTACATAGGTGGGGGTTCCCTTGCTTTCCTCTGCACCATTGTTCACCAGTGCCACACGGGGGCTTTGGATGCCCATGACCTGTTGCATGTACACGCTTCCCATCACACCAAAGGCTTCCAGCATGGCAGGGCGGCACTCCACATTTGCGCCGCAGTCCAGCAGCAGGAAGGGGCTTTTGCCCGGGATAACGGTGGCGAGAGCCGGACGCTTTACCCCCGGCACGGTGCGCACCAAAAGGCTGGTGCCCACATGAAGTGCTCCGGTGGAGCCTGCACTTACCATGGCATCCGCCTTGCCCTCTGCCAGAATCCGCAAGGCCACCACCATGCTGGAATCCTTTTTCTGGCGAATTGCCTTAGCTGGCTCATCGCACATATCAATTACTTGGGTGGCATTGATAATCTCGATGTTGCGCAGATCCAGTGAAAGCTGACGGGCAGTTTCCTCCAGCAACTGGGCGTTACCCACTGCCAGAATCTTCAAATTGGGCCAAAAGGTTGTAACTGCATCCACAGCACCTTTCAGGATTTCTCCCGGTGCATGGTCGCCACCCATGGCATCTAAAACAATTCTCATTCGATTGCACACCCCTTTATTTTATGATTCAGCGTGTTTGACGCTCCCACTCTTCCATGGCCTGCACTGCACGCTGGGCCAGTGCAAGATAGCGTTCTCGTTTATCCCGAATGGGCTGTTCCAGTCCCGGCAGAATGCCCATATTGGCACCCATGGGCTGGAAGTTTTTATTCTCGGTTGTGATATAGCGCACCAGCTGTCCCAACATGGTAAAAGCGGGAAGCTGGGGCAGACTGCGGCCATTCAGCCGTGCCCAGATGCTCCGGGCGGCAAGCAGGCCACAGGCGGCACTTTCCATATAGCCCTCAAAGCCGGTAATCTGACCTGCAAAGAAGACATTTTCATGCTCTTTCAGGTGCAGTTCCTGGCTCAACAGATGGGGGCTGTTCAAAAAGGTGTTCCGATGCATTACACCGTAGCGGACAAACTCTGCGTTTTCCAGTCCCGGAATCATGGAGAACACTCGTTTTTGCTCCCCAAATTTCAGGTTGGTCTGGAATCCCACCAGATTGTAAAGACTTGCCTCTGCATTTTCCCGCCGAAGCTGGACGTTTGCCCAGGGGCGGTGTCCGGTGTGGGGGTTGGTCAGTCCCACCGGGCGCAGGGGGCCATACCGCATGGTGTCCGCACCACGACCTGCCATCACCTCAATGGGCATACAGCCTTCGTACACCGTCAGCTTGCCCTCAAAGTCATGGAGAGGAGCACGTTCTGCCTGGGTAAGTTCCTGATGGAATGCCTCGTATTCCTCTTTATTAAACGGGCAGTTCAGGTAGTCCGCATCCCCCCGTCCATAGCGGCTGGCGGCAAACACCTTGCTCATGTCGATGCTCTCCGCCGTTACAATGGGCGCCGCCGCATCGTAGAAACTCAGCTTGTCATTTCCGGTCAGTCGGCCGATTTCCTCCGCCAATGCCCCTTCGGTGAGCGGGCCAGTGGCAACCAGGGTCAGCTGCTGGGGGTCGATGGTGGTGACTTCCTGCTCGTGGATGGTGATGCAGGGATGGTTTTTCACCATCTGGGTCACCTGCTGGCTGAACAGATCCCGGTCCACTGCCAAGGCACCACCTGCCGCCACACGGGTGTTCTCCGCCGCTGTCAGCAGGCTGGAGCCGAGTAGTTTCATCTCCGCTTTCAAAAGGCCGGAGGCGGAATCCAATCGGTCCGCTTTCAAGCTGTTGGAGCAAACCAGCTCTGCAAAGCCGGGGCTTTTATGGGCAGCGCTGAATTTGGTGGGCTTTTGCTCGTACAAATCCACCTGTACCCCTTGGTTAGCAAGCCACAAAGCGGCTTCACAGCCTGCAAGGCCAGCGCCTAAAATTGTTACTCTTTGTTCCATAGGTTCTCCGTTGTACCTGTTATTTTACAATCTGCTTTTCAAAGTCACAGCCCTCTTTTGCGCAGTAGAGACGGCTTCCCTTTTTAAAGAGGGTTGCACCGCATTTTTCGCACTTTTCGGGCAGTGGCTCGTCCCAGGTCATAAAATCACATTTGGGGTTGTTTTCACAGCCGTAATAGATTCTTCCCTTTGCGCTCTTGCGCTGGAGCATCCGTGCGCCACACTTGGGGCATTTGCCTCCGGTGTCCTTCACCAGACGTTTGGTGTTGGTACATTCCGGGAAGCCGGGGCAGGCCAGGAATTTTCCATATCGGCCAATTTTAATAACCATCTTGCGGCCGCATTTTTCGCAAACCTCGTCGGTTTCCTCGTCCGGCACCTTGATTTTCTTGCCTTCCATGTCCTTTTCCGCCTGTTCCAGTGCCTTGGAAAAACCCTGATAGAAGGTATCAATGGTCTTGTGCCAGTCCTCGCTTCCGTTTTCCACCTTATCCAGCTTTTTCTCCATGCCGGCGGAAAAAGTCACGTCCACAATGTCCGGGAACTCCTGAAGCATCAAATCGTTGATGGTGCGTCCCAGCAAGGTGGGTTTCAGTTTTTTCTGGTCCCGTTCCACATAGCCACGGTCGATGATGGTGGTAATGATGGGCGCATAGGTGGAGGGACGACCGATGCCGTTTTCCTCCAAACTGCGAATCAGCGTCGCCTCGGTGTAGCGGGCGGGGGGCTGGGTGAATTTCTGCTCCGGACGCAACTGCTGAAGGTCCAGTACCTGGCCTTCCTGCAAGGGGGGCAGTGCGGTTTCCTTCTTTTCCTTCTCGTCGCTGGCTTCCTCGTACAAGGCGGTGAAGCCCTCAAAGGTGACCACATAGCCGCTGGCACGGAACTGGTAGTCCCCTGCGGTAATCTGGGCGCTGACGGTATCCTGTTCGCAATCGCTCATCTGGCTTGCGATAAACCGGCTCCAAATCAAGCGGTACAGCTTTGCAATATCGCCAGAAATGCTCTTTTCCACCTCGTCCGGAGTCAGGCTTGGCACACTGGGACGGATGGCTTCGTGGGCATCCTGTGCGGCGGTGGCATTGCGGCTTTTGTAGGTGCGTTTTTTGGGGCAGACATACCGCTCGCCATAGGCGCCGGTGATGTAGTCCTTTGCGCCGGCCACCGCTTCATCCGAGATGCGCAGGCTGTCGGTACGCATGTAGGTAATCAAACCCATGGTGCCGTGTCCTGCCACATCCACACCTTCATACAAGGTCTGGGCCGCACGCATGGTGCGCAGGGCGGTAAAGCCCAGTCGGCGACTTGCCTCCTGCTGCAAGGTGGAAGTAATGAACGGGGGAGCGGGTACTTTTCGGCGGTTTCCGGTGGTGAGCTTGGTCACGGTGTAGTCCTTGCCCTCCAGCGCCTGTACGATGGCATCCGCTTCTTCCTTGCTTTTTACCTCCATCTTTTTGCCTGCCGCACTGCCGTACAGCCGGGCAGAGAAAGTACGTTTATCCTTGTTCAGGGTTTTGCCCTGCAACTGGGGTGCAACCAGGCTCGCATCCAGGTTCCAGTATTCCTGGGGCTTGAATTCCTCAATTTCCTTTTCCCGGTCCACAATCAGGCGCACAGCCACGCTCTGCACCCGGCCTGCGGACAGGCCACGGCGCACCTTTCGCCACAAAAAGGGACTGAGTTTATAACCCACCAGTCGGTCCAGAATGCGCCGTGCCTGCTGGGCATGGAACAAATCCAAATCAATGGCACGGGGATGGGACATCCCCTCCTGAATGCCTTTCTTGGTGATTTCTCCAAAGGTTACCCGGTTGGGCTGATTCACGTCTAGCCCCAGCAGGTTGGCAAGATGCCAGCTGATGGCTTCGCCCTCACGGTCCGGGTCAGTTGCAAGATAAACTTGATTTGCCTTTTTGGCCTGGCTTTTCAGCTCTTTAATCAGTTTTTCCTTGCCTTTGATGTTGATGTATTGGGGTGCATAGTCATGCTCCAAATCAATGCCCAGCTGACTGGCGGGCAGATCCCGAATATGACCCATGCTGGCGGTAACGGTATAGTCATCGCCCAGATATTTTCCAATGGTTTTCGCCTTTGCAGGCGACTCCACAATAACCAGTTTTGACATATCATTTCTCCCTTGAAACAGAGCCGAAACAACCCGTCTGTTCTTTCATGACCCTGTCATCTGCTTCGATATTGTCCTCCTGCGCCACTTTGCGCAAGACCAGATAATTCCAGCTCCAGCAGGGCGGCAAGGGCATCACCGGCGGCAAGGCCGGTGGCAGCCACCAACGCATCCAGCGATTGGGGCTTTGCGGTCAGCACCTTTGCCATCTGCTGCGCTTGCGGGCTGAGGGGGAAGGCTGGCTCTTCCTTTGCAGGTGTGGTTTCCACCGAACAGGAGGCCCTTCGCCCCAGCCCTTTTAAGATTGCATTTCCACTGCTGACCGCCTTTGCAAGGCCATCTTCCAGCAGTCGGTTGGTGCCCTCACAAAGAGGGCTGAAAATTGCCCCAGGTACGGCAAACACCGGGCGGTCATACCGCTGGGCATGGTGTACCGTGTTCATGGTGCCGCTTTTTTCCCGTGCTTCCACCACACAGACACCGTGACTCAGCGCCGCAATCAGGCGGTTGCGCTGTAAAAAATGGCGGGCACTGGTGGAACTGCCGGGTGCATACTCGCTGATAACCGCACCCACCTGCTCCACCTTACGGCGCAGGGTTCGATTGGATGCCGGATAGGTTCGGTCGATGGGAGTGCCCAGCACCGCCACGGTGGGAGCGTTTGCCTCCACGCTGGCCTTGTGAGCCTCACTGTCCAGGCCATCTGCAAGACCGCTTACCAGACATACCTGTTGCTGGGCAAGCTGGGTGCTAAGGGCACGAGCCACTTCCACCCCGTACTGGCTGGGACGGCGGCTTCCAATCAAGGCCACCATGCACTCCTGCTGTAGGGCCTGTGGATTTCCGGTGCAGTAAAGCACCAAAGGGGCATCCTCAATCCGGCGCATCTGAGGCGGATAGGCTTCATCCTGCCAGGTAATCACCTGCACCCCAAGCCGCTGGCACTCTGCCCATACCGGGGCAAAATCCTCCGGTCGGCCTTGGGTCAGCCGCTTTTGCTGGGCGGCGGTGAACAGCCCCCGCATATCCTCTCTGCCCACTGCTTCAAAAAGTTCCTGGGCGGTGGGGTAAAGCCGTAATACTTCTGCGGTTTTCGCCCCGGCACCCAGTACCCAGGCAAGCCACAGCCAACTTAAAGGCTGTTGCATCCTTTCATCTCTCCTCGGAAATGCCACAGCAGAACACTGCCTGCCACACTGGCATTCAAACTTTCTACACGGGGCGTAATGGGAATCCGCACCGCACGTTGGCAGACATCAATCACTGCCTGGCTCAGGCCCTGCCCTTCGCTTCCGATGGCAAGGCACAGTCCCTTTTCCGGGGGAATCCACACTGCATCCAGCGGCTGGCTGTTGTACAAGGCCGCCGCAAGGCATTCACAGCCCATGCTGTGAAGCTGGCGGAGCGCATCCGGCAGGTTGGGACAGGACACCACCGGAATCTGCCCCACTGCCCCCATGCTGGCGCGAAGCACCTTGGGGCTGTACGGGTCGGCACAGCCCGGCCCCAGCACCACACCGTCATAGCCAAAGGCGGCGGCACTACGGATGAGTGCACCCACGTTGCCGGGGTCTTGCACCCGGTCCAGTGCCAGGAATCGACCCCCGGCGGGCAGCTGGCTGAACTCCACCTTGGGATAGCCAAACACGGCGAACACCCCTTGGTGGGAGGGCATCCCCGCCAGTTTTTCCGCCACATGGTCCTGCACCAGATACTGGTCACAAGCCAGCTGTGCCAGCTGGGGGGCTTTGTCCAGCGCCTTTTGGGTATAATATATTACCTTTAAAGGGCAGGTTTTTGCAAGCTCCTCACAAAGCTTTAAGCCCTCCGCAAAGAACGCTTGTTCTTCAAGGCGGAAGGCTGCACTTTGTGCCAGCTTGCAGGCGTATTTAATTTTGGAATTTTCTCGGCTGGTAATACACTCTGCCATACACATTGCTCCTTATGGACAAATACAAAGCGACGCCCGTGCGTAGGCGCGGGCGTTGCTTGTGATGTATCAACTTACAGAGCCTTCTTGGCGGCCTCCACCAGAGCGGTGAAGGAAGCGGGATCGTTGATTGCCATCCCGCTCAGCATCTTACGGTTCAGCTCGATGCCAGCCTTCTTCAGGCCGTTCATGAAGCTGGAGTAGTTCATGCCCTGAGCGCGAACAGCGTTGTTGATGCGCATGATCCACAGGTTGCGGAACTGACGCTTTTTCAGCTTACGGCCAACGAAAGCGTAGTTACCGCTCTTCATAACCTGCTGTTTTGCCATCTTGAAGTGCTTGGACTTGCTGCCGTAGTAGCCCTTAGCCAGCTTCAGAGTCTTCTTTCTACGTTTGCGGGTCATCATAGCGCCTTTAATACGTGCCATTGTTTATATCTCCTTTACAGTCACAATCTTAAACAATTTGGTTTGCCTTGCCTAAACCAAAAAATTAGGCGTAGGGCAGCATAGCCTTGATAGCTGCTGCGTTGGTCTTGTCAGCATAAGCGTTCTTACGCATGCCGCGCTTGAGCTTGGTGCTCTTCTTGGTCAGGATGTGGCTGTGGAAGGCGGGACCCCGCTTTACCTTACCGTTTTTGGTCAGCTTGAAACGCTTTTTAGCACCAGAATGGGTTTTAATCTTAGGCATTTTTAGTTCCTCCTAGAATTTGATTACTTATTGGGCTTGGGGCTCATGAACATCTGCATGCTCCGGCCCTCCAGCTTGGGCTGTTTATCCACCACTGCGTCGGGCAAAGCTTCAGCGAAGCGCTTTTCCACTTCCAGACCCAGGTCGGCGTGAGCCATCTCACGACCACGCAGGCGGATGGAAACCTTGATCTTGTGGCCTGCCTTGAGGAACTTGGCGGCCTGGTTGACCTTGGTGTTAAAGTCATTGGTGTCAATATTCAAGGACAGACGAATCTCCTTGATTTCAATAACTTTCTGATTGCGCTTGGCTTCCTTTTCCCGCTTTTGCTGTTCAAAACGGTATTTTCCGTAGTCCAGAATTTTGCACACGGGGGGTACTGCCTGGGGGGCAATCTTCACCAGATCCAGGTTCTGTTCCTCGGCCAGTCGCAGAGCTTCCCGGCTGGACATAACACCCAGCTGGCTGCCATCCGCACCAATCAGGCGGATTTCTTTGTCACGAATGCCCTCGTTGATCTCAAGATCTTTTTTGCCGTTCGTAGCGATAGGGATACACCTCCAATTTTGATGTTTTCAATAAATAAAACGAAATGCGGCCGCCGAAATGGCAGCCGCATGAAACATCGCACAGAATGTCCAGACAGGCAAAAACCCATCTGTCAAGCTATGACCCGGATTCCCTAATGAACCACAAGGTGAGCAAGGCGGCTAGCCGGTTGCTGCTTTCTTTACTGGGCAAGTATACCACGAAAGAACCTTGTGCGTCAAGGGTTTTTTGAAAATTTAAATTCTTATTTCAGGCTGTCCACGGTCAGGACATCCACCAGCCATTTTCCCTGTTCTTCCACCAGCAGAACCACGCCGGTAACGCTGTGGGATTCATCCTGCATGGCAACCTCAAAATTGTACTGGCGGCCTTCGGTTTCCCCTGCACGGTCGCTGAGGGTTACACTCTTCACCACAAAATCCGCACCCGCATCCTTGGATGCCTGGTACACCCGGGTGAACAGACGGTTGGACACAGCCTGCTCCAGACCCTTTTGGGTCATCAGGTCGGGGTATTTCTGGCCGAAATATTCCACCAGGGCGGCATCGTCCACATTCTCCCCTGCCAAAAATTCATCGAATTCATCCATGCTTTGCTGGGTGCAGCTGAACAGCTTGGTCAGGGCATTTTGCGCCGCATCCTTTGCAGGGTCTTTGCCGCCATTCAGCAGAAATACCGCCGCCACAATAGCCACAACCACCACTGCCACCAGGGCAGCAATCCATCCTTTTTTCATACCGTAGAACCTCCTTTTGTACCAATACCTTCCTCTTTGCTGGGTGGCCTTGCAAACCCCTTGTTTGTAGGTTTACCCAGCCGTCATCGCTTTAATGGGATAGTGTTGCATCGCAAGAGAGTCTCTCTGGTTTGATTGTAGCAAATTCACCAATAATTTGTCAACGAAAATTTGAACTTTTTTGCAATGGACAGTTTTTATTTTTACGTCCAGTTTTTTATGCTTCTTCAAAGGGAACAGGTATCTCTTTGCCCAGTGCAAAGCTGTAAATGCTTAAGGCGGTGAGGGGTTTTGCAAACCGTCCCCGGATGGCCTTTGCATACAGCAAAAGCTGTGGGCGATAGACCTGTACAAACTGCTTTGCGGTTTTGCCCCGGTCGGTCTTGTAGTCCACCAGTTCCAGATGGTCCTCAAATTCCAGCACAAGGTCCGCTACACCCTGTACCAGCACCTGGGCATCTTTGTAATCCTGCCCCTGTGCCATCTCTGGGTTTTGCCGCTCCATCACCTGGCTGGCGGGCAGAGCGGTGATGAACTCAAACTCCCGCAAGACCCGGCTGGCCTTGCCCATACGAGCGAACAAATCGCTGGCGAAAAACCGTTCCAGTTTTGCAAAATCCATCTGCTCGTACAGCGTCTGGGGCATAAGTTTCAGCTCCAGCTGTCGCTTTGCTTCCTTGCGCACATCCTGTGCGGCGGCTTGTAGGTCCGCATTCTGCAAAAAGGCATGGAGGGCAGTGCCCCGCTCGGCGGCGGTGAGTCCCTCTTTCTGCAAAAAGGCAGGACGCTCCAGCACCGGCTCCTGCACCCCGTGGACAAGGGCGGTAACACTCACCTTGGCAGGGACTTGAATCAACGCCTGTCCCGGATACTGCCAATCCATCCGTGTCTGCACCGCCTGTAAAAAGGCTTCATCCGGCGACACGGTGGGCAGGAGGGAAATCTCCACTGGCAGGATGTTTTCCTCTGGCTCTTCGCTTTCCTCTCCCTCCACAACGCTGTATCCCACCCCAAAGCAGTCCACCAAATCCTTTTGGGTTTCAGGCATACAGGGGGTTACATCCAGCTCCAAACTGCGGCAAAGGGGCTGTGCGCTGGGGTGTTGCAGGGCGGCCTGTACCACCCATTCTCCACGGCTTACGCTCCGCTCCAGCAGATAGGGAATTGCACCGCCGTCTACGTTGCGCACCACCAGCTTTTCCGCCAGTCCTTGCAGTTTTTTGGTGGGCATGGTCATGATGAGGTAGTCTCTTGCACGGGTAAAGGCCACATACAGCACCCGCATTTCCTCGCTGAGTCCCTCCTGGGAAAGTGCGGACTGCACCGCCCGGTAAGGAGCAGTGGAATAAATTCCCCCCTGCCCTGCTCGCAGGGTTAAGCCGATGCCCAGTTTTGGGTGAAACACCGCCGCCGCCCGCAGGTCCTCCTTGTTGAACTCCCGTCCCAAATCTGCGGTAAACACCACCGGAAATTCCAATCCCTTGGAGCGGTGCACCGTCATAATGGTCACACAGCCCGGTCGGCTTTGTCCCTGTTCCGGGCCGGGGATTCCCCCGCTGGCAAGGGCCGCATCCATGGCACGCACAAGGCCTGCAAGCCCCTGTTTGCCACAGTTGGAGGCAAAGGCCGCAAACTGGCGCAGATTCTCCCGCCGGGCTTGTCCATCTGGCATGGCACCCGCCGCCGCAAGGATTCCGGTACGCAGGAAAATTTCCTCCATCAGCCTGTCCACCGGCATACTTTGGGACAGCCCCCGCAGCTGGGAAAGCCACTGGGCAAAGGCTTGTACCTTGGGTTGGTCGCTGTTCATCACTGCGCCGTAAAAACTTCCGTTTTTCTGCTGGACACGCAGTTCCACCAAATCATCCGGCACAAAGCCGCCCAAACTGCTGAGCATCACCGCCGCCAGATGAATGTCCTGGGCCGGGTTGTCCAGCACCCGAATCAAGCTTGCCAGCGGGCGCACCTCCGGCGCATCCAGCAGATTTTCCGACCGGTCCACATAAACCGGGATGCCCTGCTGTTCCAGTGCGGCGGCATACTCCGGGAACATACCCCGACTGCGCAAAAGGATACAAAAATCCTCGTATACTGGGGGTCGGGTTCCCTGTTCACCCCGCACCTGAAAGCCGGATTCCGGGTTCATCATCCGCTGGATTTCCCGGGCAATATAGGGGGCATCCATGGCCACCCCTTTGCCCTCCACCAGTTGCAGGTGGCATCCGCCCTTGAATCCACCGTACTGCTCCAAATCGCCAAGGCCGGGCACAAGCCGTTCGCCTGGGCCATAATCCACCCCGCCCAATTCCTTGCTCATCAGAGTGGAAAACAGGGCATTTACCCCGCCAATCACCCCCGGCGCACTGCGGAAGTTGGCATCCAAAAACAGCTTTTGGTTGCCCGGTGTGCCGTACTCGCCAAATTCCTCCAGTTTGGACTGGAAGATGGTGGGGTCTGCCTGCCGGAAGCGATAGATGCTCTGCTTCAAATCCCCCACAAAAAACAGGTTGGAACCATCCGGTTTTGCCAAACAGCGGTACAAGGTATCCTGCAAGGCATTGGTGTCCTGGTACTCGTCCACCATCACCTCATAAATGTGCTCCTGCATCTGCAAGGCAAGGGGGGTGGGAGTTCCATCCTGGTTTTGCAACAGCCGAAGTGCCAGATGTTCCACATCGCTGAACTCCAGCATTTTTTCTTCCAGTTTTGCCTGGAAAAACCGCTGTTCAAACTGCTGCTGGGCACGGGCCAAGGCACGCACCAGCGGGGCGGCGGCTTTTTTATCCTGCTGGAACTCCTCCTCGGTGCAGACAAAGACTTTTTCCTGCAACCGTTTCAGCAGGTCTTTTACCAAATCCCGCCGTTCCTTAATCTCCTGTTTCAGGGTGCCTTCGTACCCTCGAATCACCTTGAATCGCTGGTATTTCAGCTCCCGGCTGGTTTGACACAGACTGTCCCAAGGCTGGGTTTCCACCGCATCCAGCAGGGTTTCAATGGCCTGTGCATCCGCCTCGATGGCCGGGCCATAGGCTTCCTCCAGCTGGGGATCTTGGCTCAGCCGTTCCAGGCTGTACTCGGTCAACTTAAGCGCCGTTTCCGCCGCCCGCTTTGCTTCGGTGCGCAGTGCCTTGCCCCAGACACTTTCATCCAATGTGCCCGGCTGTTCCCACTGGGCACAAAATTCCTCCAACGTCTTTGCAGGGTAAGGCATACTGCTTAAAAAGTCGTGAAGCTGTTCCAGCACCGCCACCGCCATGGCATCACTGCGCCCTTTGCCGTACAAATCCGCAAAGGCGCAAAAATCCGCATCCTCACAGGCTTGTTCCAGCGTGTCGAATAGCGCCTGCCGCCGCAGTGCCGCAAGCTGTGGGCCATCCGCTGTGGTGAAATCCGCCGGGATGTCCAGCGTCTGGAAGTTATTTTGCAACAGCTGTAAACAGTAAGAATCAATGGTGCAGATGCTGGCACGTTGCAACAGCATCCGCTGGCGGCGCAGGTGTGCGCTGTCCGGTCGTTTTGCCAGCTCAGCCGCCAGACGCTGGGACAGTTTTGCCCGCAGGCTTGCCGCCGCCGCACGGGTAAAGGTGACAATCAGCAGTCGGTCCGCATCCACCGGGTCTTCTTCCCGGCAGAGCAGCCGTATGGCGCGCTCCACCAGAACCGCCGTCTTGCCGCTTCCCGCCGCCGCACTCACCAGCAAAGAGCCATTTTGATGCTGGATGGCCCTGCTTTGCTGGGGTGTAAATCGAATGTCCGCCATGGAAATGACGCACTCCTTTCTTTATTTCGTTTCCTGATAGCCGCACACACTGCGATAGTCGCAGTATTGGCAGCTTGTTTCTTTCCGTTTTCCTCGGGGGGTGGGGTGGGCGGCAATATTGCCATCGTACAGGTTTTTTGCCATTTCCAGCACCAGATTGTCCAGCGTGGCTTGAAGCTGTTCCAGCTGTTGCAGGCTTGCCAGCGCCCGGCTTTCCTTGGGGCTTCCGTCCTTGTCAAACTGGAAGGGCACATACAGCCCTTTCCGCTCTGAATCCATGGCATCAATCACCCGGTTTTCACTTGCCACAATGCCTTCCACCTTATAGACAAGGCCTTCGGCGGCCTTGTTTCGGCTGGTGCGAACCGGTGCGGGGTCGGCGAGAAGATACACCACCCCCGCCGGCTTGGTGTTGCCAAACTGAGCACTGCCGTTGCGGGTCAGGGTGAACAGATACAGCAGCATCTGGCAGTTTAAGCCCTGCTCCACATCTTCCAGCAAAAATTCCTTGCTTCCGGTTTTATAGTCCACCACCCGAAGCCAGTTGCTCTCCCCGTCCGAGAAAGCGTCCACACGGTCGATTTTGCCCACCATCCGCACGGTTTGACCTTCCGGGGTTTTCAGCACCACCGGGGGAACTTGTTCAGCGCCACTGCCGATTCCCAGCTCAAAGGCCACCGGGACAAATCGGCCTTGCCGCTGTTCCCCCTGCATGTATTCCAGCAAGCTGACTGCGCTTTTTTCCAGCCGGGTAATCAGATACCAGAACCGATTGTTCTGCCCCGGCATGGCTTTTTCCACATATTCGTGGGTAATCTGCTTTGCCAGCTCTTCCAGTTCCTCATGGGTCAGGTTCACAAAGCTATCCCCCGTGCGCTTGAGCGCCTGTTCCAGGATATAGTGCATCAGGTTGCCGCTTTGGTCCGCAGAAAGAGATGCCTGCCGTCTTGCCCGTGCCCCCATCACATACTCCATAAAGTAAGAGAACGGGCAGGAATAATACCGCTCCATCCGGCTGGGACTGAGCCAAAGATTGTCCCCCAACAACTTGCGCATAGCCACCCGGTTTTCCACCACAAACACCGGCTGCTCTGCGGCGCGCTGTACTGGACGCAGAGTTTCGGGCTGGTTTTTTTCCAAAAGTTCGTACAAGGCCGCCGTCTTTCCACTTTGAGCATCCCAGGTCTGCCCCATAAAATCCAGCGCCATGGCAGGGGTTGCCGCCTTGTCCGCCTGTTCCAGCTGGGGGCGGGTGGGCTGAAGCTGTCGTACCACGGGGGCAAGGGCGCTGGTCATGGGCAAGGCCGCCCCGCCGCTGGTCCAGCTCATCCAGATGCCCTTACTGCTGGCGGTGAGGGCTTTGTAAAAGCAAACCTGCTCTCGAATCATCCGGTTTTCAAAGCAGTCCGGCATCTCCACCCCTTGCCGAATCAGAATATCCCGCTCGGTATGGGTCAAAAGCCCCTGGTCGCTGGGTGCTTTGGGGAATTCTCCCTCGGCCAGTCCCAGTACAAAGCACCACTGGGGGTTGTCCAGCCGCATCCGACCTGCGGTGGTAAAAATCACCGCATCCAAGGTCTGGGGAATATGCCCAAGGTCGGTACTGCGCACCAGTAGCTGGAACAATTCCAGCGCCTCACCAGCGGACAGAACCTCCTCCTGTGCCAATGCCGCCAGCTGATCCAGCAGACCGGAGGTGACGTTCCACATCCGCACGGTTTCCTCCTGGGCGGGAATGCCCTCGGACTGGCGCATCTGGATGGCAAGCTCCTGCACCCGCTGTTCTGCGCCCAGCTGTTCCATCAGCTGGTAAATTCCCTTGCACAGCTGGGTGGCGGTTGCATTCCGGTAATTGCTTGCAAATTCGTCCAGCAAGGGCACAAGCCAGCTTCGAGCCTGCTCCGCCAGTTCCAGCTGCTCCCTGTCCTCGTCGCTCATTGCCTCCCTGGACTGGGCAAGACCGAATCCACGGGGCGAGTTGCTCAAAGGCTGTCGCCACTGCCCTGCGGTCAACTGCCAGGTGTAGGCATAGTTTTCCAGCGCCGACACCTGGTCTTGGCTCAGGGTGGTCAAGCCGCTTTTTGCCACCCCTAAAATTGGGTCGGTGGCAAGGCCACGGCGAAGCAGTGCCAAAAGGGATTGCACCAGCCGCACCGGGGCGGTGTGTTCCGGGGTGGTGGCTTCGTCAAAGAACAAGGGAATGCCCGCCAGCCGGAACTCATACCGTATGGCGGAAAGATACTGCTCGCTGTCCCGGCAGATGACCGCCATCTCCCGATAGGGCACCCCTTTGCGTGCCAGTGCCAGCACCGCCGCCGCAACTTCCTTTGCCTCCTGCGCCCGGCTTTCGGTTTCCAGCAGGGTAATTACCCCCGGCTGAACAGGAGCAGTTTCCACCAGTTGCCCCGCCAAAAGATGGTTCAGCCGCACCAAATCCGGGGCGGTGTCGTGCCGCCAGTCCTGTTCCAGTACCACAGGGGCCGCCACCTTGACTTCATGTTTTCTTGCCAGGTTACGCAATGTCTGGGCCATCTGCTTGGCACCGCTGAACAGACCAAGGCCGTTATCCCGGTCGTTCAGGTCATCGGCGCAAAGCGCCACCGTCACACTGCTGGCCTGTTTCATCATCTTAATCAGCAAGGCCCGTTTGGAGGCATTAAAGGTGTCGAATTCGTCAATAAACACCGCTTGTCCCTCAAAAAAGTCCGGCTGTACCTGCTTTGCCGCCAAAAGCACCCGGTCGCCGGGGTCCATGGCGGTTTGCTCCAAAAGTGCCTGATAGGCCGCAAAAATCGCCGCCAGTTCGCTGAGTTTCTGCTGGCTGTGGCCTGCCCCCTTGGCAAGTTCCTCCAGAGTTTCCGGCTGTAAACCTGCACTTTTCAGCTCGTCCAGTGTTTCGGCGCATCGCTCACAAAAAGCAGTACTGCGCCGATGCCGTCGGTAATACACAAGATTCGGCCCCATGGCTTGCAAGGCACGGCGCACCAGCACCGCACGTCCTGCATCGGTGAGGGTTTGCACCGCCGCACCGCCATACTGTTGCAGAATGGCTTCCGCCATGCTGGAAAAGCTGTAACTGGTTACATACCCGGACAGCTCGTCCCCCAGTACATTATAAATACGTCCCTCGGTGGACGAGGTAAACTGCTCCGGCACCACAAGGATGCTCCGCTGTCCCTGCATGGCTCTGCGGCGGATTTCCCGCAAAAGATAACTGGATTTTCCTGTTCCTGAGATACCCAGCACCAGTTGTAACATGATAAGAATCCCCCTTTGTTCCCGCCATCGCAGGATTTTCTTTTATCATACCACATTCCCCCACACCCCAAAAGGCCCGCCCAAAGAAAAACGGGCGCACCCATCCAGATGCACCCGCCTTTCTCTTACAGCGAAGCGTTAAAGGCCGCCCGCACTGCCTGCCAGGTGACCCTGCCCACCTTGCCATCCACCTTCAGCTGGTTCTGTGCCTGGAAGGCACGGACGGCGGTATCCGTCTTACTGCCAAATTTTCCATCCACCGTCTGGGTGGGCACCATGCCCCCAGCCTGGTTCAGATAGCTTTGCAGAAAACGCACCCAGTCGCCGCTGCTGCCCCGTTGCAGGATGTACCCCACATACCGGGTCACCACCTGCATAGGACTGCCTGCCTGCAAAGCGGCATCCGCTTCTCCCATTGCAGTAAAACTTTTCAGGCCCATCAGCCCGTCCCCAGTCAGCCCAAACTGGGGCTGGAAACGGCGCAGGGCAGAAGAAGTGGAAGCACCAAAGATGCCATCCGCCTGGATGCTCTGGATACCGGTATAGGTACGGCTGAGCCGTGCCAGTTTTTGCTGCATGCTCTTGACCACTGCACCTCTTGCACCGGGCACTACCACATAGCCGGGGTAAATTTCCCCCTCACCGTGAATCTCGGCGTAGGAAGTGTACAGCTGATTCCAGGTGTTTGCACCCACCTTACCGTCCGCTTTCAGTCCGGTCAGGGTCTGGAACTGCATCACGGTGCGGGTCACCCCGTCCCCATACCGACCATCCACCGTCAGACTTACCAGCTGAGGCCATCGACTGCGCACGCCGTTCAGCCAGGTTTGCACCAGGGCCACATCCGGGCCTCGGCTTCCGCTTTTGAGTACAACCCCATAGTATTGGGGGTTGGCTGTAATTGTTGCCATAATAGCATCCCTCCTTGCCCCCTAGCCTATGCGGCTAGCCGGTGTAAGGTGAGGGATAGTTATGAGTAAAGCGAATCCACTGCTGTGCCAGCTCCAGCGCCGCAAACCGAATTTCATACCCATTGCTTTCTTTCAGCAGATTTTGCTGCTGTTTTTCCGGATAATCCGCCGGGCTGCTGGTGGGCAAACACAAGCTTGGATACAGCACACAAAACCAGTTGTGTCCCTCAGCCTGTCCCAAATCCACCCGCACCGCATCGTACCGTCCCGCCGGCAGGGTAAAGCTTTCGTAATGGGTGGTGGGGAAATCCATCTCAACCAGCGACACCTGCACGGTTTGGTTGCTCCCCTGCTGGTTCACGGTGCGCTGGGCCACCGCTTGCAGTTCTTGCAGGTGGCTTTGGGCAAAGGCCATTGCCTGCTGTTTGTCCCCTGCCTCGGAAAACCACCATCCGGTATATTCCAAGATGGCATCCCGCACCATCAATTTCAGCTCCTGGTCCTGCACGCTGTCGGAATTCGCCTTTACATGAAGCCGCAGAGTATCCTGCCGCAAACTGGCACAGTCCTGCTCAAACCCGCCGAACCAAACCGTAATGGCCACCGCCAGCAACAGTCCACCTGCCAGCGCAATCTCCCACAATTGGATTCCCGTTTTCTTCTGCCAACCTGCCAGACCTGCTCCCATCTGGTACATAAAAAACACGCCCTTCCTCTTTTCTTGTTACGCAGAGAGGATGGACGTGTTTCTGGAAAAATATTCCTGTTTTAAAAATTCTTTGATTTACCGTTTGCGAAAGCCGCCAGGACGCTGGCTGGCGGGGCGACTTTTAAAGGCAGGAACTACCCGGGCACCGCCCCGGTCCGGCCGTGCCAGATACACCCGGCGATACTGACGGCGCAGTTCCACCACCGCCTGTTTTGCCAGCTCTTCCTGCTCAAAAATACCAAACACTGCCGCACCGCTTCCAGTCATCAGGCTGGTTTTTGCGCCGTACTGGCAGAGCCGCTCCTTGATGGCGGGGGTTTCCTCTGCTCCACTGCATTCCTCCAGTGCGTTGCCGCAGGACTGGCACAGCGCCACAAAATCCCCCTGTCGGATGGCCTGTTCCGCCTGCTGGCTGTCCGGATGCACACTGCTACCCATCTGGTCATAGCGGGCAAAGGCTTCCGGGGTGCTAACTCCCACGCTGGGCATCACCACCACAAACCAGCATTCCGGGCAGGGGGGCAGGGCTTTCATCAAATCTCCCTTTCCCTGCACTCGGCAGGTGCCGCCCATGAGGGCAAAGGGTACATCCGCCCCGATGGTTGCTCCAATGGCGCACAGCTCGGTCATGGAAAGCTTAGCTCCGTACAGCTCGTTCATACCCACCAGTACCGCCGCCGCATCGGCGCTTCCTCCTGCCATGCCAGCACGCACCGGGGTAATTTTATGAATCTCAATCTCCACACCGGTGAGCAAACCGGTGTAGCGCAAAAACTCCACCGCCGCTTTGTAGGCGGTGTTCTTCTGGTTTGCCGCCACCCGGCTGCCGGGAAGCCGCAGAACAATATCCTGGCTTTTGCGCACAATCACCCGCTCGTACAGGGTGATGGCCTGCATAATCATATCCAGTGAATGATACCCATCCGGCAGAATCCCGGTCACATCCAGCGTGAGGTTCAGCTTGGCGGGTGCAATCACATTAACCTGTTTCGTCACTGTTTTCTCCTTGAATTATATTGCTTAGGACTGGCACTCCTTCAAAAAGGCTCCAATCCGCTCCAGCGCCTGCTCCAGATGCTTGACGGAATAGGCATAGCTGATGCGCACAAAGCCCTCACCGCAATCTCCGAAGGCCGTTCCGGGAACCACTGCCACCTGTTTTGCATACAGCAGTTTTTCACAGAACTCCTCGCTGGTCATGCCGGTGCTTTGGATGCTGGGGAACACATAAAATGCTCCCTTTGGCTCAAAGCAGTGCAATCCCATCTCGTTGAGCCTGCGCACCAGAAACCGCCGACGCATATCGTACTCCTGGCGCATCTCCTCGATTTCCTCATCGCATTCCCGCATGGCCACAATGGCGGCATACTGGCTGATGGTGGGGGCACACATGATACAGTTCTGATGCAATTTGGTCATGACTTGAATCAGCGGTTTTGGACCGCAAGCATAGCCCATCCGCCATCCGGTCATGGCAAATGCCTTGGAAAATCCGTTCACCACCACGGTTCGCTCCCACATGCCGGGCAGGCTGGCAATGCTCACATGGCGGTTTGCACCATAGTTCAGCTCGGCGTAAATCTCGTCGGACAGTACAATGATGTTGGTATCCCGCAGGACCTCCGCAATGGCTTCCAAATCCTCCCGCTCCATCACTGCCCCGGTGGGGTTGGAGGGAAAGGGCAGAATCAACAGCTTTGTCCGGGGGGTAATGGCCGCTTTCAGTGCCTCCGGGGTAAGGCGAAATTCATCCTCTGCCCGCAAGGCAACGGGGACGGGCACGCCGCCGGTCAGCGTGGTGATGGGCTGATAGCAGACAAAGCAGGGTTCAGGGATAATCACCTCATCCCCCGGCGCCACCAAGCTGCGGATGCACAGGTCGATGGCCTCACTGCCGCCCACCGTAACCAAAACTTCACCCAGGGCATCGTATTCCAGTCCAAAGCGACGCTTCATGTAATTTGCAATCTCGATGCGCAGTTCCTTCATGCCCGCATTGGCGGTGTAGGTGGTTCGCCCGGCTTGTAGGCTTTTGATGGCCGCATCCCGAATGCGCCAGGGGGTCTTAAAATCCGGCTCACCCACACCCAGACTGATGCAGTCCTTCATCTCTGCCGCCAAATCAAAAAACTTACGGATACCAGAGGGGCGCATGGCCTGTGCGGCGGGGGAAATCAGCTTGGAATAGTCCATCACAGCGTAGCCCACTCCCTTTCGTCCTTTTCTTCCCCGCCGTAAATGACACCATCCTTTTTATAAGTACGCAGGACAAAATGGGTGGCGGTGGACAGCACGTCGTCCATGGGGGACAATCGCTTTGCCACAAACAGGGCAATTTCCTGGAAGCTGTGTCCGGTAATCACCAGTTGCAGGTCATAGCCGCCGCTCATGAGGGTAACACTTTCCACCTCTGGGAACTGGCTGATGGCGGTTGCAATCTCGTCAAAGCCGTGGCTCTTTTTGGGGCGAACCCGCAGTTCAATGAAGGCCTGCACCCGGTCACTGCACACCTTTTCCCAGTCAATCAGCGCATGGTATCCCCGGATTACACCCTCTTGCTGGTACTCGTCCAGAGCTTTTGCCACCTGCTGGACACTCTGACCTGTCATCGCCGCCAAATCCTCAAGCGACAGCCGCGCGTTGCGCTCCAGCACCTTGAGTAGTTGTTCCATTTTGCATCCCATCCTTCCAAAATTCATAAAAAGCAGGAATCAGCAAACCTGTGAGCCAGTGTGCCTGCTCGTTGTGTTTCATTATAAAAAAAAATCCTGCTAAAGTAAACCAAATCCCGCAAAATCTGTTATAATAGAGCCAACATCTATCTTTTGGGCATACACTGCCTTGTTACAGGGAGGTCTTTTTATGAAAGCTGTTATTACCGTAGTAGGCCGTGATACCGTTGGTGTTGTGGCAAAAATCAGCGGGGTATGTGCCCAGCTAAACATCAACATTCAGGATGTGACCCAGAGCATTTTGCAGGAGATGTTTTGCATGATTATGCTGGTGGATATGTCCCGGTGCACCCAGGACACCGCCCAGGTTCGCCTTCAGCTGGATGAACTGGCCCAAAGTATGGGCATGGAAATCCACCTGACCCGTCAGGAAGTCTTTGATGCCATGCATCGCATCTAAGCACAGAAAGGAAGGCATTGGTTGCTATGATTAACACCCACGATATTCTGGAAACCATCCAGATGATTAACAACGAGCACCTGGACGTGCGCACCGTGACCATGGGCATCAGCCTGCTGGACTGCGCCGACCCAAACCCCCAGGCCGCTTGCGAAAAGATTTACAACAAGATTGTCTCCAAGGCCCAAAACCTTGTGCCTGTGGTGGAAAAAATCTCCAGCGATTACGGCGTTCCCATCATCAACAAACGCATCAGCGTGACCCCCATCTCCATGTTGCTGGCCTGTGCCCCGGATGCAGACCCGGTGGAATATGCCAAGGCACTGGACCGGGCGGCAAAGAAGGTGGGCGTGGACTTCATTGGCGGTTTTGGCGCCCTTGTACATAAAGGATTTTCCGCCGGGGATGAGCGTCTAATTCGCTCCATCCCGGACGCACTGGCTCAGACCGACATTGTGTGCAGCAGCGTGAACATCGGCTCCACCAAAACTGGCATTAACATGGATGCGGTCAAGCTGATGGGCCAGATTGTCCGCCAGTCTGCGGAAAAAACCGCCCACAACCAGTGCATGGGTGCTGCCAAGCTGGTGGTGTTCTGCAATGCGCCGGAGGACAACCCCTTTATGGCAGGTGCATTCCACGGCACAGGCGAGCCGGATTGCGTAATTCATGTGGGCGTATCCGGCCCGGGTGCAGTGCGTGCCGCCCTGGCAAAACTGCCCAAAGATGCCCCGCTGGACCAGGTGGCAGAGCTGATTAAGCGCACTGCCTTTAAAATCACCCGGATGGGGCAATTGGTGGGTACACTGGCCGCCGAAGAGCTGGGAATGCCCTTTGGTATTGTGGACCTGAGCCTTGCTCCCACCCCCGCCGTAGGCGACAGTGTAGCCAATATTCTGGAAGAGATGGGGTTGGAGCACTGTGGCTGCTGTGGTACCACCGCCGCACTGGCTTTGCTGAACGATGCTGTGAAAAAGGGCGGCGTTATGGCCTCCAACCATGTGGGCGGCCTGTCCGGTGCTTTTATCCCGGTCAGCGAGGACGACGGCATGATTCAGGCGGCACGTTGCGGCAGTCTGACTCTGGAAAAGCTGGAAGCCATGACTGCCGTGTGCAGTGTGGGCATTGACATGGTGGTCGTCCCCGGTGACACCACTGCGGAAACCCTGAGTGCCCTGATTGCGGACGAAGCTGCCATCGGCATGGTGAACAGCAAAACCACCGCCGTGCGTGTGATTCCCGCCATAGGCCGAAAGGCTGGTGAAGAGCTGGATTTTGGTGGCCTTTTGGGCTATGCCCCCATTATGCCCATCAACCAGAACAGCCCCAGCACCTTTATTCACCGGGGTGGACGGATTCCCGCCCCCTTGCAGGCGCTGAAAAACTAAGGTTTCCTTCCTCGGCTTTTTGCCGGGGAATTTTTGTATAAACTCCTTGCGGCATGGGTAGACTAACCCCAGAAAAGGAGGAGTCAGCTATGACGCTATTCTACAAAATCTGCATCGTACTGCTTATCGTGGGAGGCATCAACTGGGGTTTGGTTGGCCTGTTCAGCTTTGACCTTGTGGGTTGGCTGTTCGGTGGCACCGCAAGTGCCATGAGCCGTATTATCTTTACCCTGGTAGGTCTTTCCGCTCTGGGGGCAATCCCCAGCCTGTTCACAGGCATGGAGCAGGGCACCGGCATGGATTCCCACTAAGAAAAAACCGCACCGCCGCCATCAGGCAGGGTGCGGTTTTTTTATTGACTGAATAGTCGTTTTTTATTGTGCATATACACGCTGGTTACAAGTCCCACACAAAGGTACATCATCAAGGCACTGCTTCCGCCTGCCGAGATAAAGGGCAGTGTAACGCCGATAACCGGCAAAAGCATCAGATTCATGCCCAGGTTAATGATAATCTGCCAAGCAATGGCGGCAAATACACCCACACAGATATAGGTGCCAATCCGGTCCTCGCTTCGCAGTCCCACCACAAGGGTGCGTATTCCAACACCAAACAACAGCCCCAGCACCACAGCACAGCCCACAAAACCCAGGCACTGGGCAATGTAGCTGAAGATAAAGTCGTCCTGGGCATTGATTACATAGGACAAGTTATCGTTGAAAAAGCCCCGGCCAAAAATCTGGCCTGCGCCAATGGACACACGTCCGCCCTTTTGCTGTTGCATGATATTTTTCCACTGGGGGTCATCGGGATTGAAGAGGGCAAGAATCCGGTCCACCTGGTAGCCTTTCAGCTTATCCGGGAAGAAATTCAGAATCGCCGCAAACCCGGCACCGCCCAGCGCCACAGCGCCCATAATGTATTTCCAGGACAGCCCTGCGGCAAACAGCATCATACAGCCAATGGTACCAAACACAATGGCAGTTCCATCGTCTCCCTGCACATGGATAATTCCCACCGGAATTAAAATGTGCAACAGCAGCCTTGCCAGGATGGCGGGACGGTTAATCTGCTCCCGCACATTGTCAAGGTGCATGGAAAAGGTGAGGATAAAACTGATTTTTGCAAGCTCGGTGGGCTGGAGGCTCAATGGCCCCAGTCGAATCCAGCTGTAGTTATCGGTATTTAAGGGGGCATAGCCCAAGGTGACAGGGCCGATGGTCAAATGGGTCAGAGTAAGAAGCACCAAACCCCAGGTTAAAACCGTGTGTATCGGCCACATCTTTGCCAAACTTCGATAATCCACACAGGACAGCACCATGGCCGCAATCAGCCCCACAAGGCTTACCCCGGCCTGCATGGCGGCATCCCGGTATTCCCCAAGGCTTACCACCTCTCCGGTGAAGGAATCCACCTCCAGGCCACCCTGTCCATACCCAATGCTCATGAGGGTAATCACACTGAGCACCGAACAGCAAAGGCACATTAAAAGGTAAACCCAGTCGGTGGCCTTGAAATATCGCCGTATCATCTTCATGGAATTCACTCCTTTTTGCCGCCCAAAAACAAAGCGACACTGTTTCATTATAGCCCACCGCCCCCTTGCTTGCAACACCGCTTTTGTTGCCGCTTGCAGTTGCAGTTTTTTTACAGAATCAGTATACTAAAAGATAATCATTTGTTATGTAAAACGAGGGTACTGCCCTGTTTTCCCCATTCCTGAAAGGAGCTTTGATACCATGACCGTACTGCAAACCCACAGCAGGGAGGAAACGGTGGAGCTGGGTCGCCGCCTTGCCCGCCATCTGCAACCCGGAAGCCTTGTCTGCTTTGCCGGGGGACTGGGTGCCGGAAAAACAGCCTTTACCGAGGGGCTGGCAGAAGGTCTTGGCTGTACCGACCCGGTGAGCAGCCCCACCTTTGCCATTGTGAATTATTACCGAGGGCCAAAACCGCTGGCTCATTTTGATTTGTACCGGATTACCAGCCAGGAGGACCTGGATGCCTGCGGTTTTTACGATTATCTGGATCAAGGTGCCATTGTGGCGGCGGAATGGAGCGAAAATTTCGCCGATTTACTAGCCCAGGAACATCCAGTGTATGTGAAAATTGAGCATCTGGATGAAACCAGCCGACAGATTACCATCGAGGGGGTCACGCTATGATTTATATGGGACTGGACACCAGTGGACGCAGTGCCAGTGTGGCCATCATGGAGGATAACACCCTGCTTTATGAATGCACCCTGAACACCGGGCTTACCCACAGTGAAACCTTGCTGGAACTGGTACATCAGGCACTGACCCAGTGCCATTTGACCCCTCAGCAGGTGGATGTTTGGGGAGTGTGCAGTGGCCCGGGCAGTTTCACCGGACTGCGCATCGGCATTGCCCTTGTAAAGGGACTGAGCTTTGGAAGTAACGCTGTCTGCGCTCCGGTTTCCACTCTGGAAGCACTGGCCTTTGGTCTGCCCGCAGAGGGCACGGTGGTCAGCGCACTGGATGCACGACGTGGGCAGGTGTACTGGGCCGGTTTTTCCGCCGGGGCTGTGCCCACCCGCCTTACCTCAGATGAGGCCAGCAGTTTGGACTGTCTGGATGAATTTGTGGAAAATTGCAAAAAACCACTGTTTTTTGTTGGTGATGGGGCTGGACTATGCTATAATAGATACGACTCGATTGCAGGGGTGCGGCCTTGTACCCCTGTACAACAATGCTGCCCGGCCAGTGGTGTGTGTCTGGCGGCAAAGGAATCTTATGCAAAGGGACTTTGTGTCCCCCCTGCCCAGCTTATGCCCAACTACCTGCGGCTGAGCCAGGCAGAGCGGGAGCGCAAGGCTCGTCTGGAAGGAGAACCCGCAACATGACAAAACCCGTAGCTCTGGCTGCCGACCATGGCGGCTATGAACTGAAAGAAAGCATCAAAGCCCATCTGGATGAACGTGGCATTGCCTATCAGGACTTTGGAACCCTGGACGGCGCAAGCTGTGACTATCCCGACATGGCAAAGGCCGCCTGCGATGCAGTGGTGGCCGGTGACTGCCGTTGCGCCCTGCTGTTCTGCGGCACTGGCGTGGGCATCAGCATGAGCGCCAACAAGATTGACGGCATCCGTGCCTGCTGTTGCAGTGACGCATTCAGCGCCGAGTACACCCGCCGTCACAACGACGCCAACGCCCTCTGCCTGGGCGGACGGGTGGTAGGCCCTGGCCTTGCCGCTTGTCTGGTGGACTTATTCCTGGATACCCCCTTTGAGGGCGGACGGCACCAGCGCCGCATTGAAAAGATGATGGCACTGGAGCAGCACTAACCCTTTTTCTTACACGGTTTATTCAATCCCAATCAACAAAGGAGCATTTCGTATGAGTAAAAATCCCATGATTCTGGATCATCCTCTGGTACAGCATAAGGTAAGCCACCTGCGTGACAAAAACACCGGCACCAAGGAATTTAAGGAGCTGGTAAGCGAGCTTGCCATGCTGCTGTGCTATGAAGCGACCCGTGACCTGCCCACCGAAGAAGTGGAGATTGAAACCCCGGTTGCCATGGCAAAAACCCGTGTTCTCAGCGGTCGTAAGCTGGCTTTGGTTCCCATCCTGCGTGCAGGTCTGGGCATGGTTGACGGTATGCTGAGCCTTCTGCCCGCCGCAAAGGTGGGTCACATCGGCCTGTACCGCAATGAGGAAACCCTGGAACCCGTTGAGTACTACTGCAAGCTGCCCAGCGACATTGCCGAGCGTGACGTGCTGGTTCTGGACCCCATGCTGGCCACCGGCGGCAGTGCTGTGGACGCCATCACCCAGATTAAAAAGCGTGGCGCCAAGAGCATCAAATTCCTGGCAATCATCGCCGCTCCCGAAGGCTTGAAGCGTCTGCACGACAGCCATCCCGACGTGGACATCTATGTGGCCGCTCTGGATGAAAAGCTGAACGAGCATGGTTACATCATCCCCGGCCTTGGCGATGCAGGCGACCGTATTTTCGGCACAAAATAAACTGCATCCCCTTTAAAACGGATCGTTATGAAAGAATCTTTTCAATCTCTTTTGGTCACTTTATTACTGACCACTATTCTGGGGCTGGCCTTTTGGGTGTTTGAGCAGGGCACTTTTTTCACCCCGCTCATCAACCACATCACCGAGGGCTCTCTCTTTTTGTTGCTTGCGATGATTTGGCTGCTGTTTTTCCGCAGTCTGCTTCCCCAGCGACACACCATCTATCCGGTGGAGGAACGCCCCCTGCCAGAGGACAGCGTAGCCAAACCTATTCCCTCTGCCCCGGAGAAACCCCAGCAGCAACCAAAAGCTGCCAACGGAGAGGAAACCGTCTTTTTCCCTCCCTCTTAAAGACAAAAACCCCCTGCCTCCATGGAAGGCAGGGGGTTTTCTGTATGCTATTTCAGGTCTTACTGCTGTAAGAATGCTTGCCTGTGGTGTAAACTTCACTGCTGTCCACCGCACCGATGAACAGCCAGCCAAAGGCAATGGAAAGGGGCAGACAGGCCACCCAGACGGCACGCTCGCTGAGGAGAGGGCAGACAATGCCACTCACCGCCGCACCCAGCACAAAAGAGCCAATCACCGAAAAATAATTCATGGCGCCGTTCAGGTGCTCCCAGTTTCCGGTTTTCCAGAACAGGCAGACAAGCTCCACCCCGCTACGCAGGTTTCCGGTACACATGGTGGTGGCAAAGGTCTGGCCGTGCACCTTGCGGAAGGCTTCCAGCTGTAGGGCGCAGACAAAGGAAACCCACAACGTCGCCAGCCGATTCCAGCCTTCTCCCACCGGGATAAAGCCCACCGACCACAAAAATACCAGCTCCAAGCCCAGCACCCACTGCCGCCAGTGGAGCAGGTTGGCGGCTCGATGTTCGCTGATGTACCGCAACAACCGGGTGAGAAAGATGCCCAGCACAAAGGCCAGCAAGGGCACCAGATAGTTAATTACTTCCCTCCAGTGGCCTTGAATCAGGTAAACACCCAGCAATGCCATATTTCCAGTCTGGGCATTGGCAAAAACACCGCCACGTTCCAGATAGGTATACGCTTCCAGAAAACCAGCCGCCATGCCCAGCAAGGTGGCCACCCGCCGGGCTTCACTGCTTTCAATCTGCAATCCAATGCCTGGGTCTTTTGTGTGAAGCTGTGCCATGATTGTCTCCCCATTTCCTCATAATTTGATTGTCCTTACCGTACAAGATACGGTGCCGTGGTATAGCACTGTCCCATTGGTCCCGGTGTGCGCCGGCAGAGTGCCGTCAAATCCGACGCCTGTTCATGGGCCTGCACCTGCTGGGCCGCCTGCGCGCTGGTGCGTGCCAGCCGTGCAAGAGAGGTATCCGCCGCAAGCTTGCTACCCCGCAACAGCTGTAAGCCCTTTTGGGTTGCCGCCAGCACCTGAAGATAGGCCGGTTGGCCCGGTGTGTCCTTGTGGTAATCCAGTGCCGCACACAGCACATACCGGCGGATGCGAGCATGGGCATACCGCTTTGTTTTCATCTGGGTATACAACTCTTCCAGACTGCCGGACTGCCGCACCGCCGCCGCAAGGCGATGTTCCAGTCCCTCAGCGGTGTCCCGTACCTGTGCCAGTTGAGCTACACTTTTCTGCCGCAGTCTGCTTAAAATTGCCACCTGCCACCGCACCGAGTCCGGGTCCAGTCCCTGCTGGTGTGCCTGCTGGTAAAGGGCAAAGGCATGGGGCGGCAGATACTCTCCCACCGCATGCACCCCCTGCTCTGCCCAGGTTTTGCGCACAAAGGTGGCGCTGGCAAAGCCTTCTTCGCCGGGTGTAAGCTGACCATGGGCCGCCCCCTTGCGGGCAAGGGGGCGAGGAACAAGGTGACTGCAGCTTTTCAGGATAGCCTTACAATACTCCACCCCCAAATTATTGTTGGGGCTTGCCAGCACCTGACCCGCCACCGGGTTCAGCCGTGCCGCCGCATTGCTCCGTGCCTTGGCAAAGGAGTGTCCCTGGGCCAGTTCCTCCGCAAGAAGACGGGAAAATTCCGGTGTATCCAGCATCTGAGCCACTTCCATCAGAGCATCTACATCCGGCGTTTCTGCCCCAAAAACCAGCCAGTCCAGCTGGGGCAGTGCAGACAAGGCCGCCACACCCGCCGCCGCAAAGCCTTCCGCACTTTGCACCACGCAGGGGTTTGGCAACGCAAGCACCAGGTCCGCCCCTGCCTGCACCGCCGCCTTGGCACGCACCCAAGGGGGAAGCAAGGCCATGCCGCCACGCTGGGTCACATCGCTGCTCATGCAGACTGCAACCGCCTCGGCTCCCCTTTGCTTTGCCTGCCCAATCTGCCAGGCGTGACCAGCATGAAAGGGATCATATTCCGTAATAATGCCCGCAATGGCCATAAAAGGACTCCTTTTGCTTTGCTTTTATCCCGTTTTATATTGCAAACGGCTTTATTCCATTATATAATAAAATCAGGACAATGAAAAGGTGAAGATGCTGTAAACCTTTGTGCCGTTACAGCCTTTTCACCTACACCCCGGCTGGGTATCGGTTTTCAGCCGGGCTTTCTCTTTGCCGTCCTTAACTTCTTTCAAACAAAAGTTTTTCAGGAGGAAACAATCAAATGAAGATTCTGGTTATCAACTGCGGCTCTTCTTCTCTGAAGTATCAGCTCATTGACATGGAAAACGAGAGCGTACTGTGCAAAGGCCTGTGCGAGCGTATCGGCATCAATGGCAGCAAGATTACCCACAAGGCAAACGGCCAGGCATGGACCGAGGAGACTCCTTTCCCCACCCATACCGAAGCTTTTGCAAAGCTGGTGGACATGATGACCACCGGCGAGGGCGCTGTTGTGGCTGACAAGTCCGAGATTGGCGCCATCGGCCACCGTGTGGTTCAGGGTGCAGAGTTCTTCACCGAGAGCTGCCTGGTTGATGATTCCGTCATTGACAAAATCGAGGAAATTGCTCCCCTGGCTCCCGTTCACAACATGGCTCATGTTCAGGGCCTGCGCAGCGCTAAGGCTGTGTTTGGCGCTCATGTGCCCAACGTGGTTGTGTTCGACACCACCTTCCACCAGACCATGCCTCCCAAGGCTTACATCTACGGTGTAAACTACGAGATGTACGAGAAGTACTCCATCCGTCGCTACGGCGCACACGGCACCAGCCACCGCTATGTAAGCAAGGCTGCTGCTGAGTACCTGCAGAAGGACCCCAGCGAGCTGAAGATGGTTACCTGCCATCTGGGCAACGGTTCCTCCATCACCGCTGTGGACGGCGGCAAATCCATTGATACCAGCATGGGTCTGACCCCCCTGGCTGGCGTACTGATGGGCACCCGCTGTGGCGACATCGACCCCAGCGTTGTAACCTACATGGAGCAGAAACTGGGCATCCATGGCCAGGAAATGGCTGACTACCTGAACAAGACCAGCGGTCTGCTGGGCATTTCCGGTATCTCCAGCGACAAGCGTGACGTGGAAGAGGCTGCTGCCGCTGGCCACGAGCGTGCAAAGCTGGCTGAGGACATGCTGAACTATCAGATCAAGAAGTACATCGGTTCCTACACCGCTGCTATGGGCGGCCTGGACTGCCTGGTCTTCACCGGCGGCATCGGCGAGAACGACCACAACCTGCGTGCTGGCGTTTGCGAGAACATGGAGTTCTTCGGCATTAAGCTGGACCTGGAAAAGAACAAGCAGCGTGGCGCTGACATCATCGACCTGACCGCAGAGGGCGGCAAGGTAAAGATTCTGTTGGTTTGCACCAACGAAGAGCTGATGATTGCTCGCGATACCCTGGCACTGGTTCAGGACTAATCGCTGAATCTTAAAAAATAGAAAACAGGCTCATCCCTTTTGGGGACGAGCCTGTTTTTTTGTTTGGGATGGAGTTTTCCCCTTTGGGGGTTTTAGCCCTTATGCCTTGGTGATGGCCTGGTAGACCTGTTCCACCTCATCCGCATTTTCCCCTTGCAGGATTACCGTATGCTTGTAGTCCAGGTTCATCAGCCCCAGAATGCTTTTTGCATCCGCAATGGCTCCCTGTGCATCCTGCACCGTAATTTCATATTCACAGTTGGCAGCGGCATTTACAATGTCTTTTACCTGCTGAAAACTGGAAATCTGAAGCTCCTTTGTCATGCTCACAGCCCTCCTTCGCTTGTGTAATGATGGCAGTTTTCCTGTGGTGACCGGGATTGCTCCCCGCCACTTTCCCCGGTTGTTTTGGCCTTTTGCCAGCTTGCACCCTCTGCCTACGGTGCAAAAAAATCCGGTTCTTGGCGATTATAGCACAGAAAACCGGGTTTGAAACACCTTGCAGATTTTTTCTACTTCACCCACAAGGATGAAAAACCCATGGCTATGTTTTTTGTGGTAATTGTCCTTGATTTTCAGGCTTTTTACGCAGTTTTGAATCGACTCTTTCGCCAGACTCTTCTGTAGGTTTGCTTTCTTACCCACTCCAAAAGGCCGGATTTCTCGTGGTTTATTGCATTTTGCCTAGACTTCTGTTATACTTCTATCATCTACCCCGGTAAATTAACAAACTACTGGATTGAAAGGAGTTTTACTATGTACGCTTATCAGCCCTGCCTTGGACTTTATGACACCCAAAAGGCGGTAGGTCTCATCAAACAGGTATTTGAGCACAAGCTGTGTGCCGCCCTTCACCTGAAGCGTGTGACCGCCCCCCTATTCGTAAATTCCACCCTTGGCCTGAACGACGACCTGAACGGAGTGGAGCGTCCCGTCAGCTTTGACGTCCCTGCTCTGCAATACGAAGCGCAGGTGGTGCACAGTCTTGCCAAATGGAAACGCTGGGCGCTGGCGCAGTATGGTTTCCGGGCTGGAAACGGGCTTTTAACGGACATGAACGCCATTCGCCGGGATGAAACACTGGATAACCTGCACTCCATCTATGTGGACCAGTGGGACTGGGAGAAGATTATCCTTCCAGAGGAACGGAATCTGGAGTACCTGAAAAACACGGTGCAAAACATTGTATATGCCATCAGCTCCACGCTGGATGAACTGAAATGGAGTTTCCCCAATCTGGACACCCAGATTTGCCGGGAGGTAAGCTTTATCACCAGCCAGGAATTGGAGGATTTGTACCCCGACCTTTCCCCAAAAGAGCGGGAAAATGCCTATGTAAAAGAGCATCCCACCACCTTCTTGTTGCAGATTGGCTATCCCTTGCGCAGTGGAAAGCCCCATGACGGACGGGCGCCGGACTACGATGACTGGACCCTGAACGGGGATTTGCTGTTCTGGCATCCGCCCCTCCAGCAGGCGGTGGAAATCAGCAGCATGGGCATCCGGGTGGACGCCCCCGCGCTGGAAAAGCAGTTGGAACTGGCAGGCTGCACAGAGCGGCGGGAGCTGTCCTTCCATCGTATGCTTTTGGATGGCAAGCTGCCCCTCACCATCGGCGGCGGCATCGGACAAAGCCGACTCTGCCTTTTACTGCTGGGCAAAGTCCACATCGGCGAGGTACAGGTAAGCCTGTGGGACGAGGACACCGTGAAACAGTGCAAGGAGCAGGGTATTCCCTTGTTGTAACCCAGCGGAATAAAACATCGCCTTTTGTATAAACGCTATACCTCTTTTTATATCTTCCTTTTACTTTGCAAAAACCGGACCGCCAGTTGGGCGGTCCGGTTTTTGTATTACTTCACGGTTTTCCACATCTTGCACACTATCTGTAATTGCCTTCTTTCTGAATAATGCTTTGGCAGGCTTACATTTTCTCTCTTCCCTCGCCGCTTTCTTCCATAATGATAGCCGATTTGTTGTAGGACAATGGCTAAGCAGACTTGCCAAAGACAAACATCTTGTTCTATACGCTATGCCATGCACCAAGTTTGCTACATCACACAAAACATTATGTCAAAACTTCTTGACATTTTTGTTTTTCTGCTATATTGAAAGTTTCAAAACAATTTGACATTTTCAATTTTGGAAAGGAGCATATTTATGAGATTTGTTTTTTCCTGGATTCTTTTGGTTGCGCTAATTGTTTTAGTGGTACTGATTATTTTGGACATTTCTATGATTGTTTCTTTGCTTCGAACAGGGGTGGGGTGTCGCGGCAAACAGTAAATGCCATTGAAAACAACAAATACGACCCCACACTATCTCTTGCTTTTAGCCTTGCAAGGGAATTGCAGCTTACAGTGGACGAATTATTTATGCCGTCATAAAAGCAAAAACCAGCCGCCATCAACAGACCATTAAGCAGGAAATAGGTAGAAAACTTTTATCGCTCCCCTGAGTCCCGCAGAGGAGGGATTTTCACACCGTCATTTGGGCTTACCTGCCCTGGGGCTTCCCTGTTTTCTCCGCAAAAGCAGAGGCTTTCATGGTCAGGCTGATTCGTTTTTTCTTCAAGTCCACATCCAGCACCCAAACTTTTACCACGTCGCCCACCTTGACGGCCTGGCTTGGGTGCTTCAGGTAGGATTCGCTCAACTGGCTGATATGCACAAGGCCATCCTGATGCACACCGATGTCCACAAATGCGCCAAAGTCAATCACATTGCGCACCGTGCCTTGCAGTTCCATGCCCGGCTTCAAGTCCTCCATGCTCATCACGTCACTGCGCAGGATGGGCGGGGGCAGTTCATCTCGCATATCCCGTCCCGGACGAATCAGTTCCTGCACCACGTCCTGTAAGGTGAGCTGTCCAATTCCTGCCTGCTGGCACACCTTGTCCGCACCAATCTGCTGGACAATCTTGGGAAGCTGCTCCATGGCGGAGGTGCCAATGTCTTTCGGGGAAAACCCACACAACTCCAGCAACGCCCGTGCCGCCGGGTAACTTTCCGGATGAACGGCAGTGGCATCCAGCGGCTCTTTTGCGCCGGGCAAACGCAGAAAACCTGCGCACTGCTCAAAGGCTTTGGGGCCAAGTCCCTTTACCTTTTTCAGCTGACTGCGGGACTGGAACGGGCCGTTTTCCTCCCGCCATGCCACAACCTGCTTGGCGGTGGAGGCGGTCAGTCCCGATACTCGTGTAAGCAAGGGCACACTGGCGGTGTTTAAATCTACGCCCACCTGGTTTACACAGGCTTCCACTACGCCGTCCAGCGTCTCGTTCAGTCGCTTTTGGGGCATATCGTGCTGGTACTGTCCCACACCCACGGCTTTTGGTTCAATCTTCACCAGCTCCGCCAAGGGGTCTTGCAGACGGCGGGCGATGCTCACCGCACTGCGCAGGTTTACGTCATATTGGGGGAATTCCTCCGCCGCCAGCTTGCTGGCAGAGTACACACTGGCACCTGCCTCGTTCACCATCATGTACTGTACGCCGTTGTTCATCTCCTGAATCACACCGGCGGCGAACAGCTCGGTTTCCTTGCTGGCCGTGCCATTTCCGATGGCAATCACCTGCACCCCATGGGTGGAAATCAGCTGTTTCACCTTCTGCTTGGCCTGCTCCACCTTTTTAAACTCTGGCACAGGGTACACCACCGCTGTGTCCAGCACCTTTCCAGTGGGATCCACCACCGCCAGCTTGCACCCCATCCGATAGCCTGGGTCCATGCCCAGTGTCACCTTGCCCTTGATGGGAGGCTGAAGAAGCAACTGGCGCAGATTTTCCCCAAACAGGTGAATGGCACCCTCTGCCGCCTGTTCGGTCAAGGTGCTTCGCACCTCTCGCTCCATGCTGGGGGCAATCAGTCGGGTGAAGCTGTCCTGAATGGCCAGTGCCACCTGCTGGGAGCAAGAACCAGACCCGGTCAGGTACATCTGGCGGATGCCCCCCAGCACCTTTTCGGTGTCCACCTGAACGCTCACCTTCAAAAAGCCTTCCCGCTCACCCCGGTCCAGCGCCAAAACCCGGTGACCTGCCGCCTTGCTCACCGGCTCGGCAAAATCGTAGTACTGGGCGTATACGCTGTCCTCTTCCTTGGCGGCCTTGCTCACAAGCAGGGCAAACCGCTGGTAAAAACGGCGCAGCTGGGTGCGAAGTGCCGGGTCGTCGCTCATCTGCTCTGCCAGAATATCCCGTGCGCCGGAGAGTGCGGCGGCGGTGTCCTTCACTTCCTCGTTGCAGAAAGGCAGAGCCAGGGTTTCTGAGTCATCTGTAGGATTCTGCTTCCAAATCTGCTCCGCCAGTGGGGCAAGACCCAGCTGACGTGCCATGCTGGCACGGGTTTTCCGCTTGGGACGGAGCGGGCGGTACAAATCTTCCAGTTCTGCCAGCGTCTTTGCGGCAAGCAGTGCCTGTTCCAGCTCGTTTGTCATGGCCTCCTGCTGGGCAATGGACTGGTAAATCTCCTGCCGACGCTTGTCCAGATTGCGCAGATACTCCAGTCTGTCCGCAAGCTGGCGGAGCACCTGGTCATCCATGGCTCCGGTGGCTTCTTTTCTGTATCGGGCAATAAAGGGAATGGTGTTGCCTGCATCAATCAGCTCCACCGCCGCCTCTACCCGTTTGGCATTCAGGTCCAGTTCCTGTGCAAGAATCTGTACTAACTCCATCCTGATTCCTCCTTAGCGATAAAAAGCACAGCCGTTCACACCGTCTGTGCTTTTGTTTTATAATATCTTACTGTTTTTTCCGGGGCTTTGTCACCAGCCAATATCCGGCCAGGAACACCACTGCCACGCCGGAAATTCCTGCCCCTAATACAAAGCCCTGTGGCTGGTAGGTAAGCTGGATTTCCACACTGCCGCTGGGCACACAGACAGCGGTTAAACCCCCGGAAACCTTCAGCACCTCCACCGGGTTGCCGTTGACGGTGGCAGAAAAGCCCGGGTCATAAGGCACTGCCAACTGGACAATGCCCGCCCGGCTCATGGCGATGGTAGCACGCAGGCCAGTATTCGTCAGTTCCACCTGGTTTGCCCCCATGTCCCGCCGGTCACGAATGCTGTCCTGATAGGCTTCATCGCTCATGTCCTTCTGTTCTTCGCTGGTCAGATGCCGCAAACCTGCCCCATACTGGTTCACCTGCTCCGGCTCCAGCACCACCGCCCGCAACAGCAGTTCCGAGCGGCTTGTTTCCGGCTGATCCAGGTATTCCTCCATGGTCATATAGCTGTCGTAGGCGGTCACCATGGGCAGGGCATCGGTATTTTCATACACCGCAAGGCTTCCTTGGGTGGTGTAATACTGCCAGTTATCCCCCAGAATTTCCTCCAGCTCTTCCTGGTGCTCCACCGGGGTGATGGTAAAGCGCACCCCCAAAAGCTGGCGCAGAGCCTGATCCTCCATTTCGGGAGCACTGCGTACGTCCCGTTTTACCCCCACCAGAGGATAGAACTCTAAAATCGAGGGGGCAACGGTGGAATTGAAGGTCTGCAAATCACTGCAGTTCAGCCACAAACCCAGGTTGTCGTAAGACTCAAAATCATCCACCCGGTATGCACCCTCCGGCAACTGCTTTGCCAGGGCACGGGCATCCACATACTGTTGCTGGCGGTAGTCCTTGTCGTTGTTCCACTGGGCAAATTTTCCGATGGAGATATGCACCACCCCATACAGGCACCCAAAGGCCAGCACCGCCGCCGTCATCCGCCGGGGAAACAGGGCGTTGTTTTTGCCCATCCGCCACAGATACCAGAACACCAGCACCCCCAGCATGGACATACCAAAGGCAACCCAGAACTTGGCCGGGTTGGACATGACACCAATCTGCCAGTTTTCCTCATTTTGGGTGGGAACAAGGGCAAAGGTGGTATAGGCCAGCAGTACCACCAGGGTGGGAACGATGCCTTTTTTCATATCAATCTTGTCCGGGTGCTCCATGGCACACACGCTGACGGCGCACAAAATCAGCACCGGCATATAGTACCACCGGGCATAATAGCTGGAATTCATGGCATAAAAGGCGGAATTCAGCCCCGGCACCAACGCCATCACAAGGCAGATGTTCAAAAGCCACCGGAACCCGTCCTTTTTGCAGCTGCGCCAATAGGCAATGGCAGGTGCCATGCTGATAAGGGGCAGATAGGCGGTCATGCTGGTCCATTTGATTGTACCCTCGGTAAAGATGGCGGGCATATACGGGCAGTCCGGCATAAAAAACAGGCTGTACAAGATGGCCGCATACTGCTGGGGTTTTCCGTAAAGCAACAGCCCAAATCCGTCCGAAAAGCTGGACACACGGGGGTTTTCACTCAGGCTTAAAACTGTGGGTATCAGGATGATACAGCTGATTGCCACCCCCAGCACACTTTCCAGCGCCAGATGCCAAAACCGCCGCCAGGTGATGGGCCATCTGCCGGACAGCACCATACAGCAGAAATACAGGCAGAGAAAGACAACCTGCCCCGCAAAGAAGAAATAGTTGTTCAGCGCATTTAAGGCCACCAGCACCGCAAACCAGCCCCGGCGACGGTTCAGCACCGCCTCATCCAACGCCCAAAGCAGGAACGGAAACAGGGCGATGACATCCACAAAGTGGTTGAAAAACACGTTGTACACCGTGCTTCCCGCAAGGGCATACAAACAGCCACCCAGCACCGCCATGGTACTGCGCACCGTGTACCGCCGCATCCAGAGATACGCCCCCGCACCTGCCACCGCAAACTTCAAGCAAAGCAATGGCACCATCAAATAGGGCAGCCAGGAGGACGGAAACAGCAGGCTGAGCCACCAAAACGGACTGCCAATCAGATAAAAGGAGTAGCTGTTCAAAAATCCACTGCCCAGATCGGTGGCCCAGCTGAAGGTTCCCAGGGTTTTAGCAAACTGATTTGCATACTGGTAAAACGCAATCTGCTGGCTGTTAAAATCCCCTGCATAGAGGAAAAAACCGCCGTCCACAATCAGAAACGGCAGGAACATCATGGCGGCGGCAAGGCCACACAAACCAAAAGTCAACCAAAAATCCCGGCTGGATGGGGCTGTTTTGCCCCCATCCGCTTTCAAGGTAACTGTCTGCACCGTTGCAAGTCCCCTTTCTTTTGTAACCCCCGCTCGCTGTGGAATGTGCTATAATAAAGCCATCTGCCCTGTGGGCAAATCCAATCGGGAGCGTGATGTTTTTATGAAAACCTATCCATTTAATGCGCTTGTGAGTCGAATGAAATATATCCGCCGCTGGAGCCTGATGCACGCCGCACGCCCAGAAACCCTCAGCGAGCACACCACCGAAACCGCCGTTCTGGCACATACCCTGTGCATGATTGCCCAAGAGGTCACCGGAACTCCGGTGCGCCCGGAAACGGTGGCTGTGGCGGCTTTGTACCATGACGCACAGGAAATTCTAACCGGAGATATGCCCACCCCTGTGAAATACAAAAATGAGCGTCTGCGCAATGCCTACAAGGCACTGGAAACGGAAAGCGCCCTGACCATGCTCAGCATGCTGCCTCCCGCACTGCGCCAGCCCATGACCGGGTATGTCACCGGGCGGATTCTCTCCCCCGCTGAGGAGCGACTGCTGAAAGCCGCCGACCGGCTCAGCGCCCTGATTAAGTGCATGGAGGAAGTACAGGCGGGCAACCGGGAGTTTGCCGCCGCCATGGAACAACAGCGGCAGGCCTTGTCCGATATGCACTGTCCAGAGGTGGATTACTTTTTGGAGCGGATGCTCCCCTGTTACAGCCAGACGCTGGACGAGTTGACCCGTCCGGAGCAACAGGAGGACTGGTGATTTAGCGGTTGCCTTCCTGATAAACCAGGTCGAACAAATCATCCAAATCTTGATAATGGCTCAGCTGACAGCAGGCTCTGCGCAGGGTGGTGGCGCCTTTCAGCCCCCGCATATAGTGCAGGGCCTGACTGCGGGCCTGTGCCATGGCAACCCATTCTCCTTTTTCCTCGCACATTTCATACACCTGGGTGCGCAGTGCCTCCAGCCGCTGGCGCAGGGTGGGTTTTTCCGGCAAGGGACGGCCATTCAATGCGGCACGAATCTCTCCAAACAGCCAGGGGTCGCCCAGGGCCGCACGGCCCACCATCACGCCGTCGCATCCGGTCTGGCGCACCATTTCCAGCGCATCCTCTGCACTGGCAATATCGCCGTTGCCCAAAACCGGAATCTTCACTGCCTGCTTCACACGGGCGATGGCTTCCAGACTTACGGTATTCGGCTGGTACATCTGTTCTCTGGTGCGGCCATGCACTCCCACAAGGGCGGCACCCGCCTGCTCGCAGGCAATGGCAACCTGCTCTGCGGTGCGGCTGTTTTCATCCCAGCCTGCCCTCATCTTCACCGTAACCGGACGGCCACCGGTCTGGCTTACCACCGCTTCCACAATCCGTCCGCACAGGTCCGGGTCCAGCATAAGCTTGCTTCCTGCCCCGCTGGATACAATTTTGGGAGCAGGACAGCCCATGTTGATGTCCAGCAAATCATAGGGTTGCTGGGCAATCAGTGCGGCGGCCTGACCCATAGTCTCCGGCTCTGCCCCAAAAAGCTGAATGCCATATGGCGCATCGTTCTGCCCGTTGTACATCAACTGGGCACTTTTTTTATCCCCAAAGGTCAACGCTTTTGCGCTGACCATTTCGGTAATGGTATAAATGGCACCGTGCTTTGCCGCCAGCCGACGACAGGCCGCATCGGTAAAGCCCGCCATGGGTGCAAGGACTGCACCCGGTTCCAGATTTAAATTGCCGATTTGCATATTGACTCCTTATCTTGCGAAAACACCCGTTTTGGGTGTAAAATCCAGCCTTCATTATACCATACTCCCCCAGTTTGTGGTATACTATCTGACGACTGAACAATCCAAAAGCGTGTGCATTCCCCTTGTGGCACGCTGAACGCAAACCGCCTGTTTCAGGGCTTTGCTTGATACAAACTAGGAGGTTTTTCCATGAAACTTTTGGTTTTGGATGGCAACAGTATTGTGAACCGTGCATTTTACGGCATCAAGCTGTTGACCACCAAGGACGGCCGCTACACCAATGCCATTTACGGCTTTTTGAACATTCTGCTGAACCTGCTTAAGGATGTTCAGCCGGACGAGGTAGCCATTGCTTTTGACTTGAAGGCACCCACCTTCCGGCACAAGATGTACGACGGCTATAAGGCGCACCGGAAGGGTATGCCCCAGGAGCTGGCCCAGCAGATGCCGGTTCTAAAGGAACTGCTCACCGAGCTTGGCTTTGCCCTTGTTTCTTTGGAAGGATACGAGGCAGACGACATTCTGGGCACCCTGTCCAAGGCCGCCGCACAGCGGGGGGACACCTGCTTTGTTGCAACGGGTGACCGGGACAGCTTACAGCTTGTCAACGACCAGGTGACGGTTCTTTTGGCCTCCAGCCGGATGGGGCGGAGCGAAACCATCGTCATGGACAAGGCCGCCGTGGAGGAAAAATACGGCGTTTCTCCCCTGCAACTCATCGAGGTGAAAAGCCTGATGGGCGATACCTCGGACAACATTCCCGGCGTTGCAGGCATTGGCGAGAAAACCGCCCTTTCTCTGGTGCAAGCCTTTGGCTCGCTGGAAAACATTTATGAAAATCTGGACAGCAGTGCCATCAAGCCCGGCGTTCGCAACAAGCTGGCCACCCACAAGGAGGACGCTCTGCTGTCCCACAAGCTGGCCACCATTGACTGCTCTGTCCCGGTGGATACCACCCCCGGCCACTATCTGCGCACCGCTGGCAATCCCTCTGCCGCCGCCCAGCTTTTGGCGGATTTGGAGATGCACAGCCTTGTATCCCGTCTTGGCCTTACCGACCAGCCCACAGAAGAAGCGGAGCAAACCCCGCTGGAATCCATTTCCGCCCAGCCCCTGCCCCTTGCAGTGGAGGGTGTATTTGCGGTTGCCTGCAATGAATCTGGACAATGGTTTGCGGTGCAGGGACAGGAGGTTTATGCCCTGGACGAGGACAGCCTTCTCCGCCTTTTGTCCAGCGATGTGACCTTGCAGGTGTTTGACGCAAAACCCCTGTTCCATCTGGCACTGGCACAGGGCGAAACCGCCCCTTGCATCCAATTTGACGGCAAGCTGGCGGCTTATCTGCTCAACCCTGCCGCCAGCAGCTACACGGTGGAAAACCTTTGCGCCGAGTACCGGATTGCGCCGGAATTCGCCTGTCCTGAATACCCCTGTGCCAGCCAGCTTCCCCGCTTGCTGGAAAAGCTGGCCCAGCAGGTGGAAGAGGAAGGCATGACCGCCCTCTTGATGGAAATTGAACTGCCCCTGGCACGGGTTTTGGCGGACATGGAGCGGATTGGCATGCTGGTGAACCGGGAGGGGCTGGAAGCCTTTGGTGGCCAGCTGAAACAGGCTTTGGAGGACTGTCTCCAGCGCATTTACAGCGAGGTTGGATATGAATTCAACCTGAACAGCCCCAAACAGCTGGGACAGGCTTTGTTTGAAAAGATGGGACTGCCGCCCCGCAAAAAGACCAAAAGTGGCTATTCCACCGATGCGGAAACCCTGGAAAGCCTGCGCAGTTACAGCCCGGTCATTGATGATATTTTACAGTACCGCACCTACCAAAAGCTGAACTCCACCTATGTGGAGGGACTTTTGAAGGTGATTGGCAAGGACGGTCGGATGCACTCCACCTTTAACCAAACCGAGGCACGCACTGGACGGCTTTCCTCCAGTGAACCCAACCTGCAAAACATCCCCATCCGCACTGAACTGGGAAGCCGCCTGCGGGAATTCTTTGTGGCAAGCCCCGGCTGTACCCTGGTGGATGCGGATTACAGCCAGATTGAACTGCGTCTGCTGGCACATATCTCCGGCGATGCCTCCATGCAACACGCATTCCAGGAGGGGCTGGACATCCACCGCAGTACCGCCGCAAAAATTTATGCTCTGCCCCTGGATGAGGTGACCCCTGCCCTGCGTTCCAGTGCCAAGGCAGTAAACTTTGGCATTGTGTACGGCATCAGTGCGTTCAGCCTGTCCAAGGACATCCATGTAACCGTGAAACAGGCAGATGAATTCATCAAAAACTATCTGGCCACCTTCCCCGGGGTCAAGCAGTATATGGACTCCACCATTGAACAGGGCACCCAGCAGGGCTATGTAACCACCCTGTTTGGTCGGCGCCGGGCTTTGCCGGAACTTGCCAGCAAAAACCGGAACCTCCATGCCCTTGGGGAGCGGATGGCCATGAACACCCCCATTCAGGGCACGGCGGCGGATGTAATCAAGCTTGCCATGGTGCGAGTCTGGAACCGTCTGCGCAAGGAAAACCTGAAGGCCCGGCTCATCTTGCAGGTACACGACGAATTGATTGTGGAAGCACCCAAAGAGGAAGCCGCACAGGTATCCCAGCTTCTGAAAGAGGAGATGGAGGGTGCCGTACAGTACAGCGTTCCCCTGACCGCAGACGTTCACACCGGAGAAAACTGGCTGGTGGCTCATTAACCAGCCCAGTTTTCCACAAAGAAGGAGAGAAGTTGTGGAATATTTGATTGTTCCCATGGAACCCCAACATCTGGATGCCTGTGTGGAGATTGAGCGCACGGCTCAGGACCCATGGAATGCCGCCCAGCTGGCAGAAGAATTATCCTGTCAGATGGAGGGCGGTGCCAGCCGCATCTATCTGGCGGTGGAGCCAAGCACCCAGCAGGTTGTGGGGCTTGCGGCCTGGCAGCTGGCAGGGGACGAGGCCAGTCTCAACACCTTGACGGTGGACCCTGCCCACCGCCGCCGAGGGATTGGACGACAGCTTCTGCGCCAAAGCCTTGCTCTTTTGGCGCAGCAAGGTGCGGCCTATGCCTTTTTGGAGGTTCGCCACTCCAACCTTGCCGCCCAAGGTTTGTACGAATCGGTGGGCTTTTCGGTGCAGGGTCTACGGCAAAATTTTTACTCTGCCCCCCGTGAGGACGCACTTGTCATGTCCTGCGACGGGGTGCAGTCCTTTATTTCAGCACAACAGGAGGCCGACGATGTATATACTGGGAATTGAAAGCAGCTGTGACGAAACCGCCGCCGCTGTGGTGGAGGATGGTCGCCGGATTGTAAGCAATGTGATTGCCAGCAGTGTGGCGGAGCAAGCCCTCTATGGCGGTGTGGTGCCGGAAATCGCCAGCCGCCGCCATGCGGAAAGCATCAGCCTTGTTGCCATGCAGGCCATGAAAAAAGCGGGTCTTACCCCGGACCAGCTGGACGGTGTTGCCGTCACCTTTGCGCCGGGTCTGATTGGTGCGTTGCTGGTGGGGGTGAACTTTGCCAAAGGGCTTTCCTTTGCCTGGAACAAACCCTTGATTCCGGTGCATCACCTGCGGGGACACATCGCCGCTTTGTACCTGACCCACCCGGAGTTAAAACCACCTTTCCTCTGCCTTGTGGCAAGCGGCGGGCACAGCCATATTGTGCAGGTGCAGGATTACACCCGCTTTCAGGTGCTGGGCCGGACGGTGGACGATGCCGCCGGGGAAGCCTTTGACAAGGTGGCTCGCACCCTGGGGCTGGGTTATCCCGGTGGCCCTGCCATCAGCAAGGCGGCAAAACAGGGCAATCCTCTTGCCTATCCCCTGCCGGTGCCCAAGGTGGAAGGACGGTATAACGTGAGTTTTTCCGGCCTGAAAACTGCTGTCATGAATGCAGTAAACCAAGGGGAAATGCGGGGCTGTCCCGTGGTGGTGGAGGATATGGCCGCCAGCTTTGAGCGCCGGATTGACCAGATTCTTTGCGATAAGTTGATGCTCGCCGCAAAGGACACCGGTGCCACCCAGATTTGTCTGGCGGGTGGTGTGGCGGCTAACAGCCTTTTGCGCAGTCTTGTAAACGATGCGGCCCAAAAGCTGGGCGCAAAGGTATACCTGCCCGCCCCCAGCCTGTGCGGAGACAACGGCGCCATGATTGCGGCACAAGGCTTTTATGAGCTGGAACAAGGCCATGTGGGGGATTTGCGGCTCAACGGTCTGCCCACACTGCCCATTGATTTTACTTAAAAAGCATGGGGGTAAAAACAGACAACAAGCATTTTTGCAAACAAAAAACCGGGAGGCCAAAACGGCTATCCCGGTTTTTTATAGAATGCTACTTTTATACTCTGTTTTAACCGATGGCTCTGCTTGCGTACAAAGTCACCGACTGCCTTTTTATCCTTCGATTTCAATGGAACGGGTGGACTCTTCCTTATTCTGCTCCTTTTTGGGCAGAGTCAGTTCCAACACACCGTTCTTGTAAACAGCCTTGATGTTGTCGGTGTCGATGCCGGTTACATCAAAGCTACGGCTAAAGGAGCCAAAGCGGCGCTCCCGACGCAGGTAGTTGCCCTTGTCGTCCTTTTCGCCTTTTTCGGAATTGTGGCGGGCCACAATCTGCATCCGCTCACCATCCACATCCACGGAGATGTCCTCTTTTTCAAAGCCGGGCAGTTCTGCCTCCATCAGATAGGAGTCGCCCTTGTCCTGAATGTCACAGCGGAAACGGCTTACATCACCCAGACCGCCGAACAGGTTCTTCTCCATGTTGTCCAGATACTGAAACAGACTGTTTTCTTCGCGATTGAAAGGGATCATGCCAAACATACTTTTCTCCTATCTTCAGTGCCTTTATGTATTTTTGTTGTATCAGCTGTGGGCAAATGCACTGACGGCTCACAGCCAATTAAGGGAATATGCTTGCTGTTCCATCTGCTCACCTCTTGTAAGCTCCGGTTCTGTTCCCCTTTGACAAGTATGATTATACCGCCGTTTTATTGCAAAAAAATCGTTTTTCTATGAACTTTTTTTGAAATCAAAATCAGAAAAAATCCCTGGTGGAACATCCATTCCACCAGGGATTTTTATATGCTGTTTTGTTGCAAAAGCAGAGTTTGTATCCTTAGCCTGCCAGCTTTTCCTCCAAAGTCTTGCGGATGGCAAGCAGGAACTCCTCGCTGTTCACAGGATGAACCTCCACGCCCTGTGCCAGGTTGCACAGGTCCTTGGTCATGATGCCTTTGGACAGGGTGTCCAGGCAAGCCTGTTCCAAGGTGCGGGCAAACTCCACCAGGGGCTGGTTGTCATCCAGTTCGCCCCGCTTTGCCAATGCCCCTGTCCATGCAAAGATGGTGGCCATGGGGTTGGTGGAGGTGGCTTCTCCCTTTAAGTAGCGATAGTAATGCTGGGTTACGGTGCCATGGGCGGCCTCGTATTCATAACAGCCGTCCGGGCTGACCAGCACACTGGTCATCATGGCAAGGCTGCCGAATGCGGTGGATACCATGTCGCTCATCACGTCGCCGTCATAGTTTTTGCAAGCCCAGATGAATCCACCTTCACTGCGAATCACCCGTGCCACTGCATCGTCAATCAGGGTGTAGAAGTACCGCAGGCCAGCTTTTTCAAACTTTTCTTTGTATTCGGTATCATAGATATGCTGGAAGATATCCTTAAAGGTATGGTCGTACTGCTTGCTGATGGTATCCTTGGTGGAGAACCACAGCTCCTGTCCGGTGGACAGGGCATAGTTGAAACAGCTTCGTGCAAAGCTGGCAATGGAGCTATCCTTATTATAAGTGCCCTGCAACACGCCCGGGCCTTCAAATTCATACACAGTCTGGCGCTGTACGGTGCCGTCCTCAGCAGTGAACACCAGCTCGGCCTTTCCGGGGGTGGTAATGCGCATCTCACTGCCCCGGTACACATCGCCATAGGCATGACGGGCGATGGTGATGGGCTTTTTCCAGGTGCTTACCACCGGCTTGATGCAGTCCAGCACAATGGGAGCACGGAACACAGTGCCATCCAGCACCGCACGGATGGTGCCGTTGGGGCTTTTCCACATCTGGTGCAGGTTGTACTCCTCCATCCGCTGGGCGTTGGGGGTGATGGTGGCACACTTAACGGACACCCCGTATTTTTTGTTGGCCAGTGCCGCATCCATGGTCACCTGGTCCTGGGTTGCGTCCCGGTTTTCCAGCCCCAGGTCATAATATTCCGTCTTTAAGTCCACAAAAGGTTCCAGCAGCTCTTCTTTGATGCGCTTCCAAAGCACACGGGTCATCTCGTCGCCGTCCATCTCTACCAGAGGGGTGGTCATTGGAATCTTTTTCATAGAATACCTCACTTTCAAGTCGGGTTCACCGGGCTATCCACCGCTGAACAAAAACCAGCATTATCTTTGAATCAGCCGCTTACTTTTTGGGAATGCAAGCGTAACTGCGATCCACCGTAATTACACAAAAATATCGAGGGTTTTCCTTGCGTACTGCATCCTTAATCCGTTGTTTCAGCTCTCCCTCGGACAAGGGGAACTCCGCCGGGATAACACAGTCAAAAATCAAATTGGTGTGGGTTGGCCCCTCCACCATCCGCAAATCGTGGATGGTAAGCCGGCTGTCAATGCCTTTCACCAAATCTGCCAGCCAGTGGCGCACGTTGCCCACCCGTCCGGCGGCAGTTACCACCGGGTCAAGGTGAATCACCACATGCAGACCGTCGTTTTCCCAAAAGTCCCGCTCGATGGAGTCAATCACATCGTGGCTTTTCATCACATCTTCCTCGGCGGCCATCTCCACATGGGCGCTGGCAAACTGCTGTCCCGGGCCATAGTCGTGAACAATCAAATCATGGGTGCCCAGCACACCTGGATAGCTCATGATTTTGTCATGGATGGCACGCACCATGCCCTCATCTGGCGCCTGTCCCAGCAAGGGGTCCAGGGTTTCTTTCACAAGATTGGCCCCGCTGTACAGGATGAATAGGGCCACAAAAAGACCCATCCAGCCATCCAGCGTCAGCTGGAACAGATGCCCTACCACCAGCGCCAGCAACACCGCCCCGGTGCTGAGTACATCGTTGCGGCTGTCCGCGGCTGTGGCAAGCAGGGTAGAGGAATCAATGGCATTGCCCAGCGTTTTGTTAAAATGGGCCAGCCATAACTTCACCAGGATAGACCCCACCAGCACCGCCACGGTAAGCCAGCTGAACTCCACCAGCTGGGGAGAGAGGATTTTCTCCACACTGCCCTGTGCCATTTCCAGCCCAATCACCAGCACCATAACCGCCACGGCCAGCCCTGCCAGATACTCAAACCGGGCGTGGCCATAGGGGTGTTCTGCGTCCGCTGGCTTGCTGGCCAGCTTAAAGCCCACCAGACTTACAATGCTGGAGGAGGCATCGGACAGGTTGTTCACCGCATCTGCGGAAATGGAGATGCTTCCAAACAAAGTACCCACCAAAAATTTTGCGGCAAACAGGAGCAGGTTGCAGACAATCCCCACAACACCCGCCAGCCTTCCATAGGCAGTGCGCACCTTGACGGATTGCTTTTGCGTGTAATCTTTAATAAAGGTTCTGATTAAAAACCCAGTCAAAGGATTCTCTCCTTTCTTGATTCATCACTTTATTATAACACAAAATGACCCATTGTCCAGCCTTGTTTGGGTTGCAATGGGTCATTGGGGCTTAGCTTTTATGGGCTTTCTTTTTCAAATCCGAAACCGGACGGCGCATACCAAATTCATCAATATAGTCTGCATTGTCCAGCTGATTTTTCAAGCTCTGTTTCATGGCGTTGATGTATTCCTGGCGCAGGGCGGCCTGTTCTGCCTTTTCCTGCTCGGTGAGTCCCTCTGGTGTGCGGGATTTTTTTGCCAGCTCGTTGATGCGCTGAATTTTTTCCTGTGTCATGGCAAGTGTCTCCTTATTTCATTTTCATGCTTGTATTGTACCAGATTCTTTCCCAAAAGGCAAAAACAGCCCGGCTGACCAGCCGGACTGCTTTTGCGACAGCGATGTATTGGAACTTTTTCCAAATAAGAGGAGAAAGAAGAAGGTTGTCTGAGCCGGTAGAGCCTGCTTGCATCTGGCTCTGGCATTACCGGCAGCAGTGGTGCGAGGCGCATCTGGCACAGAAAGGTGATTCGCCTTTCTGCTCTCATGGCCAGTGGCCTGGTAGTACTCCCTCTGCTTGGGCGGCGAATCCGCCGTCCCTCGGGCTACACTCATATAGTACCGCAAAAGTGTGGAAATTTCGTGATAGGAATGCGAATAAAATTTAAAATCTTTTTGAATATCCACTTATCTGGTGCAGGTTTTGTCCCTTTGTGCCGTGCAAATTGGAATGGAATGTGGTATGATAAGCATCGTCGGCAATGGTTTTTGCCGCCCTACCCTTATTTTACAGAGAGGAGCCATGTTTTTATGGCAAATCGTGTCAATTACCCAAAACTTATGGATCAGGCAATCCAGTCTTTGGGGGGCACTCGTCCCCGGCTGTTGCTCCACTCCTGCTGTGCACCCTGTTCCAGTGCGGTGCTGGAGATGCTCAGCCAGTATTTCCGGATTACCATTTTATACTACAACCCCAACATCTGGCCCAGCCTGGAATACCACCGCCGTGTCCAGGAACTGGAGCGATTTATTCAGGAAGCTGGCCTGCCGGACCTGGAACTGGTGGTGGAGGACTATCACCCGGAAGAATACGACCAGGCGGTTCAAGGGCTGGAGGACTGCCCTGAGCGGGGAGACCGGTGCACCGTCTGCTACCAGATGCGAATGGAGCGCACCGCCGCCTATGCCGCCGCCCACGGGTATGAATGGTTTTGTTCCAGCCTTTCCATCAGCCCCCGCAAGGATGCCCAGCGATTGAACGAGATGGGGCAGGCGCTGGAGCAAAAATATGGAGTGCGTCACCTGCCCAACGAATTTAAGCGCCGGGAGGGCCACAAGCGCAGTCTGGAACTGTCCAGCCAGCATAATCTCTACCGCCAGGAATACTGCGGTTGTAAGCACTCCGCGCCAAAACACATGAAGTAACAAAAAAGCCGCAGGAGTTTTTCCTGCGGCTTTTTTATGCCTGTTGCAAAACGGAATAGCCCTGGGTAACGTAACCGTCCAAAAGCATAAGCCATTCTTCTATGGACATCTGCTGGCGCTTTTCCATCAAAATTTCATAGGCATTCATCAGCTTGTTGTAGGTGGCCTGTACCTCCTGGGTGGCAAGCTTCACCTTTTTCTGGATGGCTTCATAGTTTTGGTACAGCACCTGCACCACCCCTGCATCCAGCTCTCCTGCTATGGTCATCCGGTCCAAAAGGGCCTGGGTTTTCTCCCGACTGAACGCAGGTTTATAGCTTCTTTCACAGGAAAGGGCGCTTGTAATATCTGCCACGCAGACAATCCGCTGTGCCATATTCAGTTCCGGGGCGCTCAAACCTCTGGGATAACCGGAGCCATTCAGCTTTTCATGGTGGCGACAAGCAATTTCCAGCACTTCATCCGGAATTTTACCTTCAAGTACCTTGCGGGTTCCATCCACATGCTTGCGCATGGTAGCCAGCTGCTGGGCATCCAACCGGCCGGGATGTTCCACCACCGAAACCGGCACATACAATTTGCCCACATCGTGTAGCAGCGAGCCCAGCCAAATCTGCTGGATTTCCTCTTCCGGAAGCCCCATGTACTGGGCCAATTCCACCGAGATGGTCTGGGTGGTAATGCTGTGGGTTACGGTGAAATTGCTTTTAAAGTCAATCATCGACACCACCATCTCCAGATAGGTTTGCAATTTATAGGCAGACACCCAGGATTCCATGCAAAGTTCCACCTGCCACTGGTCAAAGGGCAGGGTGGTAAATCCACATTCTTCATCCGCCTGCCAGAACAGCTCCACCAGTTCCGGGTCAAACCGAGTACCGCTCTCCTTGTCCAGATTACGACGCAGAACCGAAGCATCCTTGTCGGATTGCAGGTACACGTCCACCCGGTCACACAGGTGCAACACCTGTGCCAGCCGTGCTATTTTTGGGGGAAGATGCCCCATGTGGGCAAAATCCAGATGGTGGTAAAGCACCGCCTGCGCCATATGGGCCAATGGGGAAAATTTACGCAAAAACAGATAGCCATACAGGGAATGCTCCCAGATTTGGCGGCTTTCAAACACCACCATCTTGTTAATATCATCGGTTTTATAGGCCCCCACATCGTGGAGCAGTGCCGCCATAAAGGCATCCTGTAAATACAGGGGATTTTCCTCCCCCAGCATACAGAGCATCTTGTGGCTGATCATACCCACCCGCAAACCGTGGCTTACCAGCCTGTGGTCCACCCCATCCAAGGCGGTGTTGACCAGTTCAATAATTTCTGTTACTGCCAGACCCGACTTCTTTGTCCCAATGTTCATACGTACTTCCTTCACTTGCAAAAACTGCAGTCCGGCCTACATCAGGGCAAGAACAACGAGGTGTATGGGAAACACCCCTGTTTTTAGGTCATAGACTGTCGCTCTATTGTATCATGTTTTTTTGTCGTTGGCAAAGCAATATTGCACAAATTTAAGAGATTCCCGCCATTTAACAAAAAAATAGCGGCAAGATGGGCCATTCCCACTCTTACCGCTATACTTTAGGTTTTATTTAGCCACGGCGACCCGCTCCGCCACCTCGGCTGGAACCACCACCGAAACCGCCACCAAAGCCGCCTCGACCTGCTCCGCCGCCTCGGCTGGAACCACCACCAAAACCGCCACCAAAGCCGCCACCGAAACTACCCGGGCCGCCGGGGCGATGGAAACCGCCAGGGCCATGGGGACGATGGAAGCCGCCCGGTGGAGGACGATGGAACGGCGGGGGCGGGGGTCTATGATACCGCCGCCGGTTTAAACTGCCTATCAGCAGGGCGGGCAGAATCCAGTCTGCCGAGCCACCACCGCCGGAACCACCCCGGCCGCCGGAGCCTTTTCCGGAACCACTGAGCAGCACAATCACAAGAACAATCACAAGGGGAATCAGCACAACCATGACGTTCACTCCGGTGTGAGAGCTGGAATCCGGAATGTATTCATCCTGCTGGGTTGCGTTTCCTGTTCCGTAAATCTTCAGCAGTTCTTCGTACATGGCGGAGCAGAACAGGCTTACAGCCTGGTCGTAGTCTCCTTCTTGCACCAATTGACTGGTGGAGTTGCTGTCCGGGTTACTGGTTGAATTGCTGTTAGCATCGGCCGGAGGAAATGCGGGTGCTATATACTCATTCAGTAAATCATCAATTTGGCTGAACGCAATTTTTCCCTCCAGCCCTTGTCCAATGGCACAGTAGTACTTCTCATTTTCAATCGCCAATACAAGAAGAACCCCATTGTTCCTAGAAGCATCACCCACGCCCCAGTAGTTGAATACTTCTCTGGAATAATCATCAATGGAATTCACATAAACCCCAAGATAATCCACCACCAGCACCCCAATTTGGGCGCCACTATCCTGCAAGGACTCATTGTATCGGCTGATTTGACGCCGGGTGTCGTCACTAATAACATCCACCAAATCCTGCACATATCCAATTTCCGGCGGATCCGGAAGATCCTTCGCAAACACCTGCACCCCCAATAAGGTGCAGAGCATGATGGCCGTCAGAACCCCACTTAACCAACGTTTCACGACTTAACCTCCACAATCACCAGCGGATTCACATTCCAGATGTGCCGCAGTAAATCCGTGGGCACATCCTGCAACATGTCGTTAAAAGCCTTCGCTTTTTGCGAATACTCACTATTTTGGTATTCCTGGTTCATGAGCCGTCCTACCTCCCGGAAGTCCTCGTCCAGGTTTTCCATCTGCTCCCATTGCTCCGGGTTCTTTTCCTGGTAAGTCTGGGCCTCGCTCATCAAATCCGCCACAGCCTGCACAATCTTTTGGTCAGCTTTTGCTTTTTCCATAGACTGGGTGGCTTCCACCGATTGCTCCACCGCATTTTGCAGGGCTTTGTACTGGCTGGATTTTTTCAGCCCATCCACCTTTTTGGCCTGGGTCAAAAGGTTGGCGGCAAGGTCTGCCCGGGTGTCCAAATCCTGTATAATCTGCTGGGTGAAGATGCTATCTTGCAACTGCTGTCGGTAGCCACGCAGTTGCAAGCCACCCACGGCGAAAAAGCCCACCAACAACATACCAATGCAGGTTAAAACTGCAACAGAGGACTGTGTCAACACATGGGGCAGGTGGCTTTCCCAGTTTTTGAAAAACCGTTTCATCGGCTTGCCATCCCCAGAAGTTTGTCTTTCAGCTCGGTTTCAATCCGGCCCAGCTCCTGCTCCGCAGCCTGCCGTTTTTGACGGCCCTCACTCTGGATTCTTGCCAGCTCGTCCAGAGTTTCAATCAAGGTCCGGTTGGTCTGCTGCAAGGTTTCAATGTCCACAATGCCCCGCTCGGACTCTCGTGCGGTGTCGATTGTGCCCTGCTTCAAGGTGGCGGCATTCTTTTTCAGCAGTTCGTTGGTCATGTCGGTTACAGCCCGCTGTGCCTGAATGGCCTGCTGGCTGTGTGCAAGGCCCAGCGCCAGCACCATCTGGTTTTTCCACAGGGGAATGGTGTTTACGATGCTGGTCTGAATCTTCTCCACCATAACGGTGTCGTTGTTCTGCAACAGGCGAATCTGGGGCGCCATCTGCATGGAAATGTTGCGGGTCAGTTGCAGGTCATGCACCTTTTTATCAAAGCGGTCGCACAGGTCGGACAAATCCTGGGCAGCCTGGGCATCTTCCGGGAGGCCGGAGTTCTTGGCCTTTTGGATTGCCTGTGCCAGCTGGGTACTGCGCACCTCCGCCAGTTTCTTTTTACCTGCCAGAATGTACATGCTCAGCTCTTTATAGTATGCCAGGTTTACCTGATACAATTTATCCAACAAGGCAATATCCTTCATCAGCTGAATCTGGTGCTGTTCCAGCATGCCCTCAATCCGGTCCACATTGACTTCTGCCTTGCTGTACCGGAGTTTTAATCTTTCCAGATTATCGGCACTGCGCTTAAACAGGCCAAAAATTCCCTTGGGCTCCTCATTGACATCAAAACCTTTCAATTCCATCACAAGGTCGGTAATCATCTCGCCCACTTCGCCCAAATCCTTGGTTTTGTTTGTCACGTTGGAAAGAGCAGTTTCGCTGAAATCGCCCACCTTTTTCTGGGCAGATGCGCCGTATTGCAGAATCTGCTGAACATTCCCAATGTCAATTTTGGCGGCAAATTCATCCACCATCTTCCGTTCCTTTTCGTCCAGCTTTTGCTCCCCCTGCTGGATTTCTGCCAATGCGGCGGAATCCACCGGAGCGGGAGCCGGGGTTAAGTTTATCTCCGGTTCTGGTTCCAAAGAAAGGGTCAAATTGGGGCTGGTGTCCAGTTCCAGCAGGTCGTTGTCCAGGTCTAGCTTTGTATCTTGCATTTCGCCACAGTCCTTTCCTTATCTATCTTGTGTATCAGGGGAATTTTGCAACAGCTTATCCTGTTGTAGCAGGTTTTTCAGCACCTGCAAATTCACCTCATTCTCCATTACCTGTTGCCCAAGCAGCTCATTCAGCTGGTTTTCAAACACCCCAGCAATCACTTGGGCATTTTCCTCCACCTGGCGGCGGATGGCATCCACGTTTTGGCCTTGTATCTCCAGCCGTTCCAGGTCGGCGTATTGCTCCAAAAGGTGGATGGTATCCCCCAAATACCGCTGGCAAAAGCGGCGCACCACCCTTGCCTGGGTCAGGTTCTTTTCCACCTCAATGCCCATGGCATGAAGCGCTCGCTCCATCCGGCGGATGGCGGCACTTAAAGGTTCATCCTCGATTCTCAAATCCAGCTGGTGCAGCTGTCTGCCCGCATTTTGCAACTCTTTCAGTATCTCGTCTGCGGTGGCATCTCCGGTATCAAAGGGAACTTCCGCCTGGTACTCCACCGCCGGGAACACCCGCTTGCCAACTGCAAAGGCCACTGCGCTGATAACCAGCATGACAATCAGCCCCCAAAGCCGATAAACCGGAAGGACAAAGCTGCACAGCAGTCCCACAATCCCAGCCAGATACCAGGGAAGGACCGACGGTTTTTTCAAGACAATGGTCTTACCCATGCTGTATCCTCCTTTTTATAGCTTATTCTATGTCCGGGGCAGTTTGCTGGTCCAGCACCTGCTGAATCACCCAGCAGGCACCGTTTTCCTCCACACTGGGCGCAAGGAACTTGGCGGTTTTGCGGGCCGCTTCTGAGCCATTGGCCATGGCATAGGACAGCCCAGTAAGGGCCAACATCTCCAAATCGTTGTCGTTGTCCCCTGCACTTGCCAGTTCTTCCGCTTTCCAGCCGGTTTTTTCCATCAGCTTGCTAAGCCCCACTGCCTTGTTGATGCCAGGCAGGATAATGTCATAAAATCCCGGCTCATAGGCCACCATCCGCAGTTCCAGATAGCCGTACCGCTCCACAAAACCTTTTTCTGCTTCTGTCGGCAGGATGCCAACGGCTCCAAAGGGCATGGATTCCAGATGGCGGTCCTGGTCCTCTCCGTCTTTCAGATACTTGGTTTTCACCGGGTCATAGCCAAAGGCCCGGTGCATGCCCTCATGCTCCACATAGATGTAATATCCATCCGAAAAACAAAACGCAAGGGGATAGTCAAAATCCTCAAAATAGTCCACCAGAGCATACATTTCCTGCTCGGACATGGTTTGTGCGGCGATGGTACGACCCCGGCTGTCCACAATCTGGGCACCGTTGGCGCAGATGTAATAATCCGCACGAAAACCACCCAGCAGGTTTTTGTCCAGCGCAAAGTAGCTTCTTCCGGTAGCGATGACCACCTTCAGCCCCTGCCGCTGTGCCTTTTTCAGAGCCTCCAGCACCTCCTTGCGGATGATGTTTTCAGACTGGGGAACTAAGGTTCCGTCCACGTCAAATACAATGGCTTTATACTTCATGGGTTTCTGCCTTTCTTACCGTTCCAGCAGTTCCTGCCATTGCTCGGCACGGAAGCCAGGCATCACGCCCTTGTCGGTGACCAGAATGGGCCGTTTTACCAGCATGCCGTCGCTTGCCAGCAGTTCCAGAATCTCCTGGGTGTCCATGCTGTCCAGCTTATCTTTCAATCCCATGGAGCGGTAAAGCTGGCCGCTGGTGTTGATGAATTTTTTTACCGGCAGTCCGCTCTGTTCCAGCCACTGGGCCAGCTCCTGGGCGGTGGGGTTCTGCTCCTTAATGGGGCGGTAGGTCACTGCCACATTCTGCTCCTCCAGCCACTTTTTCGCCTTTTGGCAGGTGGTACATTTATCATATCCAATCATTGTATTCATCATGAATCCTCCTTAGTGATTCCCAACATTATCCACTATAAATCGCTCGATGGCAAAGGCCACCCCGTCGTGTTCATTGTCCTGGGTCACAAAATTTGCAACCTGCTTGACCTGGGGCACCGCATTTCCCATGGCAACCCCCAAACCAGCCAGCTCAATCATGGACAGGTCGTTCCAGCTATCGCCACAGGCCATAAGCTGCTCCGGGGTAAGACCCAAAATGGTCAACAGCGCCCGCAGGCTTTGCGCCTTTTCCACTCCGAGGGGCATAACCTCCAGGAAGAAAGCGGAACTTTTATAGATGGACAGCTTTCCTGCAAAGGCCTGTTGCATCTGTTCCTCCACATGGGCCATATGCTGGGGTGCACGGGCCACCAGTACCTTGGGCACATCCCAATTCACCGCCTGTCCCAAATCCTCCACCTGGCGCAAAGGCAACTGGCAGATGCGGGACTCCAGCTGTACATATTGGTCCCGGGCATCCAGTGTGTAGATGGCATCCTCTCCATAGGTGACAGGTACACCGCCCGCCCGGCTTGCCTGCTTGGCAATGGGGCCAATCCACTCTCTGGGCAAAACCTCCTGTGCCAGCACCTGACCGGTGCGGCAATCCACAATCTGGGCACCGTTATAGCTGAGCATATATCCGCCTCGCTTATCCAAACCAAGGGTGCGTGCCACAGGCCATATACCCGGTGTGGGACGTCCGCTGGCCAGGATGATATGTACCCCCATGTCAATGCAGGCATCAATGGCCCGCCGGGTGCGTGGTGTAATCTCCTTTTTTCCGTTGGTCAGTGTGCCATCCAAATCCAGTGCAATGGCCTTAATCATGGTAAATCCTCCTTTGTTTGTCCTTTGCCATGGTTACAATCGACTGTATTCATATTGTATCCTAAAAAAGCGGGAAAGAAAAGTCCTGTACCGCCCCTTTACACAAAGAAAACACACAGAAACACAAGCTGGATGGACATGGTTTTTTCAAATTGATATAATTAGCTTGAAACTGGCACAATTTCAAACAAAATCGACTCTGGAAAGGAAATCTCTATGGTTCACCTGCTTTTAGTAGCTATTTACCTTGCCTACATCAGCCTTGGCCTGCCGGATAGCTTGCTTGGTGCGGCCTGGCCAGCCATGTATCCCCAGCTTGTTGTCCCCATTTCCTATGCGGGAATTCTATCCGTGATTATATCCTGTTCCACCGTGCTATCCAGTCTGCTCAGCGGCCGAATCATTGCCCGGCTTGGCACGGGACGAGTCACCGCCTTTAGCGTACTGCTCACCGCTGGCGCTTTGCTGGCTTTTTCAGTGGGGAACTCCTTCTGGGTGCTGTGTTTTCTGGCCATTCCATATGGCCTTGGTGCTGGCTGTGTGGACACCGCACTGAACAACTATGTGGCCATTCACTATGAAAGTCGTCACATGAGCTGGCTTCACTGTATGTGGGGACTTGGTGCCAGTGCCGGGCCGTACATCATGGGGCAGATGCTGGCGGCCTCAAAGGGCTGGCCCTCCGGGTACAGAGCCATTGGTTTCATCCAGCTTGCACTTGCTTTTGTTGTGTTTATAAGCCTGCCTTTGTGGGACAAAAAAGAACCTACCACGGTGGAACATCATGACGCAAGCAAACTGTCTTTCCTTGCGTGTCTGCGCCTCCCCGGTGCGGTGCAGATGATTTTATGCTTCTTCTTTTACTGCGCCTTGGAGCAAACCATGGGCCTGTGGGCGGGCAGTTACCTAACTTTATCCAAAGGAATGACCCAGGATGCCGCTGCCCGGTTCACCGCCTTGTTTTTTGCAGGCATCACGGTGGGACGTGCCCTCTCCGGATTTGCTACCTTACGCATAAAAGAAAAGCATTTGATTTCCGGTGGTTTTGGAATAATTGCCCTTGGTGTGGCGGTGTTGCTTCTGCCCTTGCCTCCGGTTTTGACGCTGGCAGGTCTGTTGATTGTGGGATTTGGGTGTGCCCCCATTTACCCCTGCCTGATCCATCTTACTCCCCATTACTTTAGCCCACAGGCTTCCGCCACACTCATGGGATTGCAAATCGCCAGCGCATATCTGGGTAGTTTTTCCATGCCCAGCCTCTTTGGATTTTTTGCAAACCAGTGGGGCACCCAGCTTTTCCCTGTGTTTCTTTTTGCCATGCTGGTTTTGGTGGGATGGATGTATGCCTGGTTGCTGAAATTGGTGAGCGCTAAACCCCAATAATCACACTTTTGGGCTGGCTTTATGCCTGTATCTAAATGCGCTGAGATAAGACAAGCGGGATAATCCACCTGATTTTCAATCTTCATATACTCTTGATAACAAAAACAGCCTGCCCCGGTTTGGGACAGGCTGTTTTTTTATAAAATGAAATTAATAATTTTCAGCGCGAATCACAAAGTAGCCCTGGGGATGCTGGCAAACCGGGCATTCCTCGGGTGCATGGGTGCCGATGTGGATATGGCCACAGTTGGTGCAGATCCAAACCTGCTGGGTTTCCCGGGCAAACAGCTTGTTTTCTTTCAGCAGTTCTGCCAAGGCACGGTAGCGAGCCTCGTGGTGCTTTTCGATGTTGCCCACCATCTGGAACAGGCCGGCAATCCGCTCAAAGCCTTCCTCACGAGCGGTTTCGGCAAACTCTGCATACATGTCGGTCCACTCGTAGTTTTCTCCCTGAGCGGCATCCTCCAGATTGGTGAGGGTATCGGGAACCTGGCCGTCATGCAGGAGCTTAAACCAGATTTTTGCGTGCTCTTTTTCGTTGTTGGCAGTTTCCTCAAAGACGGCTGCAATCTCGTTGAAGCCCTCTTTCTTTGCCTTGGATGCGTAGTAGGTGTACTTGTTGCGTGCCTGGCTCTCCCCTGCAAATGCAGTCATCAGGTTTGCCTCGGTTTTGGTGCCTTTCAAACTCATCGTGTTATCCTCCCTTTGCATCTAATTCGTCTGTTCAAATAACAGAGCGTTCAACTCCATTATACCATGCCACTTAAAAATTACAACCATTTGATCGAAATCGCAATTTATATTAATTTTTGTCACCCTTGGCTGAGATTCTGGCGGGAAAATTTCTTCCAAAGGCTTACCGCTTGCTCCACCTGCTCCAGCGCAAACCGCTGACGGAAGCCAACCATGCTGTGGGCGGAAAAGGGTGCCTCGTGGGAAAACTGGGTCATGCCGATAAAATATTGCAGATAGGGATTTTCCCGAATCAGCTGGACGGTTTGCCGGTCGGAAAGGCCCATAGCTTGCCGAATCACCAAGCTGCCAAAGGCGATACGAACCGAAAACGCCTTGTGTCCCGCCTTGCCAAACCCTGCGGAATATTCCTGTTCCAGCTCCTGCCAGGGGATTGCATGCGCCAGCTGCACCCAGCGGTTGCTCTCATCCAGTTTTCCCTCAAACGGCTGTGCGTAATCATACAAGGTCATCTGGGATTCACTTTGGTTGTACATTTTTCCACCTCCGTTCCGTGGCAATTTTTCAATTACTTTACCTTATTATATTACAAGTGCACCAGAAAAGCCAGGTATTTCATTGCCATCCTGCTTGTCCCTTCTCATTTTTGTCCCTGTGCCACTTTCCAAACCTCTGTTACCTGATATTTTAGATGGAAAAAACCGCCCTGCCAAATTGGCAGAGCGGTTTTTTGCTTGTTGTTTCACCCTCAAAAGAGGATAAGATGGTTCAGATTAAACCTGGGAAGCAGCCACAGCGCAAGCTACGGTAGCGCCAACCATGGGGTTGTTGCCCATGCCAATCAGGCCCATCATCTCAACGTGAGCGGGCACGCTGGAAGAACCAGCGAACTGAGCATCACCGTGCATACGGCCCATGCTGTCGGTCAGACCGTAGGAAGCGGGACCTGCTGCCACGTTGTCGGGGTGCAGAGTACGGCCGGTGCCGCCGCCGGAAGCAACGGAGAAGTACTTCTGGCCGTTCTCGACGGACCACTTCTTGTAGGTACCTGCAACCAGGTGCTGGAAGCGGGTGGGGTTGGTGGAGTTACCAGTGATGGAAACCTCAACCTTCTCCTTCTTCATGATGGCAACGCCTTCCAAAACGTCGTTTGCGCCGTAGCACTTAACAGCAGCACGCTCGCCGTCGGAGAAAGCCTTCTCACGAACAATCTTCAGCTCGCCAGTCTTGAAGTCATAGTCAGTCTCCACATAGGTGAAGCCGTTGATGCGGCTGATGATGTAAGCAGCATCCTTGCCCAGACCGTTCAGGATAACACGCAGGGGAGTCTTACGAGCCTTGTTGGCGGTACGGGCGATGCCGATAGCGCCTTCAGCAGCAGCAAAGCTCTCGTGACCTGCCAGGAATGCAAAGCAGGTGGTCTCGTCGCTCAGCAGCATAGCGCCCAGGTTACCGTGACCCAGACCTACCTTACGCTGCTCTGCAACAGAGCCAGGGATGGTGAAAGCCTCCAGGCCCTCACCGATAGCAGCAGCGCACTCAGCTGCGTTCTTCAGGCCACGCTTTACAGCGATGGCAGTGCCCAGGGTGTAAGCCCATACGGCGTTCTCAAAGCAGATGGGCTGTACGCCCTTAACGATTGCATCGCAGTCAATGCCCTTTTCGAGGAGCATATCGCGGCAAGCGTCCAGGGATTCCAGGCCGTTAGCCTTCAGGCATGCCTCGATTTTGGGCATGCGGCGATCCATAGATTCAAAAGTAGCCATTGTTTCACTCCTCCTATGTTATTCTTCGCGGGGGTCGATGTACTTAGCTGCGCCATCGAACCGGCCATAGGTGCCGATGTTCTTTTCAAAGGCGGTCTTGGGATCTTCGCCGTGGCGGATTGCCTCCAGCATCTTGCCCAGACGTACAAACTGGTAACCGATGACCTCGTTGTTCTCATCCAGAGCAGTCTTGAGGATGTAGCCCTCGGTCAGCTCCAGGTAACGAACACCCTTAGCCTTGGTGGAGAAGATGGTACCGGTCATGCTGCGCAGACCCTTACCCAGGTCTTCCAGACCTGCACCGATGGGCAGACCGCCCTCGCTGAAAGCAGTCTGGCTGCGGCCGTACACGATCTGCAGGAACAGCTCGCGCATTGCCACGTTGATGGCGTCACACACCAGGTCGGTGTTCAAAGCTTCCAGAATGGTCTTGCCGGGCAGGATTTCGCCAGCCATAGCAGCAGAATGGGTCATACCGGAGCAGCCGATGGTCTCCACCAGAGCTTCTTCGATGATGCCGTTCTTCACATTCAGGGTCAGCTTACAAGCACCCTGCTGAGGGGCGCACCAGCCCACACCGTGGGTCAGGCCGGAAATGTCTTTGATCTCATAGGCTTTTACCCAAGCGCCTTCTTCCGGAATGGGAGCAGGACCGTGGTTGGGGCCTTTGGTCAGAGGACACATACGCTCTACTTCATGAGAATAGGTCATAATAGTACTCTCCTTTGTTCTCTCTCTTGCTTAATTGCTTGTCGTGAATTTCACAAGATTCACATTGTTCATTATAAAATAGTAAGCCGACATTTGGCAAGGTGTTTTCGCCGTCTTTCCAAAGAATTTTCAAAATTCTTTCCCACGGAGGATAAAATTCCCCATCTTTACAGCAGAATTCGCTCCCGTTACTGTACCTTGGGATACACAAGTTCAAACTCCTCGCACACAACCTGCATGTCCGGGCTAAATTTCAGCCCCACCTCTTGCAGACACTGAGCAAAAAACTGCTGGTGTGTCTTTCTCCAGAAGTCCAGCGACCTGTCCCCTTCTCCTTCCTTATATGCGTGTTCCTCAGTCACATCACAAAAAGGGGTAACGTATACTTTTTTGGTCTGGATGATGCACACCGCTTCTCCT
>JAHLFP010000066.1 GCA_018883715.1 Candidatus Allofournierella pullistercoris | reverse complement strand
ACAATAGCCTTAACACGCTTCACATTGGGCTTCCAGGTGCGGTTAGACCGACGATGAGAGTGGGAAACCTGGATACCAAAAGAAACGCCCTTGCCACAACAATTGCACTTTGCCATTTGCTGCACCTCCTCATAACTTAAGTTGCTAGAATATGATACCAAGGAATGAGAAAAAAATCAAGACCTTTTTGAAAAATATATTGAAAAAACGGAAGACAATCTAAAAATCAGGCAGGAAAACCCCGCTTTGGGGGCAAGGTTGCTTTTTTCTCTGTAATAAGGTATGATAAACACGGTTATAAAACTGCAAAGAAAATTGATTTACAAGCGAGAGGAGAGCCACCATGGGACTGATGAGCAGAGGAGTATTGGTAATCTGGCTCATGCGAGGGATTGGAATGCTGTTGGCGATTCCTCTTCATGAAAGCGCCCATGCCTGGGCAAGCGCCAAGCTGGGCGACCCCACAGCAAAAAACATGGGACGCTTGACCCTGAACCCCCTTGCCCATTTTGATTTGATGGGTGCACTGTGCATGATGGTTGCGGGGGTGGGTTGGGCAAAGCCGGTTCCGGTGTATCCCACTCGATACAAAAACCCCAAGGTAGGCATGGCGCTCAGCGCGGCGGCAGGGCCACTGTCCAATTTTTTGGCGGCCTATCTTTTTGTTGTTTTGGATAAACTTGTCTATTATTTTGCGCCCCAGACCATGCTTTGGGGTGTGGTGGAGCTGTTTTTACAGGTTCTGGTCAGCTTGAACCTTTCGCTGGCGATTTTTAATCTTCTGCCCGTGCCACCTTTTGACGGAAGCCGTATTGCAACCCTGTTTTTGCCGTCCAAATGGTATTTCCGGGTGATGCAATACGAGCGGTATCTGTTTATTGCCATGTTTGTCCTGCTGGTGATGGGGGTGTTTGATGCGCCTCTGGCCTGGATGAACCAGATTGCCCTGAATTTTTTGAACCTGGCAACCGGGTATGTGGACCAGATTTATATGGCAAGTCAGGCCGTATTTACTTGATAGGAAAGGAATTGTATGGAAAATCTAACGTTTCATCTGGAAGAATTTGACGGCCCGCTGGACGTGCTGTTGTATCTGGTGAGCAAAAACAAGATGAATCTGTATGACATTGCAATTCTGGACTTAATTGACCAGTACACCGCCATTATCAACCAGTTGCAACAAAACCGGATGGATGTGGCCAGCGAATTCATCGAGATGGCGGCCCGTCTTGTCCAGATGAAAAGTTTTCTCCTTTTGCCCCGCAGTGAAGAAGCCCAGCGGATGAAAGAGGAGCTTACCGGGCAGTTGATTGAATACAGCGCCTGTAAGGAAGTGGCAAGGCAGATGGGTGAACAGGCCTTGCAACATTGCAGCTTTGTCCGCAGTCCTTTGGAGATGGAGTGGGACAGCGTGTACGAATATCGCCATGAACCGTCTATCCTGTTGCGAGCCATGCAACAGATGATGGGCAAGGTGAAACGCAAAAAGCAACCCACTGTACACCAGTTTGAGCCCCTTGTGACAGCGCCTTTTGTATCGGTGGCAAGCCGAGTGGTGTATGTGCTTCGGAATTTGGTGCTGGGGCAGGTGAACTCCCTGCGTCAGTTGTTTTCCCGCAAGGAGAGTCGCAGTCACACCGTGGCCACCTTTCTGGCGGTGCTGGAATTGATTCGTGCAGGGCGGTTGCAGATTGAAGCGGACGAAACCCTGTCCATCCACCGCAATTCATCCAAGTAGCCTGAGGAGGAAAAACAGTGACCCAAGAGCAAAAACAATATAAGGCCGCTGTGGAAGCCATTCTGTTTGCCCATGGCGAGCCCATCAGCGTTCAGCGTATTGCCCAGGCGGTGGGATTGGAAGAGCCGGCGGTGGAGGAAATTCTGGCCTTGTTGCAAAAAGAGTACAGCAAACCGGAACACGGCATCTGCCTGCTGGTTTTGGCGGATAAGTGGCAGATGGCAACCAAAGACGAAGTGCAAGAGCCGGTGAAGCAGGTGCTGGACAACCGGAGAAACAGCCCCCTTTCCCAGGCCGCTTTGGAGGTGCTGGCCATTATTGCGTACAACCAGCCCGTGTCCCGTGGCTTTGTGGAGCAGGTGCGAGGGGTAGATTCCTCTTCCACCATTGCCAAATTGCTGGAACGGGGACTGGTGGAGGAAGCAGGACGGCTGGAGCTTCCCGGCAGGCCCATTTCTTTCCGCACCACAGATGTATTTTTGCGCACCTTTGGCCTGGCCAGTTTGGAGCAGTTGCCGGACCTGTATGCGGACCAATCCCAGCCGGGCTCTGAAACCCAGTCGTAAGGGGGCGAGTGTATGCAACTGGTACTGGCGGTTATTCTCTTTTTACTGAAATTATTGGGCTGGTGTCTGCTGGCAGTGCTGGTTTTGCTGCTGGCGGTGTTGCTGGTGCCAGTTACGGTGCAGCTTGACTACCAAAAAACCCAGTTTTCCGCCCGATTGCGGATTTTATTTTGGTCCATGCAGCTGTACCCCTTTGCGGAAAAAGAGGAACAGCCCCCGAAAAAAGAGCGAAAAAAGCCCTTTGATTTTGGCAAAAAGCCGCCCAAGACAGGTGGTGCTTCTTTACTGCATAAATCACAACAGCCAGCGGAGGGGGTAGATACCTCCGCAGAACAGCAAGCGCCCCAAAGCCAGGCTACCCCGACGGAGCAGGAGCCATCCAAAGGGATTTCGGCTTCCAGCCCTGAGCCCCTGTCTGTACAGCAGGAAAGGGAGCGGACAAGTGGGCCGGAAAAATTCTCGGCTCAAGGAGAGAACGGTCAGGCTGAAAGTAGACAGTCTGCTGAAAAACAGAAGTCTGCACCCGAGCAATCAGCTGCCCAAAATAAGCAGACTTCGGCCAAAAGGGTGCAGTCACCCAAATCTGCACAAAAGCCAAACAAGGCAAATGCCCCAGACAGGCCACATAAAGACCCGGAAACAAGCTGGATTCTGGAGTGGATACAGGATGGACGCTTGCAATGCCTTGTGTCGGTGGCGGCAGGTGCAATCCGCAAAATTTTGTGGGGCATCCGGGTGCATGACATTCGCGTTTATCTGCCCATTTATCGCCCGGATGCGGCGTCCACTGCCATCCGGGTGGGACAGGCCAGAGCGGTCATCCACAGCTTTTTGGGGCTTGTACAGAACTTCTTTCGGATGGAGTTCCGTCAGCTTGATGTGGTGGCGGATTACACCGGGCAAGCCCAGCAGCAAGAATCTTTTCACTGTAAATTAACCGCACAACTGATAACCTTACTGATTACAGCCATCTGGGCTTTGTATCAGCTTTGGCATTGCGGTTTTCTCAAAACGAAAAAACGATAACACCACGGGAGGGAATAAATTATGGCAAAAGCGCTGGAAGGTTTAATGAATGGCACCATGGATAAAATCCGAGAAATGGTTGGCTCCAACACCATCGTGGGTGACCCCATTGTGGTGCAGGGAACCACCATTCTGCCGGTGTCCAAGGTGACCTTTGGTTTTGCATCCGGCGGTTCGGATTTTGGTGCAAAAACCACCAAAGAACTGTTCGGCGGCGGCGGTGGTGCCGGGGTGTCGGTGACACCGGTGGCATTTCTTGTGATTCAGGACGGTCACGTTCGCACCATTCAGCTGGCAGACCATGCCAGCACCGTGGACCGGGCCTTGAACATGGTGCCGGAACTGGTGGACAAGCTGACCACCATGCTGAGCAAGTCTGAGCCGCCTATTGCAGGGCAGGGGGCAGATTCTCAGCCCACCTCCACCCAGGAATAACAAAAAGCAAGCAATTACACTTTCAAACAATAAAAAGGACGAACAAATATGGCACTGGAACGGATACAAAAAGTGATGGCAGAACAGGGTATGTGCTCCCGCCGTGCGGCAGAGCAGATTATTCTGGAGGGACGAGTTAAGGTGAACGGTCACCCGGTTCGACTGGGCGACAAGATGGACATTAACCGAGATGTAATCAGCATCGATGGACAGCGGATTCGCCTGGAGAAAAAGCAGGAAATGCACTATCTGATGCTGCACAAGCCCCGTGGTTTTGTTACCACCACAAGCGACGACCGGGGACGTAAAACCGTTATGGACCTTGTGAGCGAGTATCCTGTCCGGGTGTTCCCGGTGGGACGGCTTGACAAGGACAGCGAGGGCTTGCTGCTGCTGACCAACGATGGCAACTTTGCCAACCTGATGATGCACCCCTCCCACGGTGTGAGCAAGCTGTACCGGGTAACGGTGCGACCCCGTGCCGAGGAAGAGCAGATTATCGCCCTCAGCAAGGGTGTAACCCTGGACGATGGCACTGTAACCCAGCCCGCCGTTATCAACGTGGTGGTGGATGAGCCGGGCCGTACCGTGATGGAGATGACCATCAAGGAGGGCAAAAACCGTGAGATTCGCCGGATGTGCCAGGCAGTTGGCCTGGAGGTAATCCGTCTGCGCCGGAATGCCATGGGCGCAGTGAAGATGGGTATGCTCCAGCCCGGTCAGTACAGAGAGCTGACCAAAAGCGAAGTAGCTGCCCTGCGTGCAGCTGCACAGAAAGGCAAGGCAAAGGCACAGACCCAGCAATCCCAGCAACAAGCAGAAGAGCGTCGGCAGAAAGCCCAAAAGCGGGGAGCAAAGCAGACTCGCCGCCCTGCTCGCCGAGGATAAGAGCATAAAAAAGACGAACAGGAATATTCCTGTTCGTCTTTTTGTTTTATCCGTATGATGCTCTTTTGGGACTGTTCAAGTCCCTGGCTTTGCCGGGGGTTCTGACTGTAATCTATTATGCGAAAATATGATTAGGTTTGCTCGATGTAAACGCTGGTGGAGGGGAAAGCGAAGCTACATCCGTTCTTTTGTACCAGTCCCAGAAGCTCAAAATTCACTGCTTCCTGAATGGCTAAAAACTCGCCGTAATCGCCGGTTTTGGTGTAAAACTGAACCAGCAAATCCAGGCTGGAGGCGCCAAATCCGGTGAACCGCACCCGGATGCTGTCTTCGTGTACATCGTCCCGGCTGGCCAGCATGGAGCGAATGTCCTGCATCAGATGGTCCAGCTGCTCCTTGGTGGCCTGATAAGCAATACCCAAGATAAACTTGGCAAGGCGCTTTTCAATCTCGGTGTAGTTGGTCACAGCGTTGTTCACCAAGGTGCTGTTGGGGATAACCAGAACAGTGTTGTTCTGCTGACGGATGCGGGTGGAACGGAAGGAAATATCCACCACCTCGCCTTCGCCATCGGGGCACAAAATCCAGTCACCAATGGAAAAGGGTTTTTCCATAATGACCACAAGACCGCCGAAGAAGTTGGTAGCGTAATCCTTGGCAGCAAGGGATACGGTCAAACCAACCAGTCCCAAGCTGGCAATCAGGCTGTCCACCTGCACGCCCAGTTCCTGCAAAATCATCAGGCCGGCAAAAACCAGAATCACACCTTTGATGATTTTGTTCAGGAAGTTGGAAGCGGTGGTGTCCATCTCTAAATCCAGCCGGTCCCGCATATCATGGAAGAGCAAAGGGCCCACGTCACTGCTGTTGATAAGACCCCAGGCGAACAGGCAAATCAGCGTAAGGTTCAGCAACTTGTGTAAAACCGACAGCAGGGGCTGTAAAATCTGTGTCGGCAGGGGCAGGAACAGACAGGCCAGATAGAAGGACACCGTCCACACAAAGACGGGAGCAGGCTTGGAAAAACCGTTGGCAATCAGGTAAAAGCCCTTGTTTTTTCCGCTTTTTAACTTTTTGACCAGTGCGGGCATGAGTTTATACCGCACCAAACGGCTGAACAGGTAGGCGATAAAAAAGCCACCCACACACAGCAATAGCCGAAGCCAGAAATCCGGCGTTTCGGTGATGTTGCTTATATTGTTGATCTCGCTTATTTCAGCGACACGAGACTGAATCTCTTCCAGCATAAAAGACAACCATCCTTTTGAGTTAATTTCGGATTTAGTATACCATAGAATCACTTTATGGGGTATGATTCTACAATATTCCCCTAAAAACTTAGGTATTCATTAAAGTGTGATTCTGGTTTTTGAAAAAATTTGGTGAGAATCACAATATGGTGGTTGAAAATTTCAGAACAACCTGCTATAATCCAGTATAAGGAAAGCAGTTTCAGGGCGGGGTGCAAGTCCCCACCGGCGGTATAGCCCGCGACCACATCCAGCGATGGGTGTGCTGATCTGGTGAAAGTCCAGAGCCGACGGTAATAGTCCGGATGAAAGAAACAGCGGCGATATAGCTCGTTTTGTTGTGCCCTTTTACGGTTTTAGCTGTAAAAGGGCGCATTTTGTTTCCTGCCAATGATGTACGGCTTGGGGCTGATTTTCCAAATTAAAATAGGGCGAATAAGCCCAAGGAGGAATTTTCCCATGACAAAGTCAACGCTTCGTGTACGCAATTTGGTGGTTACCGCCATGCTTTCTGCTGTGGCGGCGGTGCTGATGATGCTCAGCTTCAGCCTACCCATGTTGATTCCCGGTTTCGTGAAGATGGACGTATCTGAGCTTCCGGCTCTGCTTGCGGCCTTTAGTATGGGGCCAGCGTGGGGTGTGCTGGTATGTCTTTTAAAAAACCTACTAAATTTAATCGTGGGAGGTACTACCACTGCAGGGGTGGGAGAGCTGTGCAATTTCCTGCTGGGGGCGGCATTTGTTGCCTCTGCCGGGCTGGTGTACCAGAGAAACAAAACCCTGCGAGGTGCTGTGGTGGCTTCCTTGCTGGGGGCGGCGGTGATGGCAGTTGTGTCCTTGCCCGTCAACTATTTTGTCATTTACCCGGTGTACAGCAATTTGTATGGAGGCATGGACCTAATCATTGAGGCTTATCAGGCTTTGCGCCCTGACGTAAACGGACTGCTGGAGTGCTTGCTGATTTTCAACACCCCATTCACTTTGGTAAAAGGGCTTCTGACCAGTGTCCTGGCTTTTGTGGTGTATAAGCCCCTTAGCCCCATGTTGCATGGCCGGAAAAAATCCGCTTGACAAAATCTGCACAGCTGTGCTATACTTCGTGAAAGAAAATTGAATCGCAACTTATCAAGAGTGACGGAGGGATCAGGCCCGATGAAGTCCAGCAACCTGCCTTGTGCAAGGTGCTAAATCCTGCGGGAAACCGAAAGATAAGCGTTATCGCTCAGGGGCTTTCGGGCTTCTGAGCGTTTTTTGTTTCCGACAAGTTGTTGTTCATTTCAGCAAAATGGATTTAGGAGGCAAATGTATGAGCGAGCGTATTTTTTTTACATCGGAGTCTGTGACCGAGGGCCATCCCGATAAAATTTGTGACCAGATTAGCGATGCGGTGCTGGATGCCATTCTGGCACAGGACCCAGCCGCCCGTGTAGCCTGTGAAACCACCTGTTCCACTGGCCTTGTGCATATCATGGGTGAGGTGACCACAACCGCTTCGGTGGATGTGCAGTCCATTGCCCGGCAGGTAATTGGTGAAATTGGGTATGATGATGCGGCCTATGGATTTGACTGCAACACCTGTGCAGTGATTTCCAATCTTCACGAGCAAAGCCCGGATATTGCCCTTGGCACCAACGACCAGGTGGGCGGTGCAGGGGACCAGGGCATGATGTTTGGTTACGCCTGCGACGAAACCCCGGAGGCCATGCCTCTTCCCATCAGCCTGGCCCATCGTCTTGCCCGGCGGCTGACCCAGGTGCGCAAGGACGGTACCCTGTCCTATCTGCGTCCGGATGGCAAAAGCCAGGTGACAGTGGAGTATCAGGACGGCAAGCCGGTGCGTGTGGATGCGGTGGTAGTATCCAGCCAGCACAGCCCGGATGTTTCCATGGAGCAGCTGCGCAAGGATTTGTTGGAGCAGGTAATCCATGCGGTGATTCCTGCGGAACTGTTGGACGAGGATACCCGCTATTACATCAATCCCACAGGACGCTTTGTGGTGGGTGGCCCCATGGGAGATTGTGGTTTGACCGGCCGAAAAATCATTGTGGATACGTATGGCGGTTATGCACGGCATGGTGGCGGTGCATTCAGCGGAAAAGACCCCAGCAAGGTGGACCGAAGCGGTGCCTATGCGGCACGTTGGGTTGCCAAAAACATCGTGGCGGCAAAGCTGGCAAGTCGGTGTGAGGTACAACTGGCCTATGCCATTGGTGTGGCAGAGCCGGTGAGCATCCTGGTGGATACATTCGGCACTGGCACAGTGGAGGACACTCGACTGGAGCGGGCAGTGCGCAAGGTGTTTGACCTGCGCCCGGCGGCGATTATGGAAGCCTTGGAGCTGAGAAAGCCTGGCTATCAAAAGGTGGCGGCTTATGGCCACATCGGACGGGAAGATGTGGGGGTAACCTGGGAGAAAACCGACCGTGCCGAGAAATTGCTGGATGCATTAAAAGAGTTGTAAGAAAAAGATTGGAATTGAAACTTTTTGTCTTTTGTGGTATGCTTTGATAAATTAAAAATTTGGATAGAGAGGATACTGTATGCAAAAGACACCGTTTCTCAGCTTGCAACAGGCGCAGGCCATTGCCAAGGACGTTCCCACCCCTTTTCATATCTATGATGAAAAAGGCATCCGTGAAAATGCGAGACGACTTGCCAAAGCGTTTGCATGGAACAAGGGGTTTAAAGAGTACTTTGCGGTAAAAGCGACTCCCACCCCTGCCTTGCTCAGCATCCTCAAAGAAGAGGGCTGCGGGGTGGACTGCTCCACCTACACCGAACTGGTACTCAGTGAGGCCTGTGGCTTTACGGGCAGTGATGTGATGTTCTCTTCCAACGTGACCCCGGTACAGGACATGAAAAAAGCCTATGAGATGGGCGCTTACATCAATCTGGATGATTACACCCACCTGGATTTTCTAGAGAAGGTGGCGGGTCTACCGGATACCGTTTGCTGTCGGTACAATCCCGGCGGAACCTTTTCCTTGGGAAATGACATCATGGACGAACCGGCTCAGTCCAAGTATGGAATGACCGAGGAACAGATGTTGCAAGCCTTCACCCGCTTGAAGGAAAAAGGGGTCAAGCATTTTGGCATCCATGCATTCTTGGCCAGCAATACCACCAGCAACGACTATTATCCAGTTCTGGCTGGCATTCTGTTCCGCCTGGCGGTGCGTCTGCATAAGGCCACAGGGGCACACATTGCCTTTGTGAACCTGTCCGGCGGTATTGGTGTGGATTACCTGCCAGAGGAGCCCAGTTCCGATATTATGAAGATTGGGGAAGGGGTACGCCAGCAGTTTGAGGAGATTCTTGTACCGGAAGGCATGGACGATGTGGCGATTTTTACCGAGCTTGGACGGTATATGCTGGCTCCCTATGGGCATCTGGTGGCAACGGTCCTTCATGAAAAGCACATTCAAAAGGAGTACATCGGTTTGGATGCCTGCGCCGCAAACCTGATGCGTCCGGCTATGTATGGAGCATACCATCATATTACGGTGTTGGGCAAGGAACAACAGCCCTGCGACCATGTGTATGATGTAACCGGCGGCTTGTGTGAAAACAACGATAAGTTTGCCATCGACCGTCCTCTGCCCAAGATTGAGATAGGGGATATGCTGGTTATTCACGACACCGGCGCCCACGGCTTTTCCATGGGATACAACTACAACGGCAAACTGCGCAGTGCGGAAGTGCTACTGTGCGAAGATGGAAGCCATCGGGTGATTCGTCGTGCAGAAACCGAGCTGGACTACTTTGCTACCTTGGACAACACCCCCTATTTTGCAAAGATTCAAGAGGTGTTGGAAGAGGACAAGGAAAAGCTTGCGCATTGACAAATCTTTTGTTGAAAAGCTATAATAAAAGCACTCTATAAGGCAGAGCGTTTAAGCAAAAAGGAAGACCGCCCACTGGAGTAATCCGGTGGGCGGTCTGATTTTGAGCTGGCAATACCAACAGGGAAGGAACACTATATGGAAAAACGGATCGCTTTGTGTCCTGGAAGTTTTGACCCAATCACCAAGGGACATCTGGATATTATTCGCCGCACAGCCCGCTTGTTTGATGAGGTGGTGGTGCTGGTGATGGTGAACTATGCAAAAAATAACACTGCTTTTTCGGGGCAGGAGCGGGTGGACATGGCAAGCCGTGTCACCGCAGATTTACCCAATGTGCGGGTGGAATTTTTTGATGGTTTGCTGGCTGATTATGCAAGAAAAATTGGCCCCTGTACCGTGGTCAAGGGCCTGCGTGCGGTCAGCGATTTTGAATATGAGTTCCAGATGGCTTTGACCAACAAAAAGCTGTGCCCCAGCATGGAAACCATGTTCATGACCACCGCCATTGAGTATATGTACCTGTCTTCTTCCATGGTACGGCAGGTGGCAAGCTTTGGGGGCGACATCTCGGCTTTTGTGTGCCCAGAACTGGCCCAGGAAATTCAGGACCGACTGGCTAAAAAAGCATAATAGGCCAATAAAAAGAAAAGTGCAAGCCCCGGAAAAGGGGATTGCACTTTTTTATTATTTCTCTGCGATTGCTTCAATCTCGCACAGGGCGCCCTTGGGCAGGTCCTTTACAGCAACACAGCTGCGTGCGGGCTTGGAAGTAAAGTACTTGGCATATACTTCATTGAAAGCGGCAAAATCGCTCATGTTGGCCAGGAAGCAGGTGGTCTTTACAACCTTGTCCATGCCAGTGCCAGCGGCTTCCAGAATAGCAGCAACGTTCTTGCAGCTCCATTCAGCCTGAGCAGCGATGCCTTCGGGCATCTCGCCGTTTTCGGGGTTTACGGGCAGCTGTCCGGAAGTGATAACCAGGCCAGCAACCTCGAATGCCTGAGAGTAGGGGCCGATTGCGCCAGGAGCGTTTTTGGTGTCAACAACGATCATAGGGAAAAGCCTCCTTGAATAAAAATATAAGTACCTGTCTTGCGGCACTGTGGCCATTATACCAGTTTTGAAAGTTAAAATCAAGGGAAAGTCATACTTTTATATACAATATGTGGAAATCCCCCTGCCGTGGTACAGCAGGGGGATTTTACTATTCTTGCGCAGAGGCTTCGGCTTCAGGTTGGATGCGCTCCACAATCGCAACTTCCAGGCGATGGTCCCGCACCTGTCCTTTTGCAATCCGCAGGGGAGGGATTTCCACCGACAAATCATCGGAATCCTTGGGCACAAAGCCGTAATGGCCCAGCACAAAACCACCGAAGGTATCAAAGGTATCCAGTTCATCCTCGGACAAGTCCAAATTTAACTGGCGGGATACCTCTTTCAGGGAGGCACTGCCCTGAATCCGCCAGCTCTTGTTATTCACAGGCTCAATGTCCACAGGTTCAAGGGGCTTTTCTGCATCGTCTTCCAGGTCGCCCACCAGCTGTTCCAGCAGGTCGTTCATGGTGACAACACCCATTACCCCGCCGTATTCATCCAGCACAACCGCAAAGTGGTTGCGGGTTTGTTTCATCTGCTGGAACAGTACGTCTGCTTTCAGGTGCTCGGATACAAAGAATGCAGGCTTCACAGCGTATTTCAGCACATTTTCCCGGCTCCGGTCGGCAAGGCGGAAGTAGTCTCGCACGTTCAAAATACCCACGATATTATCGGTGGATTCATCGCAGACAGGATAGCGGGCGAAACGGGTGGTACGCAGAATTTCCGCCCACTCCTCGTCGTTTTCCTCCAGCCACAAAACCACCAAATCCGTCCGGTGGGTGGAAAATTCGCCTACGGTCAGGTCGTCAAATTCAAATACATTCTGGATAAACTGCCGTTCTTCCTGGTCAATTACACCCTTTTGGCTGCCGGCGTCCACCATCATGCGGATTTCCTCTTCGCTTACCTCGTCCTCCTCCGCATTGGGGTCAAGGCCGAACATCCGCAACACAAGGTTTGTGGAGGAGGTCAAAACCCATACAATGGGGGATGCCAGGGTGGACAGCACAGAAATCAGGGTAGCCATACCCAGGGCAAGTTGTTCCGCCTTTTTCATGGCAAGCCGCTTGGGAACAAGTTCGCCAAAAATCAGGGTGAAGTAAGACAGCACCAAGGTTACCACAATCAGAGAGAAGGACTGAATCACCTTGGTGGGAATGGGCAGAAAAGACAGTGCGGTGGTAATCATGCCGGAAAAGTTGTCCGCCGCAAAGGCACTTCCTAAAAAGCCGGACAGGGTGATGGCCACCTGAATGGTAGCCAGAAAACGGGCTGGCTGACTGGTCAGCTGTGCCAGGCGGATAGCTCGTTTGTCACCCTGCGCCACAAGCTGAGCCAGCTTTGTGTCACTCACCGAGATAACCGCGATTTCAGCGCAAGCGAAAATCGCATTAAGACCAATTAAGATGACCTGTAATAAAAGTTGCCAGAGAACTGGGCTTATCATAATAGAAACTCCTTTTTGCTTGGTAAAATCGTGAATCAAACTATAAAATTTTGCAAACCGGCTGCCTATTGACGCAACCATCCAAAACGCAAAAAGACACGCCCGTGCCCTCGCAAGAGAGAACACAGGTGTGCCTGTAAAACGTCTTGATTCTGGATGATGCTACTGGCAGGTTCGCCGCCGTTGTCGTCCATAATTTCTTTTAATCTCCTCGTAATGCTAAAAATAGGGATGAATCTTCCGTCAGTGGGAATACCCCGGACGGGCCTACAAATCCTAACTGAGAATATATTGTTTAGGATAGCATATCTTTGCGTATTTGTCAATGTGTTTCACGCTAATGTGATAACGCAAAAGGGAAGCGTGGTAGCTATTTATATATTATAAACACCCTGCTTGTGACAAGCAAAAAAGTATAAAGCGGACGGATGTCACTTTTCGGGTGATTTTGACAATATCTTATGCGTAAAATCCACTTTCCTTGGTGGAATGCAAAAACCGAGTGATTATGCTGTTTTTTGTAGTTTTTCATTTGCCTGTTGGGACAAACTGTGTTATAATCATGGGTAAATTCGCAAAAGCATAACCATGGATTTTAGGGAGGAACATCAATGGCAGAGACCATTTTAGTTGTGGATTTTGGCGGCCAGTACAACCAGCTCATTGCCCGCCGTGTGCGTGAATGCCATGTATACAGCGAAATCGTATCGTATACCAAGGCACTGGAGGCAATTCGTGAGAAGAAACCTGCGGGTATTATCTTTACCGGCGGCCCGAACAGTGTATACCTGGAGGATTCTCCCAGCATCAGCACCGAAGTGTTCGAGATGGGTATCCCCGTACTGGGCATCTGCTATGGTTCTCAGCTGATGATGCACCTGCTGGGTGGTCACGTTTGCGTTGCACCGGAGCGTGAGTACGGCAAGACCGAGGTTCATGTGAACACCTCCAGCAAGCTGTTTGAGGGTGTGCAGGAAACCACCATCTGCTGGATGAGTCACAACGACTACATCGAAAAAGCCGCACCTGGCTTTACCATCAGCGCTTACACCGACAACTGTCCCGTAGCCGCTGTGGAATGGCCTGAGCGCAACCTGTATGCAGTGCAGTTCCACCCCGAGGTTCTCCACACCCAGGAAGGCACCAAGATGCTGTCCAACTTTGTTTATAATGTGTGCGGATGCAAAGGCGAGTGGACCATGGACTCCTTCGTGGAAAAGTCCATCCAGGCCATCCGGGAAAAAGTGGGCGACGGCCGGGTTCTGTGCGCCCTGTCCGGCGGCGTAGACAGCTCTGTTGCCGCTGTTATGCTGGCAAAAGCTGTGGGCAAGCAGCTGACCTGCGTGTTTGTGGACCACGGCCTGCTGCGTAAAAACGAGAGCGAAGAGGTTTGCTCTGTCTTTGGCCCTGAGGGACACTATGACCTGAACTTCATCTGTGTAGATGCACGTCAGCGTTTCTATGAAAAGCTGAAAGGTGTGGACGAGCCGGAGAAGAAGCGCAAGATCATTGGTGAGGAGTTCATCCGCGTCTTTGAAGAAGAAGCTAAAAAGATTGGTGTAGTGGACTTCCTGGTACAGGGCACTATTTACCCCGACGTGGTGGAGAGTGGAGCAGGCGGTGAAAGCACCGTGATTAAGAGCCACCACAACGTGGGCGGTCTGCCTGACTATGTGGACTTTAAGGAGATTATCGAGCCTTTGCGTGACCTGTTCAAGGACGAGGTGCGCAACGCAGGTCGTGAGCTGGGCATCCCCGAGTATCTGGTAAGCCGTCAGCCCTTCCCCGGTCCTGGCTTGGCCATCCGGATTATCGGTGAAGTAACCGAAGAGAAGATCAAGATGGTGCAGGATGCAGACGCCATCTGGCGGGAAGAGATTGCCGCCGCTGGCGAGGATAAAAACCTGGGCCAGTACTTCGCTGCACTGACCAATATGCGCAGCGTGGGCGTTATGGGCGACGAGCGTACCTATGACTACGCAATCGCCCTGCGTGCAGTCACCACCACCGACTTTATGACCGCCGAACCCGCCTACCTGCCCTGGGAGCTGGTAGCAAAGGTCACCAGCCGTATCGTAAACGAGGTTCCCCATATCAACCGCGTTATGTACGATTGCACCGGTAAGCCCCCCGCAACCATTGAGTTTGAATAACATAAAAATATAGTTTCAAGAACACCCAAGGCTGGATTCGTTGCGGCCTTGGGTGTTCTTTGCATGATATTGCTCAAAGCAAGGATACGGAAGAGGGAATAAGAAAGCAGGGTCAGGATTTTCTATCCTAAACACGACTCATAATACCAGTTATATGCTTATTAATGATAAGTATGACATAAATATTGAATTGCAATAAAGGGTTGGAGTCCAGAAATATGAATACGAAAAATATAGTTGTCTTGCCTTATGACGAAAAATGGATTGATGATTTCATTAAAATAAAAGCCGAGCTGGAAGAAATAATATCAGACCTTATTATCGGAGTCGAACATGTGGGTAGCACATCCGTCAGAGGCTTATCTGCAAAGCCGATTATTGATATTGATCTCGTTATTAAAGATTATTCTATATTTGACGAAGTTGTGAGACGCTTAGCTTCTATCGGCTATATTTATGAGGGGAATTTAGGCATAGAGGGTAGGGAAGCATTTAGGTATGATAATAAGCCACATTTACAAGAACATCATGTATACGTGTGTTCAGCGCAATCGAGGGAATTGCACAGACATATAACATTTAGAAACTATTTGAGAACACACCCGGAAGCTGTCGAAAAATATAGTAAAATTAAGTTGGAAGCTGCAAAGTTATATCCAAATGACATTGAAAAATATCTTGAACATAAATCTTCTGTTATTGGGGAAATATATAAGCAGTGTGGATTGATTTGATATGATTATTTCAATAATTTACTGTATATCACTCAGGGCAAGGATATGGGAGAAGGAATAAGAAAGCTGTCTCAGGGTTTTTATCCTAATAAATTCCATGTTTTGTGGCAAAATTATGACTTGCAATATATATCGGTTAATCAAAAAAGCCGAACAGGATGTTCCACACTCCGTCCGGCTTTATCTATACTCATATCCTGTTTTTGTCGCCCCAGTCGCACATGCTATCCAAGATGGGAATCAACGATTTGCCTCTTTCGGTCAGGCTGTATTCCACTTTTGGAGGGATTTGTGGGTATTCCTCCCGGTGGACCAGGCCGTCTGCTTCCAGTTCTTTTAAGGTGGCGCTCAGGGTTTTGTAGGAAATCGTCTTGATGTATTTTTTCAATTCGTTAAAGCGTATCACCTGAAACTCCATTAGAGCATACAGGATAAACATCTTGTACTTTCCCTGTATCAGGGACATGGTGTAACTGAATCCGGTTTCTTCCAGCTTGGCATCTTTAATGCACTCTATGCTCATTTTACACTCTCCTAAAGGTAAGTATCATACCTAAATGTGTGTACTTGTTTTTTCTTCTGTTCTTGTTATGATAATAGCAAAGGCGGATAAAGTCAATCCTGCCAGTAGAAAAAAGAGCCATAGTTATGTTCAAGGATTTTGGTGTTAAGCCCTATTTGTTTCCTATGCCTGCGTATATGATTGGGACATACAATGAAGATGATAGCGTCGATGTCATGATGATGGCATGGGGTGGAATTTGTGCCGAGGATATGGTTGCGCTCAACCTGGAAGAAGAGCACAAGGCGGTGGCTAATCTGAAAGCGAGAAAAGCATTCACCCTTTCTGTTCCTGGAATGGATACCCTGCCGGAATCCGATTTCTTTGGAATCGCCAGCTCCAACAAGATGGCGGATAAATTTGAACGTACTGGTCTGCATGCAGTGAAAAGTGAACGGGTGGATGCACCTATTATCACGGAATATCCGCTTACATTGGAGTGTGAGGTTGTGGAAATGCAGTCTCAGCCCTATGGCTTGCGGGTGCTTGGGAAAATTGTCAATGTGCTTGCCCACGAAAAGGTTTTGGATGACGCAGGAAAGATTGATGCCGCCAAACTCAACACCTTTGTCTTTGACCAGATGCAGAATGGCTACTATGCCATCGGTGAAAAGGTTGGCAAGGCATGGAACAGTGGTGCTGACCTGATGCGCAAGTAACCGAAGGGGCAAAAAAGTGCCTAAATGGACAAAAGCATTTCACGTGAATCCTAAAATATAAGACCATCTGCAAAAACCCCCAGCCATGGATTTTCTCCACGGCTGGGGGTTATTTTACTTCAAGGCACTGCAATGGGTGCTTCGGGTTGTTCACTGGTTAAGGTTTCCAGCAAAAGGGCATAGATGTCACTGCCTTTTTCCACAAAGGCATCCCGCACCATCTGGGCGGTACGTTCATCTGGAAGGGTAAAGGAGAGGCTGAAAACCTCGCTGCCCATTTCCTGCATGGAGCAATTCACTTTATAACCTTGGGCGGTTTTGGTGATTTCCGTCTGGTGTTGGGCGGATTTCCGAACCCACTGCTGGGCACGGACCACCGACCGGATGGCGCTTTCCCGCACACTGCGGGGCAATAAATCAAATCCCAGTTCATCTGTAACCGACAGCCCCTTTGGGGTGATGTGGTAAAAGCCCTCTGCATCTTCCATAATCAGCCCCTGCTGTTGAAGGTCGCCAAGGCTGGAAGCAAGCTCGAAATAATTGACCAGCTCTTCGCCCAGAAGAGCATTCTCAATGTCGTTGCGGGAAAGAGGGGCAGCGTGTTTAATCAGATAGCAAAGAAGAATGCTTACCTGTGAACTATCGGTCAAGCCGCCTGGCTTAACCCCAAAGGTGAAGGCATTTCCGACCAAGGTTACACTTCCTTTCGCACAGCGTTCCTCTTTTTATTATAAAAGGAAATCGGTCTGTGCGCAAGTCCTGGCTGCACTGCGGCACTGGGAAAATACCGTGGTAATCTGCTTGTCGCTTTGCCCGGTGGAGTACACCCATTTTTCCATATGGCCGCTTGTACGCTGATAGCACAAAGGAAAACGAACGGTGGTTTCCAGGTTGCGGTTCACCACCACCAGCTTGATTTTCATCCGCTGGGGCAGGATATTTTTGATGTATACACTTACCGGCTGGCCCAGTTGCAAATCCGGGGCAGGTTCGGCCAGTCCTGCCAGATTGGGCGCAATTTCAATAAACACCCCGTATTCCTCGATGCTGCGCACAATCCCCACAACCGTTTCACCCACGGCAAACCGCTGGGCATTTTCGCTCCATGTGCCCAGAAGCTCCCGCAGGCTGAGCACCAGTCGGCCTTGTTCATCCCGGTTTTTCAGCACACAGTAAAGACTTTGCCCCACACAAACTCGGTCTGCTGGGGTTTGAATGCGGGAGATGGACAGGCAGTCGATGGGCAGCAGGGCACTGATGCCACAACCCACGTCGCAAAAAGCCCCAAATGGCTCAATGTGGCTGACCCGACAAGGAAGAATATCTCCTGGTAGCAACGGGTTTAGGTGTTCTTGCAGGCAATATTGCTGTGCCATACGGCGGGAAACCGAAAGTCCCTGGGGGTGCTCCGGTAAGCTTGTGACCACAAAACACACGGGACGTCCAACCCGGCTCAATACAGCAATCTGCCGCACCTGTCCAGTATCCAGTCCATAAGCACATTCTTCTGGTGGGATACAGACAATCTGCCCCGCCACCTGAATCCTAAGCCGTTGCTGTTGGTCAAAGGCCAGTGCGGTGGCTTGCAGGATTTCGCCGGAGTAATAGGCTTGTTCCAGCTCGTGGGGGGATAGATTTTCTGCCTGACGATAATCTCCCTCTGGTTTATATTCCCTCATTGATTCTCATCCTCGTTTCTGCCATTAAACTTGTGGAAGGCTTTGCAAAAGCAACCACTCTTTCACTATATGCAAGGGTGGGGGTGGATATTTGCAATAATTTGCCAGCTTGCTGGAAAAGGGATGGTCCAGGGGGATACCATTTTTCGGTGGAATATGCTATACTGAATTTATTATCTTTGTCTTATGGTCGCCAGACTTTAGGGACAATTATCCTGCTATGAGGAGGCAAATCACCATGGATGTTCGGGTGGGGGATTGTATTATAACAAAAAAGCCGCATCCCTGTGGAGCAAACCGATTTCAGGTGTTGCGTGTGGGAATGGACTTTAAAATTCGTTGCACCGGATGTGGACGAGAGGTCATGGTTCCTCGGGCGAAAATTGAGAAAAATATCAAACAAATCCAGCGTGACGAGAACACCAGTGATTGATATACGGGCACAAGAAAGGGCACAGCAAACAGACGATGTTGGATAAATTGTACGATGTGCGCAGACGCTATGAGGAAATCAACCAGCGTTTGCAGGACCCACAGGTTATTAGTGATAACAAGCAGTATCGGGATTTAATGCGGGAGTATAAAAATTTGACCCCGTTGATGGAGGCGGTGGATGCCTACCAAACCGCAGATACGGCTTGCAAGGAAGCAAAGCAGTTGTTGGATGAGGGCGGGTTGGAGCCGGATTTTAAAGAGATGGTTCAGCAGGAATGGCAGGAAAACCGTCAGAAACTGGAGCAACTGACCCAAGAGATTAAGCTTCTGCTTTTGCCGAAGGATGAAAACGATGGAAAAAACATCATCGTGGAAATTCGAAGTGGCGCAGGGGGAGAGGAAGCGGCTTTGTTTGCCCACAGTTTGCACCGGATGTATTCCATGTATGCTACGGCCCATCGGTGGAACTGTGAAATTCTCAGCTTGAGTGAAACCGAACTGGGCGGCACCAAGGAAGTGGTGTTCGCGGTTCAGGGGGAAGGGGCATATAGCCGGCTGAAATTTGAAAGCGGTGTCCACCGGGTACAGCGTGTACCGGAAACCGAAACCCAGGGCAGGGTGCATACTTCCACCGTGACGGTGGCGGTGATGCCGGAAGCGGAAGAAGTGGACTTTGAGCTGAATATGAATGATTTGAAGATTGACACCTTCCGTGCATCCGGCGCAGGTGGTCAGCATATCAACAAAACCTCCAGCGCAATCCGTATCACCCATCTGCCCACGGGTATGGTGGTGGAATGCCAGGATGAACGCAGTCAGCACAAAAACAAGGATAAGGCGCTGAAAGTATTGCGCAGTCGGTTGCTTCAACAAAAACAGCAGGAGCAGAAAGACCAGATTGATGCCGACCGCCGCAGTCAGGTGGGAACAGGTGACCGCTCGGAGCGAATCCGCACCTATAACTTCCCTCAAGGGCGCATGACTGACCATCGAATTGGGCTGACGCTGTATAAGTTGGATCAGATTATGGATGGAAATCTGGATGAGGTTCTGGATGCCCTGATTACAGCCGACCAGGCTGAAAAACTGAAAGCCGCAGAAGAAAGGCAGTGAGGAAACCATGGAAACACAGTTGAAACAGCCTTCTACACAGGCTATTGAACAGGCGGCAGAGCTGTTGCGTGCAGGGGAGATTGTGGCAATTCCCACCGAGACGGTGTACGGCATTGCCGCCAGTGCACTGAACCAGCAGGCGGTGGAGAAAATCTTCATCGCCAAGGCACGTCCCCAGGATAATCCCTTGATTGTTCACATCGCAGACAGGGATATGCTTCCCATGGTTACCTCCCAGTTCAGTTCCCAGGCAGAAAAGCTGGCAGAAGCCTTTTGGCCGGGCCCGCTTACCATGATTTTGCCAAGGGGAGAGCAGGTGTGCGATGGGGTGTGTGCTGGCCTTGATACCGTGGCGGTGCGTATGCCCAGCCATCCGGTGGCACAGCAGATTATCCGGGCCAGTGGACTGCCCCTGGCGGCGCCTTCTGCGAACCTGTCCGGCAGTCCAAGCCCCACCACGGCGGCCCATGTGCTGGCGGATATGCAGGGACGGCTGCCCCTGATTGTGAATGGGGGAGAATGCCAGGTGGGACTGGAGTCCACGGTGGTATCCCTTACTGGAGAGCGTCCGGTATTGCTTCGTCCCGGTGCAGTGACCCAGCAGCAGCTGGAAGAGGTGCTGGGTGTGCCGGTGGAGCTGGCCGCCGCAGTGCTGGAGCAGTTGCAGGAAGGCCAAAAGGTGCTGTCGCCCGGCATGAAGTACAAACACTATGCCCCTAAGGCGCAGGTTACCATTGTAAAAGGGGAACTGGGCGATTTTGCCCGGTATGTGGCAGAACACAAGGGGCCCGATGCTGTCTGCCTGTGCTTTGATGGAGAGCAGGAGCAGTTGTCTCTGCCCTGTGTAGCCTACGGCGCAAAGGAAGATGCAGTTCAGCAAGCACAGCAGTTGTTTGCGGCATTGCGCCGACTGGATGAAATAGGTGCTGTACAGGTGTTTGCCCGTTGCCCCAGCATGGAAGGCGTGGGACTGGCGGTGTACAATCGCTTGCTTCGTGCCGCAGGATTTCGGGTGGTGCAGGTATGAAAATCATTGGAATAACCGGCCGTTCCGGTTGCGGCAAGTCCACCGTGTCGGCCCATTACCGCAAACTGGGTTATCTGGTTGCGGATGCCGACCTGGTGGCCCGTGAAATTATGGAGCCGCCCAGCCCCTGCTTGAAAGCGCTGGCAGAGGAATTTGGGGCGGACGTGGTACAAAATGGGGTGCTGAACAGACCCTTGCTGGCAGAGCGTGCTTTTGCCCGCAAGGATGGTTCCCAGCGTCTGGTGGAGATTACTCATCCGGAAATCATCCGGCGGTTGCTGGCCCAGGCAGAGGATGCCCAGCGGCAGGGTCACAGCCTGTTTTTTGTGGACGGCGCAGTTATTGTGGGCGCACCCTTTCAGGCGTACTGCGACGGAATTGTGGTGGTCACTGCGCCCCATGAGGCCTGTGTTCAGCGAATCTGCAACCGAGATGGACTGACTGTCCAGCAGGCGGAGCGGCGATTGGCTTCTCAGCTATCCGAAGAACAGCTCCTGGCCGCAAGCATGGCCCAGATTGTCAACGACGGTTCGCTGGAGCAGTTGATAGGCCAGGTAGATGAGGTGCTGGAACAGTTGAAAGGCGGACTGGCATGATGCGCCGCAGACTTGCCCAACTGGGCTGGGTTGCTGTGGCGATGCTGGTTTTGTTTGTTGCCGGTTCGCTTGCACTGGGGCAGGGGATACACAGCTTGAGTAAAAGTGTGTATCCTCGTAAATACCAGTCTCTGGTGGAGCAGTACGCAAAGGACAACGGGCTGGACGCACTGGTTTTGTACAGCGTAATTCGTACCGAAAGCGGTTTTGACCCCGAGGCCACTTCCAACGTGGAAGCGCGGGGGCTGATGCAGATTACAGAGGAAACCTTTGACTGGATTAAAACCAAGATCGCCCCGGATGAGCCTTTGACTTTTGCAGATTTGTATAAGCCGGAGGTGAACATCCGATTTGGTGCCTACTATTTTGCCCAGTGTCTGCTTCGGTACGAAAATGACCTGGCGACGGCGGCTGCGGCCTACCACAGCGGCTGGGGCACGGTGGATAAACTTTTGGAGGATGCCCAATACAGCAAAGATGGGAAGACGCTGGACGTATTCCCGTATCGGCAGATGAAACGCTATGTGTATAAGATTACCCGTGCGTTTGAACGCTATCAACAGCTGTATGCTGAAGTATAAATAAAACGGAGGAATAAAACATGAATCAGGAAAAAACACAGGGTCAACTGCTGGCAGAGCAGTTGCTTTATAAAGCGCCTATTGTAGCAGATAAGGATACCAGCGCCGTGGAGCTGGCAAACGAGTTTTGCGAGGGCTACAAGGTATATCTGGATGAGTCCAAAACCGAGCGGGAAGCAGTGGAGTATTCCGTTCAGCTTTTGACCCAGGCTGGCTACAAGCCTTTTGTTCCGGGAACCTGCTACCAGCCCGGCGACAAGATTTACATGGTAAACCGGGGTAAGGCTCTGATTGCTGCCACCATCGGTTCTTATGGACTGGAGCGTGGTGCCCATCTGAATATCTCCCACATTGATGCACCCCGCATCGACCTGAAGCCCAGCCCCTTGTACGAAAGTGCAGATTTGGCCCTGCTGAAAACCCACTACTATGGCGGTATCCGCAAATACCAGTGGACTGCTACCCCTCTGGCTTTGCACGGTGTGGTGTACAAGGCAGACGGTGAAAAGGTGGTTATCAACATTGGCGAGAAGCCCGGCGACCCGGTTTTCTGCATCACCGATTTGTTGCCCCACCTGGGCGCAGAGCAGAATGCCCGCACCTTGAAAGGTGGTATCACCGGCGAGGAACTGAACATTCTGGTGGGTGGTCTGCCTTATGAGGACGAAGCCGTAAAAGAGCGGGTTAAATTGATGGCTATGAAGCTGTTGAACGAGCGGTACGGCATCACCGAGCGGGATTTTGCCCGTGCGGAAATCGAGGCTGTACCTGCCCAGAAAGCGGCTGACGTTGGTCTGGATCGCTCCTTTGTGGGTGCATACGGTCAGGATGACCGAGTGGATGCCTACGCCGCTCTGATTGCGGAAATTGAGGTGAAAAACCCTGCTTTCACCACCATCTGTGTGCTGGCTGACAAGGAAGAAACTGGCTCTGACGGTGCAACCGGCTTGCAGGGTATGTATGTGTTCCACTTTATGCAGCAGCTGTGCGCCGCCCACGGTGTGGACAGCATCACCTGCTTCCAGGCTTCCAAGTGTCTGTCTGCCGATGTAAGCGCCGCCTTTGACCCCACCTTTGCCAAGGCATTTGACCCCCTGAACAGCACCTATGCTGGTAAGGGTCTTGCCCTGTGCCGCTATGTGGGTAGCGCTGGTAAGGTTGGCACCAACGATGCAGGGGCAGAGCTGATGACCTACTTCACCAAGCTGTTTGATGACCACGACGTGGTATGGCAGACTGGCGAGATGGGCCGTGTTGACCTGGGCGGCGGTGGAACCGTGTCCAAGTATGTGTCCAAGCATGACATTGACACTCTGGATGTGGGTGTACCTGTGCTGAGCATGCACTCTCCCTTTGAGATCACCTCCAAGCTGGACGTGTACATGGCATACAAGGCATTCAAGGCTTTCAACGAGACTAAAGAGTAATCTTGTAAAACATTTATTTGCATAAAAAAGCGGTGTTCCATTTTAAGGTGGAACACCGCTTTTTCTATCTGTTTATAAAAACTGGGACCAATACCAGCCGCCACATAGGAAAATCCCTGCAACAAGCAGGAAAAATCCCATGAGGAAACGGGCATTCAACTGGCTGAATATCAGATTTTTCCAGTGACCCGGTGCGGGTTGTTTGTCCTGCCTCATGGCTTAAGTACGGGGGACTGAGACTGAGCCGCAAGCAGGTCCCGAATCTCTGCCAAAAGTTCCTCAGTAGTGGGAGCGGGAGGAGCGGCTTCTTCCTCGGCCTGCTCTTCCTTTTTCTTCTGGAACTGGAGCTTTGCCATCAGCTTGATGGCGCAGAACACGCAGAAGGACAGGATAATGAACTCAACCACGGTTTGGATGAAGTTGCCGTATGCCAAAATCACATCTGCGTCGGCAGTGTGGAATACATAGGAGAGGTTGGTGAAGTTCACCTTTCCAATGGCAAGGCTAATCAGCGGCATAATCACGTCGTTCACAAGGCTGGTGACAATCTTGCTGAACGCACCACCAACAACCACACCGACTGCCATGTCAATCACGTTGCCACGGACAGCAAATTCCTTGAATTCGTTCAAAAATTTTCTCATGACTGACTCCTTGTTTCTTGCTTAGCCCAGCAAAGCTTGCACTGCATCGGCGGCCTTGCTCAGATACTCGCCAGGATAGGTTTCGATGGCGCCATCGTCTGCACACTCTGCCAGTTGGGGGTCCAGCGGGCATTTTGCCAACACGGGGATGCCGTATTTTTCGCCCACCTCGTCCACATGGCTTTCACCAAACAGTTTGATTTGCTTGCCGCAATCCGGGCAGACCAGATAGCTCATGTTTTCCACCAGGCCCAAAATAGGGATGTTCATCATCTGTGCCATCTTTACGGCCTTGCCCACAATCATACCCACCAATTCCTGGGGGCTGGCAACCACAATGATGCCGTCCACGGGCAGAGTCTGGAACACGGTCAAGGGAACATCGCCAGTACCGGGAGGCATATCCACAAACAGGAAGTCCACATCCTGCCAGATAACCTCCTGCCAGAACTGTTTTACTGCCCCGGCAATCACCGGACCACGCCATACAACAGGGTCTTCCTCGTTGGGGAGCATCAGGTTGACGCTCATCACATCAATGCCAGTGCGGCTCTTGATGGGCCAGATGCCGTTTTCATCTCCCATGGCACGGCCGTGAATGCCAAACAATTTGGGGATGGAAGGGCCGGTGATGTCGCCGTCCAGAATACCGGTGGCAAAGCCCCGGCGGCGCATGGCAACGGCCATCAGTGCGCTGGTCATGCTTTTGCCCACGCCGCCCTTGCCGCTGACGATGCCAATTACTTTTTTAATCTTGCTTTTGGGGTGGGGCGCTGCGTGCATATCCCCAGGATTTTTACGGTCAGAGCAGCTTTGGCTGCAACTACCGCAATCATGATTGCATCCGCTCATGTGTTTTCTCTCCTTTTACAGTTCGCTTACAATTTTGCAAACCAGTGCTTGCAGAAGCTTAGCACGGCTGTTTGCGATTTCAATGACTTCATCGCCGGACAGCTTTTTCTTTTCAATTCCGGCAGCCATGTTGGTGATCAGGCTCATGGCAAGCACCCGCATACCGCAGTGGTTGGCGGCAATGACTTCCGGCACGGTGCTCATGCCCACTGCATCGGCGCCCAGGGTACGGAACGCCCGGATTTCCGCCGGGGTTTCATAGCTGGGGCCCATGTAGCCCAGATACACACCTTTTTGCAGGCGCACACCCTGCTCGCTGGCGGCCTTTTCTGCCAAGGCGCGAAGCTCCGGGTCATAGGCAAAGGTCATATCGCAGAAGCGGGGGCCAAGCTCATCCAGATTGGGTCCGGTCAAGGGGTTGGCGCCCATAAAGTTGATGTGGTCCTCAATCAGCATAAAGTCGCCAATGGAGAAGCTGGTGTTCACGCCACCTGCCGCATTGGTGACGATGAGAGTCTTAATGCCAAGGTCTGCCATGACCCGAATGGGGAACACGATGCTCTGCATGCTGTGTCCCTCGTAAAAATGCAGACGACCCTGCATGCAAAGTACATACTGGCCTGCAAGTTCACCTGCCACAAAACGGCCTGCGTGGCCGGGTGCAGTGGACTGGGCAAAACCGGGAATCTCGGCATAGGAGATAATCACGGGGTTGGGAATCTGGTCGGCCAGACCACCCAGACCGCTGCCCAGCACAATGCCCACGGTGGGAGTTTGGGGCAGGCGGCTGGCGAGCAAGCGGGAAGCTTCCTGAATTGCGTTCATCATTGTAAAGCGTACACCATCCTTTTTCATTTAGGAGGATTGCCGAATCCTCGTATAAATTGCTCTTATTCTACCATATCCGTCTATAAATGAAAAGAGGAAACTGGGTGTGGTGGAAATACATACATGCCCCCATGTCTTGCATAAAAATAAAAGGGAAAATGACAGCAAAGCGAGGAAAAGTGCATGGGTAAAGTACAAACATATCTGAAAAATGCGGCAATCTTGACCGTAACCGGTCTTGCCTTGCGGGGAGCAGGGATGTTTTTTCGGGTGTATCTTGCCAACCAGATGGGGGCGGAAGGAATGGGCTTATACCAGCTTATTTTTACGGTATACAGTTTGTTCATTACCCTTGCCACATCCGGCATCTCCATGGCCTCCACCCGGATTGCGGCGGAGGAACTGGCACGCAATCAAGGATGCGTGCGTAGTGTGATGGCTCGGGTGTTGCGCATGGGGCTGGCACTGGGATTGCTTGCGGCGGTAGGACAGTATCTGTGTGCCTACCCGGCGGCTCGTTTTCTGCTGGGGGATGCAAGGGCGGTGCTTGCGTTGCGGATTTTATCCATTAGCCTGCCCTTCATGGCGGTTGCCGCCGCCTTGCGTGGGTATTTTTTCGCCCGTGAACGGGTTTCGCCCAACACAAACTCCCAGATACTGGAGCAGATTGTGCGAATTGCGCTGGTGCTAAGCTTTTTGCCCTTGGTGGAGGATTGGGGCGTGGAATACACCTGTGCGGCGGTGGTGGCAGGCAATACAGTAAGCGAGATACTCTCTACATTGGTGATGGTTTGTTATTATGCTGGGGATAAAAAACACCTGGGCAAGCAAAAGCGTCCTCCCGCTGGTGTGTATGGGCGGATTTGGTCTATTCTTGCCCCGGTGGAGGGTGGGCGTTGTCTGGACAGTGCGTTGCATATGGTGGAAAACAGCCTGGTGCCAGCTTGTCTATTGCACTTTTTGGGAAGCCGAGAGCAATCCTTGGCTCAGTTTGGTGCCTTAAAGGGGATGGCAATGCCATTGCTGCTGTTTCCGTTTTCGTTTTTGAACCCTTTGGCGACCTTGATTCTTCCACAGGTGACACAGGCCCATATTCTGGGGCATAAAAAATCGCTGGAGCATCTGGTGGGCCGGATGATGCTGTTGACCAACACCTTTTCGGTTTTGGCGGGGGGATTGGTGGGGCTGTATGCCTATCCGCTGGCTCGGATGATTTATAACGATGAAAGCATTGGGTTCTATCTGCTTGTCTTGGCACCGGTGTTGCCGGGGATGTACCTGGATGCCATGGGGGACTCGATTTTAAAGGGACTGGGGGAAGAGGTGGCAACCTTTCGCTACAGTTTGTGGGATTCCATCATGCGGATTGGCCTGATTCTGCTGTTGATGCCCCGGTGGGGGATGAATGGCTTTTTGGTGGTGATGCTTTGCTCCAATGTGACAGCCGCCCTTTTAAACATCCTGCGCATCCAAAAAGTGGCGGGAATCCGCACCTACTGGTATCGCTGGTTTATTCAGCCCGCCTGGGTGTTTGGGGTGTGTGCGGCCATTGTCTGGTTTGGGGTGATTCCCTTTCTGCCCCAAAATGAATGGTTGGCTGTGCCCATAGGAGCGCTTTGCATTACTGGGATTTACATACTGGCTATGATGCAGTTGGGGCTGAAAGAGGCATTTTGGGGGAAGCGGTAGGCTGTTATGGTAAAATTCCTTATGGAAAGAGGGTTTATGGATTTAAGATGGGGAAATCTGATAAAAAATTACCGAATTCGCAAAATAAGAGTAAAACAGTGTAATTTGACCAATCGGACGGCGGAATAAAGCCAAAATTTGGCGTAAAAGATAGGTAAGAATCGTTGTCTTTTGTCTGGAAAGCTGATATAATAGAGTGTGCTAAATCGGGCGGTCTATCTATCTCCTATCAAAAAGGTAGGAGATAGACGTGGCCTGATTGGAACTTTTTTCAGCAAACAAGAAAGGATGAAGGATCAGAACATGAAAACCATCATTGCCTATCTGATGGCGTTCACGATGCTCGCTTCTATTACCACACAGGCAATTCTGCCTGCGTTGGCAGCCAGCGAGGGCGAAGTTGTATCCTCCAGCGTGGTACTCACTGACAGTGAATCCGCCGACCAGGAACAAGTCACCCTGCCTTTGCTGGATGCAGTGACCAGCGATGCTGATTCTAACAGCTCCTCTGCCTCCGACGTGCAGGTAGAAGAGGAGAGTCAGCCTGTTGCAAGTCAGCCGGAAGCAACTTCGGAAAGCCAGCCAGAGAGCGATTCTGCCGATGCTTCCCAGCCTGCTTCCAGCGAGGCTGAAAGCCAGGTGGAACCCCAAGAACCCGCTTCCAGTGAAGCAGAAAGCACTTCCGACAGTGCCGTGGACAGCACGGTTGCTTCCAGCCAGCCTGTAAGCGAGGCTGTGGACAGTGTTGCAAGTGAGTCCGCAAGTGACAGCAGCTCTGTAAGCGAGAGCAGCTCTGCTTCTGAGGAGGTTTCCAGCCAGCCAGATTCGGACAGCACTTCCGAAGTACAGGAAGAGGAACCCGAGGAGAACGTGGAAGAGATGGTCGTTCTGGGCGACAACACCGCAGGCGTTGAACTGCTGGTGCAGTCTGCCATGACCATGGGTCGGGACGTGACCTTCACCATGCAGGTGTACAAGGACGGCGTACCCGTGGCAGAGGCAGTTCAGGGCATCCTGAGCGCCAATGCACAGAGCGACGAGGGCGAACAGCTTCACTTGAAGACTGGCTCTCTGGAGCCTGGAAGCTACAAGGTAGTAGTGTCCGCTCCCGGATTTGCCACCTATACGCAGGAAGTTGTTCTGGAAACTGGTACATACAGCCGTGTAACCGTTTACACTGGCGCTGTGCAGTTTGAGGGCGATGTCCATGGCGGTATGCTGCGTCTGGGTGACGTAAACCAGGATGGCGTACTGGACAGCCAGGACGTGGATGCTGTGATTGCCGGCGTTGCCAGCGGCGCTGTTCAGGCCGACCTGAATGGCGATGGCGAGGTAAACCTGGTGGATGTGCAGTATCTGGCATCCAACCTGCAAGGCAAAGAGGAACAGCAGAAGGACGAAGTTTACTCCAGCGTGGAGAAGCGTGTTTCCAATGAAGTCATCAAGCCCACCGTAGCAGAAGGCACCAACATGACCGAGGGTTCTGTGGAAGAACTGCTGAACCAGCAGGGCACAGTGGTGTTGCAGCCTGTGGACGAGCAGCCCATCAGCGAAGCAAACCCGGTTGAGGTAACCTTCAACTTTGCAGAGAATACCAATAACGGTACTCAGGCCAAGATGGACGGTATCACCATTGATTCCGGCAGTGGCAGCGGCAACGGCATCTCTGAGGGTGTTATTACCGTAGAGTTGGAGGATGGCACCACCGAAAGCATTCCGTTCAGTGAAGCCAGCAAGGCTCGCAGTTTCTCTCTGCTGTCCTTGTTCCGCTCCACCCCCACCGTCTTCGTTGTGGATGGCAAGGTTGAGGTGAACTTTGGCAAGCAGGTAGCGGTTAAGAAGATTACCCTGACCATTACCAAGACTCAGAGCAACAACCTGGCTGAGATTTCCAAGGTTGAGTTCGTGAACGGCATGGACGAGCGTATCCCTGAGCCGGAAATGGACATCCCCACCGATCTGGCTGCCCAGGTTGGCGATAAGGAAATTCGTCTGAGCTGGAAGGCTGCCGCCAACGTAACCGGCTACGAAGTAGAGGTAGTAGGTGCTATCAAGAAGGGTGCGGCTCCCATTACGGTTGTCATCCGCAGCAGCACCAACAGCCTGACAATTACCCAACTGAACAACGAAATGCTGGTAAACGGCGAGGATTACACCATCCGCGTTCGTTCCGTAAACGGCAGCTGGAAGAGCCCCTACTCCGATGCGATTGTGGCCAGCCCCATCGTAACCAAGTTACCGGATGCTCCGGATAACCTGGAAGCAACTGGCGGCTATAAGCACATCCAGTTGAGCTGGAAAGATATGAAGGATACCGATAGCTACACCGTTCTGTACCGTAAGAAGACAGAGGGTGGGGATTACATCCAGGCTGTGACCGGTCTGGCTACCAACAGCTATCGTCTGGAAAATCTAGAGGATGCCACTGAGTACGAGGTTGTGGTATACGGTACCAACGACCTGGGTGATGGCCCCCACTCCATTCCTTCCACCGCTAAGACTGTTTCCTTGCTGGAGGCAAAACTGCCCAATTACCTGACCTTGAACAAACCGGGTAAGGTAGGCGAGTTGACCAGCCACATTAAGGACGCATACCGCATCGGCGAAGCCGGCGGTAGTGCTATGATCGACAGCCCCTTGGATGCAGGTGATGCTGTTTCCGCACTGGGTCTGTTCGACAACGACCAAGGTACCTATTATTATAGCCCTGACTGGGACTTCGGTGTTTCTTACCATGCAGGCAGCTGGGGTATCCAGGTAGAGTTTGACCAGGTACTGCAGCTGGGTGGCTTTAGCTTTGCAGAGCCCACCAACGGCAACATCCTGGGCACCAAGGTGTACTACTGGGATGCAAGCGGCAACCGTGTTGAACTTGCCAAGGAAGACTACACCATTTCCATTAAGGTGGATGAAAACAACCGTCGCTTTGGCTATGTTTCCTTCCACCGTCAGGTTGATACCAGCAAGGTATTGCTGGGCTTCAGCAACCTGTACAACATCCGTGGCATGAAGATTGGCGAAATTCGCTTCTTCGGCTACAACAGCATCCGTGAGGACATTATGGGTCTGTACGAGGACCAGTACCACACCACCATCCGCTCCGATGTGACTCAGGAGCAGCTGGATGAGCTGAGTGTGCGTCTGGAAACCCCCGATGCAGAAAGTGGGGAGAAGCACCCCAACTACACCCAGTTGCGTCGTGAGCTGGATACCGCCATTGCGCTATTCAAGAATGCAGCAGCTCTCAGCGAGGTACAGCATATCGAGGCTATGGGCCCCAACGTATCCGGCTATGCAGATGGCAAACTGGGCTTCACTGGCCTGAACCCCTGGCAGCCTCTGGGCATTGTAGCCGCCGCTGGTGAGGAAGTTACCATCTATGTTGGTAACCCCGATATGCAGGTAGGTGCAAACACCGATTTGTATCTGGTTGCAACCCAGCACAATGCAGAGTCCGGCAGCTTTATGAAGCAGGTTGCCCGTCTGAAGGTGGGTGCAAACACTGTAACCATCCCTGCTATCGTAAGCAAGGACTTTGAAAAGGGTGGCTCCCTGTATGTTTACTATGCTGGACAGAGCACCGAAAGCAAGTATGGCGTTCGTGTAGAGGGCGGCAACCGCATCCCCATGCTGGACCTGTACAAGGTTGAGGATGCCGCAGAGCGTCTGGCTCTGGCTACCGCTTATGTGCAGGAGCTGGAAGCCTACGTTGCAAAGCTGGAACAGGAGCATGCAGAGCATCACCAGAACAGCAGCAATGCAAACGTACACTACGATTACAACCAGCAGGAGTGTATCCTGGGCGCAACTGAGATTATGGCGGATACCATGCTGTACTCTCTGAGCGCAAAGCAGGTTCTGGCAGGTCTGGGAACCGGTACCACCGAGGAAAAGGCTCAGAATCTGGTGAACAGCGTACAGGCCATGGACGACCTGATTCTGCTGTTCTATCAGCACAAGGGTCTGACCGAGGACGCACCCAGCGCCATCAACCGTGTACCCTCTCAGCATCTGAACATCCGCTTCATGCGCATGTTTGCTGGTGCGTTCATGTACGCTTCCGGCAACCACATCGGTATTGCTTGGGGCTCCATCCCTGGTGTTGTCAGCGGACAGCCTTTGGTTGCTGACGACATGGGCAACTTTATCTCCGGCAGCCTGTTTGGTTGGGGTATTGGTCACGAAATTGGCCACGACATCAACCAGGGCGCTTATGCTGTGGCAGAGATTACCAACAACTACTTTGCACAGATGGCCACCTATGGCACCAGCGGCACCCGCTTTAAGTACGATGCAATCTATGACAAGGTGACTTCCGGTGTTCTGGGTCGTGACACCAACGTAGCAACCCAGCTGGGTATGTACTGGCAGTTGCGTCTGGCCTATGACAACTACTTCACCTACAAGACCTTTAACACTTACGACGAGGTTGTGTCCAACCTGTTCTTTGCTCGTGTGGATACCTACGCCCGTACTCCCGCCGCCGCTCCCGTGGCTGCTGAAAATGGCGTGGCACTGACCCTGAGCAATGTACCCGATCAGAACCTGATGCGTCTGGCAAGTGCCGCCGCTCAGAAGGATTTGACCGAGTTCTTCACCCGTTGGGGCATGGAGATTGACGCAGAGACTGCCGCTTACATGAGCCAGTGGCCTGCTGAAACCCGCGCAATCTTCTACATCAACGACGATGCACAGGCATTCCGCATCAACAACCCCTCTGCTGAGACCTTTACCGGTAAGCAGGTTGTCACCAAGGACCAGGTAACTGTAACCCAGGGTGGCTTGCAGAATGGTCTGGCACAAAACCAGGTGAAATTGGACATCAAGGGCACTGCTTCCAGCAGCCTGCTGGGCTACGAAATCAACCGTGTGATGATTTCTGGCGGTCAGCGCGAGGTTCAGAACGTGGGCTTTGTTCTGGCAAATGCAGACGGCTCTGCCTCCTTCACCGACACTGTAAACACCATCAACAACCGTGTATTCAGCTACCAGGTTGTGGCCATCGACCAGTTCACCAACCGGTCCGCGGTTCTGGAACTTGACGCAGTGAAGGTATCCCATGACGGTAGCCACAAGAAGTCCACTTGGACTGTGACCACCAACATGGTTTCCACTCAGGATACCGTTGTGGTACCTGATGCAGAAAACCCCGACAACGGCTTTAACCCCGGCGCCAACAACCAGCCCACTGTTGTATCCGCCATTGACCTGATTGTGGACAACAACCTGGGTACCACCTTCGTGGGTACTGCCAACGGCAAACAGCCCACCATTGAGATAAACTTTGGTAAGGAACTGAGCGTAACCGGCTTTAAGTTCACCTTGGCTGCTGGCCAGACTCTGCCCCAGGGCGAGTTTGCGGTTCAGCTGTTGGAGAACGGCGAGTGGACTGCAGTTTCCACCGAGGTAAACCGCATCGAAAGCACTGGTGCTTCCACCGTTTACTTCACCACTGAGGACGGCTGGCTGCGCACCAGCGGTGCAACTGCAATGCGTCTGGTATTCTTGACCGATACCACCGTAAGCATCACCGAGCTGGACGTGCTTGGCCCCACCGGTGACAACGTGGAAATCTTTGCAGATGGCATCGGTATCCTGAGCAAGGATTACGTTTACAGCACCGAAGGCGACACCATTCCCGCCGGTTCCATCGTGTTCACTGGTTCTTACAAGGGCAACCCTGCATTTAATGCAGTGATCCTGTACGACCAGGACGGCAAGATTGTGGGCTATGACGAGAATGGTGTAGGCGAGTCTAACCAGATTATTCTGGCACCTGTACCCGAAGAGGGCGATTTGGCTAACACCTCCGACGGACGCTGGGTATACTGGATTGATGCAGATGCAGTAAAACCCGAGAAGGTTCGTGTGGAACTGTACCGTGTGGATGACGCCCAGACCAACAATGGCCAGCGCTTGGTAAGTGACTCTCTGTGGGCTACCCTGCCTGCTGAGCTGCCCCAGCTGACCATCACTGCCAATTCTTAATTGGTATTCCTGCAAAATAAAAGGAGAATTCCATGAACAAACAGATTAAAGGTCTGTGTGCGGCTTTGTTGCTGTCCTTGGCACTGCCGCTTCAGGCGTTGGCAGCCACCGATGCTGCTACCACCTTCCAGTCCAGTGGCGATCAGGCACAGGTTACTGTTGCCCTGAACAACAGTGGCGCTGGTGAAGACATTAACGCTCTGCAGATGGAACTGGATGTTCAGGTCGTAGCAGGTTCTCTGGATCAGGCCGAGGTGAGCTTCGTCTTTGACGAGGCTCTCCCCGGTACCATCCAGCGGTATGACTATGACGAGTCCAACCAGGTTCTGACTGTGTATGTCGCAGGTGCAGAGGACAGCATTTTCAGCAAGGATACTGTAACTTTGGGCACCATCCAGGTTACCAGCACCAATGAGGATTATCTGGAAGTAAGCGTTTCCGCAGGCGGTATGGAGCAGAAGGATGACCACTCCGGTTTGATTCTGATTTCCGGTGGAACTAGCACTGTGTACCCCACCATGCAGCAGCAGAATACCGTACTTACCTCTGGCAAACTTTCTCCTGAGCAGCCGGAAGTAACCCCCACCTCTGCTCCTTCCGCTACTGCAACGCCCGCTCCCGGCGTACAGCAGACTCCTGCTCCCACCGCGGCGCCGGGTGCAACTGCAACGCCCGCTCCCGGTGTAACTACCCCGGAAGCAACTGCTACCCCTAATGCACCTGCAACCAGCCAGGAACAGGGTGGTAGCAACCAGTCTGGTACAGCTGTTGTACCCAGCACTGGCGGAGCAGTGGCACCTGCGAAGCCCAGCACTGGCAAAAAGCCCGTTGCTTCTTCCAGCAGTGAAGTGGTGGATTCCAGCGAGGTAGCAAGCAGTGAACCTGCCGCTTCCTCCAGCGAGGTTGCATCCGAAGAACCCGCTTCCAGCAGCCAGCCCGAAAGCGAAGAGACCACCGCCCAGCAGGAGAAATCCTCTGTGAACCCGCTGTTGATTGCAGCTGGTGTCGTGGCTGTTTTGGCTGTGGTAGCTTTGGTTGTTATCTTGATGCGTCGTCCTACTGAACAGTAAGTCGATTTTTCCGGATAACGGTTCATAACACGAAAACCCCCGTTGCATGATGTTGCAGCGGGGGTTTTGCTATAAAAGGGCTATGCTTTTGGGCAAAAATCCGATATAATAGCCTAAGAAACGCAGGAAAGAAGGGAACATCCATTGGAATTAGAGATTTTTAAGGCGATTGTGCATGTGTTGGATTCTGGAGCAGGTGCTCCGGTGTTTTCAGACCGATTGCTGGACCTGGAAGGGGAGACCGTAGACTACTTAGCCACCCATCTGGAAAAAGCATATACCAACGATGCAGTAAAGAACTGTTCCTTTCTGGAGGATTCAGCATTTCCGCCCTTGATTCATGAAAATGAGGATTTTGTTCAATGCTCAAAACAGATTGCAAGCCTGTTCTTTGAAACCATGCGGCAGAATCCCGCTATCCCCAATGCGGATTTGCTGGTACTGTATGCAACCATCGAGGGACAGGAATGCCTGGCACTGTTGAAGATGAACTACAAAACAGCCTATGCCCATTTTTATCAGCAGATTGAGGGTCAGCATTACAATGCACTGATTAAACAGCGGACGATTCTTCCGCCTGCCAGCGGAAAAGCGGAGGAGTCGGTTATCATTAACCTGGCAGATGGTGCAATCAAACTGGTGGAAAAAAAGTACGAGATAGACGGTGTGAAAGATTTTTACCTTTCCACCCGTATTTTACAGTCCACCCAAGCTACACCAGAGCGTGTGAAACTGCAAACGGTGCAAAAAGCGGCCCAGCAGGCGGTAAAAGAAGCCTATCCGGAGCAGGAAGTGGTGCTGGACAGCCAGATTGCCAATATCTTCTGTGAGGAAGCCGTGGCAGGAGAAGGGGAGCTGGAAGTGGCTCGAATTAAGGAGCGGTTGCAGGAGGAATTCCCTCTGGCAGTTTCCTCTTTTACAGACGAACTGGAAACCGCAAGCCTTCCCATGGAAGAAACCGTATCCGTGCCCTCGGCCAAAATCAAAAAGATGGAGTACCAATCCATCAAAACCGCAAGCGGCATCGAGATGAAAATCCCCACCAGCCTTCTTTATAAGGAAAACGACGTGGTGGAGTTCATCAACGCACCGGATGGAACCATTTCGCTGTTAATCAAAGGCGTTGTACTATAACAATCCCCCGGAGAAGGGCTATTCCTTCTCCGGGGGATTATTTTGACATAAAGGGCCTTGTCCATTCAGTTGTTTTGCATAAAATGAAAAAATCTATCCACAATGGTGTTGACAAATGGAAATACATTTGGCTGACCGAGAACACCACCTTTGAGGGCTTCGGTATTTCTCCTGCTGGAGTAATGCTGTCCGGTGTTGTGAAGAAGAACGACAAGGATTACAAGAACAACGGCAATGTGAAATGGAACTTCACCAAGTTCCTCATCGACCGCAACGGCGAGATTGTGGCCCGTTTTGAGCTCACCGATATGAAGAGCTTGAAGGCAAAAATCAAGGAGTGCCTGTAAGTTAAAAATGGAAAATACAAACTACGATGCGCTCAAGCTGGAAAATCAGCTTTGTTTTCTGCTGTATGTCTCTTCCCGGGAAATTGTGAAGCGCTACAAGCCGTTGCTTGATAAGATTGACCTGACCTATACCCAGTACATTGCCATGCTGGTTTTATGGGAGAAAAAACAGCTCACCGTCAAGGAACTGGGCGAGTACCTGGACTCTGGCACCTTGACCCCCTTGCTGAAAAAGCTGGAATACAAAGGCTTTGTCACTCGTGTACGCTCGGAAAAAGACGAGCGCAGTTTGGTGGTCACTCTCACACAAGAGGGCGAAAAACTCAAGGAACAGGCAGTGGAAATTCCCCTACAAATTGCGGGATGCATCAACCTGACCCCACAAGAGGGGAAACTGCTGTATGATATGCTTCACAAGGTGCTGGGTTAACCCTGTGATAGCATAATAGCAACGTCTGCAAAAGTGTGACGTTGCCCTGGAGAAAGAAACCAATGTTTTTTAAATGGTGACAAACGCGGACAGACATGTTCGGACCAGAGATAGCAAGCGTAACATACTCCCTTGGCTGACTCCTCACAGCTAGGGGAGTTTTAATGATAAAGTGGGGAATTTGGCAGAATGCCAAAGGGGAAATTTTCATATTATTTTAACAACTCACAAACAGGCTGAAAACATCCAGGTGGTATTCTACCAATATCAACTTTGAACAAGGAGAGGTAACGGTATGAAGCAGCAGGATAGAGTTTTTGAAGCGCAAAAAATCTGCTCCCAATATATGGAGCGTGGGGATAGTCAAATGGATGAACTACGAGCACTGGACAGAGAGGTAAAGCGTCCCGCCATCCTTTTTGCATCTTGTTTTGGAACTTTGGGCGCATTGCTGCTTGGCAGTGGCATGAGTCTGATTTTGACAGATTTGCCGGTGTGGCTGGAGATAAATCGTCCCATGTTTCCGGGAATGTTGCTGGGCATCTTGGGTATTACCATGATGGCGGTGAATTTGCCCATCTACCAGTCCATCCTGAAAAATCGCCGGGTTCAGTATGCGGCACAAATTCAAAGCTTGAGCCAAAAAATTATGCAGGGATAACCCCGGTGTTTGGAGTGAACAGTTCCGGAAAAGAAAGCGGCGGTGTCGCTTTCTTTTTTTGTGCCACAAATAAAATGTCAATTGAATTCTGCTATAATAGAACCAAAAGGGAGGGTTGTGGTATGTTTCGGATATTGGTGGTGGAGGATGACCACGAACTGAACCGTACAATTTGTATGTTTTTGAATCAAAATGGATATCAAGCGGTGGGCTGTCACACGGTACAGCAGGCATACGATGCCATGTATGGGGGAGAGGTATTTGACCTAATTGTGTCCGACTTGATGATGCCACAAATCAGCGGCTTTGAATTTGTCCAGACGGTGCGCCAGCAAAACCAGGAAATCCCCTTTCTGGTGGTTACGGCACGGGAGGATTTTCAGGCAAAACAGCGGAGCTTTCGTAGTGGGATTGACGACTATATGGTGAAGCCTATTGACTTGGAAGAATTGCTGCTGCGGATACAAGCCCTACTGCGTCGTGCCAAAATCGCCGCCAGTAAGCAGCTTGTGGTTGGTCAGCTTGTTCTAAATGCAGAGGAGCGTTCCGCCTATCTTGACGGCGAGCCGATAGCCTTGACCGTGCGGGAATTTAACCTGCTGTACAAGATGCTGTCCTACCCCAAAAAAACCTTCACCCGCTCTCAGCTGATGGATGAGTTTTGGGACAGTGGCTCCTCTGCCGGACCTCGCACGGTGGATGTGTATATGGTCAAACTGCGGGAGAAGTTTTCTCATTGCAAGGATTTTGAGATTGTAACAGTGCATGGACTGGGGTATAAGGCGGTGATTGGATGAGTAAACCACATTCCCCAAAGTTGAAAAGTTCTTTGTACAGCTACATCGTGTTTTTTCTTATCATCGCCTTTGCAGTGGCTTGTTGCATGAGCCTTTTTTTGACCGTGCTGGCACAGCAGATGGATGTACAGTGGAGTGTGGACAATCTGGGGTTTGCGGCATGGCTTACCTTTGCCAACGTGATGGTGATTACCCTGCTGTTCACCCTTTTGTATCACCTGCGCCGCAGCTGGGCAGTGGAGCGGGCACTGGGGCAGATTACAAAAGCCACCGAAAAAATGATGCAGGGGGATTTTTCAGTGCAAATACCTTCCAGCGTGGCGGAGAGAAGCGATGCGGCACTGCGCCAAATTATTGACTGTATGAACCAGATGAGCCGGGAGCTTTCCTGCATGGAAACCCTGCGAACGGATTTTGTTTCCAACGTATCCCATGAGATAAAAACCCCCCTTTCGGTGATTCAAAACTACGCCACCTTGTTATCCCAGCCCGGTTTAACTCAAACAGAGCAAAAGGAATACGCAGGGTCTATTTTGCGTGCCACAAGACGGCTAAGCGATTTGGTATCCAATATTTTAAGACTCAGCCGTCTGGAAAATCAGCAGGTGAAACCGGAAAAAGTGTGCTATGACTTGTCAGAGCAACTGTGTGAGTGTCTTCTGGACTTCGAGGAGGTTTGGCACAGCGATGCATACCAGCTTGTAACCCATCTGGAGGAACAGGTGATGGTGATAAGCGACCCGGACTGGATGAGCCTTGTGTGGAACAACCTGATTTCTAACGCCATCAAGTTTACTCCGCCCGGCGGCAGAGTGTCGGTTTCGGTACAGCGGAAAGGGGATAAGGCGGTTGTGACGGTACAGGATACCGGTTGCGGTATCTCATGGGAGGAACAACGGCATATTTTTGATAAGTTTTACCAGGCAGATACCTCTCGTGCCTGCCTGGGAAACGGTTTGGGTTTGGCACTGGTGAAAAAGATACTGGAAATGACAGGCTGTACCATCCGGCTGGAAAGCCAGGTGGGACAGGGCAGTGTTTTTACCGTGGAACATCCCCTCAATCCATCTTAAAATTGAAAGCCTACAATTTTCTGAAACTCCTTGACAGAGCCATAATAGGGTGGTACACTAAATTTAACATTTAACTTAAATATTAAATGAACGAGCCGACGCAAGCCGGTGTAGTTAAGATGTAAAAGGAGGATACTATGTCACTGCAAAGCACACTGAAGGCTTTGGCAGATCCCACCCGGCGGGAGATTTTACAGCTTTTGAAAAAAGGGCCATCCACTGCCGGGGAGATTGCAGGCCAATTTCCCATCAGCGGTGCGGCTATTTCCAGGCATCTGGCGGTGCTGAAAGAAGCGGATTTGGTACGGGACACCCGCAAGGGCAAGCAGATTTGCTATCAGCTAAACGCGTCGGTATTGGAAGAAACGCTTCTTTGGATGATGGATTTACAGGAGGGAAAGAAAGATGAAACAAACTGACAATCGCAAAAGTTATCTTTGGAACATCCTTGCAACCACCCCACTGTTTTTTATTCCTATTTTGTTTGACCTGGAACATTGGGGGATGTTACTGTGGACAGGGGTGATTTTTTATGTCACCATGTGGGTGGTATACCTATTTATTATGAAAGACCCATCCAACCAGAATCAAAGCCCCAAGGTAATGCGTCTGGCACTTTGGATTCTTCCCGTCCTTTCCCTTATGTGCCAGACCATGACCATTGCGATAATTGGCGCTCATGATATTTCCGTTGTTGCACGAATTAGTTGCGTGGTAGAAGGCTTGCTGGCCATTGTCATTGGCAACTATATGCCAAAAATGAGCCCCAACCACACCATTGGTGTCCGCATTTACTGGACGCTGAACAGCGAGGACAACTGGAACGCAACCCACCGCTTTGCAGGCAAAGTTTGGGTGGCGGCGGGCTTTCTGGCTTTACTGCTTTCCTTCCTGCCTGTGCGTGTGGTGCAACTGGCAAATTTTATTCTTATTTTGGCGATTGGTATCCTGCCTTTGGCCTATTCCTATTCGTATTATAAAAAGCACAATGAGAGGGATATGCATGATAAACCCTTTAACGGTAAAAAAACTGCCGTCATTACACTGATTATCTTAGTTGCTAGTACAGCATTTACCGCCTGGGTGCTCCTGGCTGGGTCGTTGGATATTAGTCTACAGTCGGATGAGATGATGGTTCAGGCAAATGGTTGGTCGGATATGGGGGTTTTGTACGAGGACATGGAGACGCTGGAATACCTCGCCGATGAAAGGCACTACTTTACCAACGACACCCGAGTCAACGGCTATGGCAATATGGTGCTAAACATGGGGGATTTTGCCTGTGACGAATACGGAGCTTATCTGCGGTATACCCATACCTCTTGTTCGGCGGTGGTGCTTATCTGGACAACAGAAGGGGAGCTGATTGTGGTTAATGAGCCTACAACCGAGGAAACCCAGCAACTTTACCAAGAACTGAGCCAAAAAAACGCACATTGACGAAATAGTTGAAGCCACATACCCCAGAATCAATCTGGATATGTGGCTTTTTTTGTGCAATTTTACTTATTCTTGTTCGCTGACGATAGATTGACAAAAAATTATAAGCATTTCCCGGCATTTATTGCAAAATGCCAAGGATAACGGAAAAATGTAGGGTCAAAATTTAATTATGAACAACGATGTTTTCAGAAAAACACAACAATTGTAATTTTATGATAGGCGAATTATCCATGTTGTATTTCGGTATATAGCTGAATTTTACGGTTGGTACGAATTATAAGTCCATATAAAAACAGAATGTTTCGTGGATTTCAACAAACAACAAAATTAAAAATAAGTTCATAAAAATAAGGTTGCTTTTTTTGGATACAGCGTGGTACGCTTATAGCATAGAATGGATTAGCGAATCAAATGCACGCCCCATGCCATGGGAGATGGAATGCCTGTTCGACAACGGAAAAAGTAGCAATGGAACAGCAGATTTTTCATGGCGCTTGGGAATAACAGGAGGGTAAAATATGCATCAGCATGGAATGGATTCTGGCGCAAGGCGATACAAATTCCGGTATCGGTGGCTTGCGGGTGTCCTGGCCTTGGCAATCGCTTTAAGCGGTGTGCCTGTGGGTGCAACGGAACGAGACACCGCAAACTCAGGCGTCTCGGCGGTGGTTCAGTCGGACAGCCAGTCGGAACAGGAGTTGGTTTTTCAGCTACCCACCGGGCAGGAGAACAGTGCAGTGACTGAACCGGAAAGTGAGCCTGCATCTGAATCTCAGCCGGAGCAAACTGGTGACCAGCCGGGCGGAGATTCCTCTCAAACAGGGGAGGAGCAGTCGCCCCAAAGCACACCGGACAGCAGTCAGTCTCAGCCGGATAGCGATGTAAGTGCAGAGTCTGGTGTGGTATCCAGCCAGCCGGACAGTGGTGCTGTGTCCGAAAGCGATAGCACCAGTACCGAGGAAAGCGAGGAGCAGACTCCGGCCCAGTCCCAGGTGGAGACGGACTCTGAGCCTACAGAACAGCCGGAGCAGGATGCTGATTTCAGTTCTTCCAGCAGTTCTCTGCCCGCAGAGAGCGCATCCAGTCAGGCGGAAGAAGATTCCTCTAAGCCAGAGAAGGATGAGACAGAAGCGGATTCCGAAATAGAGGACGAGGAAAATACCGACGAAGAAGCTGACCCGTTGGAAGAGCCAGGAGTGGATACTTTGGCTTCGCAACAGCCCACATCTGTCAGATGGAGCAGTTACAGCTTGAGTGGTTCACAGCAGCTCAATCTGGTTCAAGCTACAAAAAGCTACAATCCATTTTTAGCCAATGGGGCTTACAGTTTGGAAGGCTTGCGAGACATCCTGAATCAGGTATGTTCGGAATTGACCCTTACCTATGGGTCAGGGGAAAAGGCGGTTGTATCCCTTACCAATGTGTATGATACCATCACCAACGGAAATGAACTGCTTGCCGCAATTCAGACTGCTAACTTTGAAGGTGAGAAACTAACCATCCAGCTGGATAAAGCACTTATTCAGAACCAGGTTGATGTATATGCACGGCAGAATCCAGAGCAGTTTAGAGGCAAGGAGTGGCAGCTTCCGGGCAATTCCTTGACCATGCAAATGACCCTTGGAAGCAACCAAAATAAGGCTCAGGTCAGCCGGGAGCAGCTGGATGCAGGACTGATTGACACGGTTAGCCCGGCTAACGTGACCATCAATCTGTTTGACTATGCCTTCCCTGTGTTTTTTGCAAATGACGTTATAAACAGTGATTACAAGACCAATGGATATACATATTTAACAGGCATAAATGCGGCTTTGCCAAGCTCTGGCTACCAAAGTCATGCTTTGACATTTGATAAAAGTGGTGGTGCCGATTCCTGGAATGCTTGGACAGGAACATCTGGTGGAGAACGGGCTAATTTGGTACGAGATACTCTTGGGGCGGATGGATTTCCCCAGCTGAACCTAAAAAATACCTTCAAGTTGGGGGATAATCCTGCATTTGCATATGGAAATACAGGCTATTCTTATTCCTATGACCCGGAGGAAAGTCTGAATTATCTCTTTAACCCAGCCATGATCGGCTTTGAAAGTGTGCGCAAAGCATTTACCGATGTAAAAGGCATGCTGAAAATCGATGAAGTGGGCAACTACCGCTATGATAGCCATGAAAATTTTGCGGAGTATGACTACAGCACCAATCGGTTTCGGATATACAACAACTGGGGCATCAACAAGGGTGGTTCTTCTCCCAATGGACAGTTCTTCCCTTTTAATACTGGTGCCCAGGTTTTTGGAAGTGTGGATGCAAATGGTATCCTCCAGCCCAAAAGTATAAATTCCTTGAATCAAATCATCAACCATTATCTGGGCCTTTCCATGGAAGTGGAATTCCAGCAGCCCATGGACGGCCTTGTAAGTGTCAGTGAAAACAACTTCAGACCCATGGTGTTTGAATTCGCCGGTGACGACGACGTGTGGATTTTCATTGATGATGTGCTGGTGGCGGACCTGGGTGGTATCCACGATGAAATGCAGGTATCCATCGACTTTAATAGTGGCGACATTAAGATAAGTCGTGCCAGCAATCCCAACGTCAACACCACCAAGCAGACCACGTTGAAGCAACAGTTTGAAAAAGCAGGCAAACAAGACACCGTTCAGTTTAAGGGTAATACCTTTGCGGGCAACACCACCCACACCCTAAAGATGTTCTATCTGGAGCGTGGCAACACGGACTCCAATCTGGTGCTGTCCTTCAACCTGATGGCACCTGTCAATGGACAGATTATGAAGGTGGATGAACACGGCGACACCTTGACGGATGCAAGTTTTGATTTGTATGTGGCTACGGTGGATAACAACGGCAATCCTGTTCACGATGACACAGAGCTGGAATCCTATCAGGTGGAGGAGAAGATTAATATTGCGCCGCTCACCATCCAATCGGGTGGTAGCTGTCAGATGCCAAACTATGACTATTCTCAGCATACCTACTATATTTTGCGAGAATCAACCATACCCAATGGATATTTTTCCACAGGAGATATCCTTCTCCGGTACGATAAATTCCAGGCCCATGCAGATGGAACCGCCACCGGAACCAACCTTTTGATGGTAGAAAACCAGTGGGCCACCGGCGCACGCATGAACTTTGTGGCAAACGTATACCAGGCTGGTGACCTGCACTTTGAACAGGGCGGCTCGGTGGACCGAGA